>JAIYCE010000106.1 GCA_027488155.1 Hyphomicrobiales bacterium | reverse complement strand
TACCCAGACATGCATTGTCCAACCGCTCGACACGCAAACCGCAATAGCAGCAGCGGATTTTTCCGCGAGCCTTCGCCTTTCGACAAGCGACGCGATTATTTATGCGACGTCACGTTTGGTTGGTGCCGAATTACTCACCTGCGACGCGCATTTCGAAGGACTACCCGGCGTCATCTACGTGGAAAACAAGCCGACTTAGTCGAACAGGCTCGACACGCTCTCTTCGGTCGCGGTGCGGGCAATCGCTTCGCCCAAAAGATTGGCGACAGAGACGACGCGGATGTTCTGCGCCACTTTCACCGCTTCGGTCGGCATGATCGTGTCGGTAAGGACCAACTCTTTCAACTTCGACGATGAGATGCGCGCCACCGCCCCGCCGGAAAGCACGCCATGCGTGATGTAGGCGTAAACTTCCTTGGCCCCCTTGGCGAGGAGCGCCTCGGCAGCGTTACACAGCGTACCACCTGAATCGACGATATCGTCGACGAGAATGCAGGAGCGGCCGTCCACATCGCCGATGATATTCATCACTTCGCTTTCGCCGGGGCGCTCACGGCGCTTGTCGACGATGGCGAGCGGGGCATCGATGCGCTTAGCGAGCGCGCGGGCACGCACCACGCCGCCGACATCCGGTGAGACCACCATGCAATTGCTGGTGTCCATGCGGTCCATAATATCGCGCGCCATCAAGGGTGCCGAAAAGAGGTTATCCGTCGGAATGTCGAAGAAGCCTTGGATCTGCCCGGCATGGAGATCAAGCGTCAGCACGCGATCGGCACCCGCTTGCGTGATCATGTTGGCGACGAGCTTCGCCGAGATGGGTGTGCGGCCCGAGGCGCGACGATCCTGCCGCGCATAGCCGAAATAGGGCATCACCGCCGTGATGCGGCGCGCGGACGAGCGGCGCAGCGCATCGATGATGATGAGGAGTTCCATCAGATGGTCGTTCGCCGGGAACGAAGTCGATTGCAGCACGAACACGTCTTGCCCGCGCACATTTTCCTGAATCTCGACGAAGACTTCCATGTCGGCGAAGCGCCGCACGGAGCATTTGGTCATCGGAATTTTGAGATAGGTGGCGACGGCTTCGGCAAGCGCCCGGTTGGAGTTCCCGGCAACCAGTTTGATCGGCGCGCCCATCGGCCTCTCCCATCATGATGGAGCGGCACGGAATCGCAAGACAACCGCTCGGAACAGGCGCGCTCTTAGCAGTCTGCCTCGAGCGCCTCAAGGCGAGCGCAGGCGTGACCCACATCAAATCGAAGGCAAATGGTCTTAAATGGTCTTATTGAGCACTTTCAGCCCCATGGCTGCGCGCCGCCGCCAAAAAAGCGGCCACCCCATCCATGCTTCTGCCGGCGGCTTTGCTGATATCGGCATCGCTGATGGCCGCCCAAGGCTCCTCGCCCGCGCGGCGGCTTGTCTGGGTGGTGGTCGTCACGCGTTGCGCCCGTTTGCGGGAGGAATCGAAGACGTCCCACACAAAGGTCAGTGCAGTGCCATCTTCATTGGCATAGGCCGTGAGATAGCCACGCAAGCGGAAGCGGGGATCGCTTTCCGGCGGCACCACCTCGATGCTGCGCGCACTCGCCTGCGCCGTCACGGCCTGCTGTACCCGCGCACTCATGCCTTCGGGCGCACCCTCGAGCGTCTCAACCGCCACCGGAACCCCCGCGCCGCTGACCCCGCCGCCTTCGCCAGCGGTCTGGCAGGCAGCAAGGCCGATGGCGAGCGCTGCCAAAATCGCGCCGCGCAGGAATATGAAGCCGTTCATCCGGACCCTGTCCCAACGTCAAAAGAAGAACGGCTTCTTAAGTTCAGCGCAAGAAAAGGTCCAGAGCGGACCCGTTGAGCGGCTCGGCCCCGTGCTCGCCGACCAGATAGGTTCGGCCGAGGCACATCGCCGTCTCGGTCTCTGAATCCATCAGAATCATGTGGGCGAACAGCACCATGCCCGGCAGGATCGGCCAGTCATTGTCCTGATAGAACATCGGCGGATCCATCCAACTTGGAGTGAATTTGGCACCCAGCGAATAGCCACAAGCGTTGAGCCTGTGCTGGCCGAGCCCATGCGCATCGAGCACGCCGGTATGGGCGGCGAAGATGTCGCCCGCCTTGGCACCCGGTTTCATCGCGGCCTGACAGGCCAGCAACGCTTCCTTCGAAGCAGCATGATAGGCGACATGAAGAGGACGCGGCTCGCCCACAATCACGGTCCGCATCAGGGCGGCGTGGTAGTGGCGATAGGCACCGGCAAATTCGAGTGTGATCTGATCGCGCGGCTCAAGCACGCGGCGGCCGGATTTGTAGCGGCAGAGCAACGCATCGCGCCCCGAGCCGATGATGAATTCATTGCCGGGATAATCCCCGCCATTCGCAAAAATCACATTGTGCTGGGCCGCGAGAATGTCGCCTTCATCCGCCCCGGCCTTGATCGCGTCGCGCGCGGCCTTGTCGGCAAGATCGGAGAGGCGCGCCGCTTCGCGCACATAGGCGATTTCCGCTGGCGATTTGATCACGCGCAAACGCGGGACCATGTCGGACACATCGATAAGGTCCGCGACGCCCGCAAACGCCGCTTCCAGCTCGCGCCCGCGCCGGTGTGTCAGCCCATAGGATTCGAACTCGCAGCCGATACGGCCCTTGATGCCCATTTCGGCAGCGAGCTTCTTAAGGTCACCGACCGGATCGGCGTGAAGCCCATCCTTCCAGATGCGAATGTCGCTGACATTCGAGGTGTGCTGCGCCTGCCTGAGATCAGCGGATCGGGTCAAAAGCGCCATGCGGCCATCGGCCTTCACGACCAGGCATTGGAAGAAGCAGAAGCCAAACGTGTCATAACCCGACAGCCAGAACATGCTCTCCTGCGCGAACAGAAAGAGGGCGTCGAGCCGCTCCCGCGCCATCGCTTCCAACAGCTTGCTCTTGCGTTCGGCGAACTCGATTGTATCGAAATGCAACGCCATGCTGGGTCTCCTCTGTCTGGCCGGGTCACAAGAGCCGAGGATAAGCCGCCGCGCAACCCTTCCCCTGTGCGGCCGAAGCGCCTAAATCCGCCTGATGGCTCCGCGCGAACCCACCGCCAGCGACGAGGATCTGCCGCCCGAAGCGGCGGAGCAGGATGACGCTATCGAGACGCTGGACGAGGCCGATCCCGAGCCAGTCGAGGCCGAAGGCGGTGCCGCCCTCAATCTCGACGAACCTGCGCCTGCCTCCCGCTATGCGGCCGGGACAGAAATCATCAAACGCTTTCAGACCACCCTGCCGAATGCGCCCGGCGTCTATCGCATGTTCGATGCCGAAGGCACGGTGCTCTACGTCGGCAAAGCGAAAAGCCTGAAGAAACGCGTCGCGTCCTATGTGCGCGGCTTCGGCCATACCAACCGCATCGCCCGGATGATCGCCGATACGGCAACGATGGAGTTCGTCACCACCGCGACAGAAACCGAAGCGCTGCTGTTAGAAGCCAATCTCATCAAGCAGCTCAAGCCGCGCTACAATGTGCTGCTGCGCGACGACAAATCCTTTCCTTACATTCTCCTCACGCGCGATCACGTCTCGCCGCAGCTCGTCAAGCATCGCGGCGCACGCGTGAAGGATGGCGATTATTTCGGCCCCTTCGCCAGCGTCTGGGCCGTCAACCGTACGATCACTGCGCTGCAACGCGCCTTCCTCATTCGCACCTGCTCCGATTCCTACTACGAGAACCGCACACGCCCTTGCCTGCTCTATCAAATCAAACGGTGTGCGGGCCCTTGCACGGGCGAAGTGAGCCATATCGAATATGCACGCCTTGCCAATCAAGCGCGCGATTTTCTCTCCGGCAAAAGTCGCGCCGTGAAAGAACAGCTTGCGGAGGATATGCAGAAGGCCGCCGAAGCGCTCGAATTCGAAACCGCCGCGCGCTATCGTGATCGTCTTGCTGCGCTCTCTGCCGTTCAAGCTTCGCAGGATATCAATCCGCAAACGGTTGAAGCCGCCGACGTCTTCGCTTTGCATGAAGAAGCCGGCCAATTCTGCATCGAGGCGTTCTTCTTCCGCAATTATCAGAATTGGGGCAACCGCGCTTATTTCCCGCGCGCGGATCGCTCACTATCGGATGGAGAAATTCTCGGCGCTTTTCTCGCGCAATTCTACGATGACAAGCCACCGCCGCGCCTGATTCTGCTGTCGCACGACGTCGAGGATCGCGCCGTCCTGTCCGATGCGCTGTCGGAAAAATCCGGAGCGCGCGTTGAAATCGCCGTGCCACAGCGTGGCGAGAAGCGCGATCTCGTGCAGCATGCGCTCGACAATGCGCGCGAGGCGCTAGGCCGCCGTCTTTCGGAATCGATTTCGCAGCAGAAATTGCTCGGCGCACTTGGCGCGGCGTTCGGGATCGAAACGCCGGTGCGCCGCGTGGAAGTTTACGACAACTCACACATCATGGGCACGAATGCGGTGGGCGCTATGATCGTTGCAGGCGGTCAGGGCTTTTCAAAAAGCCATTATCGCACATTCAACATACGTTCGACCGAACTGACCCCCGGCGACGATTTCGGCATGATGCGCGAAGTGCTGGGGCGTCGCTTCTCCCGCCTCGTGAAAGATGTTCCGCGCGATCAGCCGCCGGACGATCCCGAAGCCATGCCCTTATGGCCCGATCTCGTCTTGATCGACGGTGGCAAAGGACAGGTGGAGGCCGCACGCGGTGTGTTGCGCGATCTTGGCGTCGCCGATGTGCCGGTCGTCGGCATCGCCAAGGGGCAAGATCGCGACGCGGGCCGCGAAACCTTTTTCGTCGAAGGCCGCGATCCCTTCCGCCTACCGCCGCGCGATCCGGCCCTCTATTTCGTGCAGCGCCTGCGCGACGAGGCGCATCGCTTTGCCATCGGCACGCATCGCGCCAAGCGCAAAAAGGAATTCGTCAAAAATCCACTGGATGAAATCCCCGGCATCGGCCCAACCCGGAAACGGGCGCTTCTGCTCCATTTCGGCACGGCCAAGGCGGTTTCGCGCGCCTCGCTCGAAGACCTGTCGCATGTGCCGGGCATCAACGCCGCCACAGCGAAGCTGGTGCATGATTTCTTTCGGAATGGAGACTGAGACGATCCGGCCCCTTGCCTTCCGTTCCGTTTCCTCCCAAACCATGCCCCATGTCTCTTGCCGCCCGCCGTACCAATCCGTTCAACCTGCCCAACGTGCTAACCTATGGCCGCGTGGCGGCAGTTCCGGTCGTGGCCGCTCTGCTGTTCTGGCCGGATGACGATTGGATGCGCTGGACGGCGCTGGGCGTCTTCGCCGCTGCCGCCATCACCGATTTCTTGGATGGCTATCTGGCCCGCGTCTGGGAACAGCAATCGGCGCTCGGGCGGATGCTCGACCCCATCGCCGACAAGCTCCTCGTCGCCGCCTGCCTTTTGGTCCTTGTGAGCAATAAGACCATTTCTGGCCTGTCAGTCTGGGCGGGGCTTATCATACTCTGCCGCGAAATCCTCGTTTCGGGCCTGCGCGAATTTCTGGCCGAACTGCGGGTCTCGGTGCCAGTGACCCAAGTGGCCAAATGGAAGACGACCTTGCAACTCGTTGCGCTTGGTTTTCTGATCGCAGGACCGGCGGGCGAAAAGGTTCTGCCCGGTACGATCACGATCGGCGTCGTGCTGCTGTGGATTGCGGCAATCCTGACGCTCTATACGGGATGGGATTACTTCCGCGCCGGCATTCGCCACGTCGTCGAGCACGAGGGCTAGCCTCATGAAGCTTGTTTATTTCGCCTGGGTCCGTGAGCGCATCGGCGTACCCGAAGAAGAGCGCGACCTGCCCGATTCCGTCCATATGGTCGCCGATCTCATCGAATGGCTGATCGGCCATGGCGAGAACTACGCCTATGCTTTCGAGAATGCACAGGCGATCCGCGTGGCGATCGACCGGCAGCACGTGCCGCACGATGCCCCGATCGGGAACGCGAAGGAAATCGCCTTCTTTCCACCGATGACCGGGGGCTGAACCATGGCCCGCGTGATCGTGCAGCGGGACGGTTTCGATATCGCCGCTGAAATCGCGCGCATGGCGGCCGAGAGCGGCAGCGATGTTGGCGCCATCGTCACCTTCACGGGTTTGTGCCGCGCTGAGAAGGGCGCGCTCGCCGCGCTTGAGCTTGAGCATTATCCCGGCATGGCGGAAGCGGAAATGGAGCGGATTGCGCACGAGGCGGAAGGCCGCTGGCCCATCGACGCGCTCACAATCGTCCACCGCTATGGCAAGATCGTGCCGGGCGAAGGCATCGTGCTTGTTCTGGTCGCCTCAGCCCACCGGGCCGCTGCGTTCGAGGCGGCAGAATTCCTCATGGATTATCTTAAGACGCATGCACCCTTTTGGAAAAAGGAACATCGCGCCGATGGCCAAGATGGCGCTTGGGTCGAGGCGCATGCGCGCGACGATGTCGCGCTCGGACGCTGGCAGAGTTAATGTGGATCACCGGAACGCATTTCCTGTGGCGGCTCAACCAACGCCTGCATAAGGGGCGCAATGAACATCAAACTATGCCTGATCTCATCGCGCCGACCTACATCGCACTTAATCGCTAAGGTCCCTGCGCATTCTGAACTGACCTGAACTAAGGTTCTTTCGGAAATGACTTCCGCTTTAGCGCAATCCCTGCCTAAACTGAGACTGTCAGATATTGAGTCCTTGCCGGAATGAACGCCATGCTCGTTCGTCTGTGCGTCGTAACGATCACTTTGGCCTACGCCACCTTGCCCGCGCTGGCACAAAGTAAGTTTGCGCCCATTCCGCGCGGCCCAGTGCCTGAAATCCCCTGCTATTGTCGTACGGCTGAGCGCCAATTCGAGATGGGCGAGACGACCTGTCTCCGCATCGGCGGCAGAGCAGAGCTTGCCCGCTGCGAGATGCTCCTAAACAATCCGTCATGGACGTTGTTGAATCGGCCCTGCAATCCCGAGCTGACGCAATGAAGGCTTAGTATAAACCGACAACCGCGCCGCCGATGATCATCATTGAGAGGATCAACAAGACGGAGGCGTTCCAAAGATGTTGAACAGCACTGAGCATAAACACCTCCCCAAGCCCCTCCCGGCTCATCGTTTACGTTTTCTTCACCATAAATTGAACGCACGGCTGAAAAGCCGGTTCCTTCCCAATTCGAAAACGAAAAACTGCGCCTTCGCCAAACTCCATTCGCGAAAGGTTAACCTCAGCCTCGCCATCGTCACGCTATGTCGAGACGTGCGTTCAAATGGTGTATCGCGGCGGTTATGGTGTTGACCGTGGCGGGGTGTGGGCTTTTCCGGTGGGAAAAGCGTGCGCCTTGGCGCGACGATGCCGAACGCGAATGCCTTGCCTCGAAACAGGTGAAGATCACCGAATATGTCGAGCCAGCGCGCGGCATTGATGGACCGGGTGCCTGCGGCATGATCGCCCCGCTCAAGGTCACAGCCTTCGCGGAGGGATCGGTTGGACTGCAATCACGCCAAACCTTTGCCTGCCCCATGCTCCCCGCTATCGACAAATGGATCGCAGAATCGGTGCAGCCTGCGGCGATGTTCTATTTCGGCCAGCCGGTAAAAGGCTTAAAGGCTGGATCCTATGCCTGCCGCAATCAGAACCACGCCTATGGCGGGCCGCTCTCGGAACATGCGTTTGGCAATGCGCTCGACGTGATGGCATTCGAACTCACCGACGGTCGTACGATTACGATCGCCAAAGGATGGAGAGGGCAGCTGCGCGAGCAGGAATTCCTGCGCGAGGTCTTCATCGGTTCGTGTAGGGTCTTCGCGACCGTTCTCGGCCCCGGTGCCGATCCCTATCATTACGATCATTTCCATCTCGATCTTGCGCGCCATGCCGGCGGCCGGACCATCTGCAAACCTGTGCTCAAATTCATGCCAAACCTCGATCCAGCTAAGATCAGGCCGTATCGGCCGAGCCCACCGGCTGCGACATCGGTCCCGATGGCCCAACCCAATCTGCGGCCAGTCCAGCCTGCGCAAGGTCTCTACAGCAGCCCCATGGCACCACTGCCGATGCCAGCCCCTGGCGGAGCGCCACGCACAATTGATCTGGGCGGACTTTATTGATCGGCTTGACCCGGCGCGCCCTCGCGCGCATGGTCTTTTCAAACGAATAACCTTTAGGAATCGCGTGATGAAACGCTTACTCGCCGCTGTTTTGATTGCTAGCGCGACATGGGCAGCACCAGTGTTGGCGCAAGATAATTCCTATCCGGCTGAAACATGGACCGAGCCCTATAGCGGCAAGCTGCAACAATTTCCGCCCTGCGCAACAGAATCGATTCGCGCGCTGATCGCGCGCCGCTTTGCAGCGACTCGGTCGGAATATTGGGGCGAGCCGACGGCGATCCTCGCAATCAACAATGTGAAGACGATCGGTTTCCGTCCCGAAGGCCTCTCCTACATCCCACGCCTCTATTGCGAAGGCGTCGCGCAGACGAGCGATGGCGTGAAGCGCCGCATCGTCTATTCGATCATCGAAGAAGGCGGCATGAGCGGTATCGGTTTTGGTGTTGACTGGTGCGTCGTTGGCCTCGATCCGCACAATGTGTACGCGCCCGCATGCCGCGCCGCGATGCCGTGAGCCACCGCGCACTGAGTATCTTTGCGGCCCTTGCTGCGACCTTGGCGATCTTTCTGACGCCAAGGGCCGCATCGGCGCAGTCCTTCGATTATTACATTCTTGCACTCTCTTGGTCGCCTTCATGGTGCGCCGATAAGGGTGATGCGCGCGGTTCTGAACAATGCACGCCGGGCGCCAATCCCGGTTTCGTCGTGCATGGCCTGTGGCCCGCGCAGGCCGATGGGTCCTCACCAACTGAATGCGGCCCACAGGGACGTAACCCGACACGCATGGCCCTCGACACCGCCGCGCAGGTTTTTCCAAGCATCGGGCTTGCGCGCTATCAATGGCGCAAGCACGGCACATGTTCGGGGCTAGACCCGCAAAGCTATTTCTCCGCTGTCAAACAGGCACGTTCCATCGTGAACATCCCGCCACCGCTCGTCGCGCCGGACCGCACTTTGCAAACCAATCCCCTCAGCGTCGAGCGCGCCTTTTCCGATGCCAATCCGGGCCTTCGGGCCGACATGATTCAGGTGTCTTGCCGACGGGATAGTTTGACGGAGGTTCGCCTGTGCATCGGTCGCGATCTCAAATCCTTCGTGACATGCCCTGCGATCCAGCGCAGTGATTGCCGCGCCCGCGACATTTCCATTCCGGCCGGGCGCTGAGGCTATCCTTTCATGAATTATCGCCACGCCTTCCATGCAGGCAATTTCGCCGACGTGTTGAAACACGCCGTGCTGGCGCAATGCCTCGCCGCCCTCAACCGGAAGGAACAGCCTTGGCGCGTGATCGATACCCATGCTGGACCAGGACTTTACGACCTTGCGGGCGATAAGGCGCGCCGCACCGGCGAGGCCGGAGACGGCATCGGCAAGCTTTCGCAAGAAGGCCCGCCCGCGCTGGAAGCCCTATTGGCTCCCTATCGCGCCGTTCTGGCCGAGGCCCGAACCCGCTATGGCGAGACGATCTATCCCGGCTCTCCCGCCATTGCGCGGCTGATGATGCGCCCGCAGGACCGCGCCATTTTCTGCGAGAAGCATCCCGAAGAGGTCTTGGCGCTCACCCGCTACGCCCGCAACGATCCCCGCGTCAAAGTCGTGGAACTCGACGGTTGGACAGGGCTTAAAGCGAATTTACCGCCGAAAGAACGGCGCGGCCTCGTCGTCATTGACCCGCCTTTCGAGGCAGCCGACGAAATGGAGCGCTTGCCGGGCCTTTTAGAGGCCGCCTGGCGCAAATGGCAGACGGGCCAATTCCTTGTATGGTATCCGATCAAGGATCTGCGGCGAACCGACGCGTTCTATCGCGCCATGACCGCTACGGGCATTCAGAAAATGCTCCGCGTCGAACTCGCCATCGACAATCCGGCCCGGGCAGAGGGCATGGTTGGAACCGGCCTTGTGCTCATCAACCCACCTTGGCCGATTGAAGACACGCTCAAAGCGGCTCTTCCTGCCCTTCTTAAGTTATTGCAGCGCAACGACGATGGTTTTTGGCGCTGTGACTGGCTTATCCCAGAAAAGAGCACCTGATATATTTCAAATCTACAGGTGAGCGCTGGTATATCGCAGCGCGAACCAAGCTTTCATTCCAATAAAGCTTGCCAGACTGCGAAGCCTTCGCTGAAATATGCTTCCGGTCCCCTTGTAGTTATGGGGTGGACTTGGGTCGTCCACATCAAACCCGGCGGGAATGGCGGGAGGGGGCGAACTGAAAGTCGGCGAGAGGGAATGGGAATGGCGCAGCAGGGCGTGGTGAAATTCTTCAATGCGGAGAAAGGCTACGGATTTATCAAGCCAGACGATGGTGGGGCTGATATCTTCGTACATGTCACGGCGGTGACGCGGGCGGGTTTACCTGGACTCGATCAGGGCCAGAAAGTTTCGTTCGAAGTTGAGCCGGACAAAAAGGGCAAGGGCCCGAAAGCGGTCGATCTCGTGATTATTGCGAACGGCTGACCGCGCCGTTCGTCAACTCCAGCATAAAGGCGCGCTGCCTGAAGCGGCGGCGCGATGCGCATCATGATTCTGCGTTCATCTCCCCCTTCTCCCTATGGCCGCAAGGTGAAGATCGCTGCAGCGCTCTTAGGGCTTTCCGAAAAGATTGAAATTGTTCCGACCGACACGATTGATCCTGCCGATTCCATTCGCCAGCAGAATCCGCTCGGCAAGATCCCCGCATTAATCCTCGCCGATGGCGCGGTGATCTACGATTCCCGCGTGATTGTCGAATATCTCGACATTAGTGCTGGTGGCGGCAAGATCATCCCGCAGGGTGCCGAACGCATTCAGACACTCACACTGCAAGCACTCGCCGACGGCATCATGGATGCTGCCATTCTGCAAATGTATGAGCGCCGTTTCCGCGACGAAGACCGCCGCGAGGCCAAGTGGATCGCGCATCAGCAGGGCAAGATCGACCGTGCCCTGAGCTATCTTGAGGAACGCGGCGTTTCTCTGCACGCTACCCCGCTCATCGGCGAGATCGCGCTCGCCTGCGCGCTCGGCTATCTCGATCTACGTTTTGAAGGCGCTTGGCGCGCCAAGCATCCGAAGCTCGTAGCTTGGCTCGACCGATTCGCCGCCGCCGTGCCGGCTTTTGAAAAGACGCGCGTGACGAGCTGAAAAGCGCAGAAGCGCTTCAATCGAGACGAACGGAATGGCCCGCGTGAAGCGGGCCTTTTCATATTCAAAATTTGTAATTGACGCCCGCGCGCACAAGATTGGTCGTCGTGGTCGCAAGCACTGGACCTTTCAACGTCAAGAACTCCGCCTGTCCCAACGAGTAATAGAGATATTCTCCGCGTACAGAGATGTTTTGGGTCAAGAACATTTCGGCACCTGCGCCCGCCACCCAACCCACCAGATTGGTCGATTCAGACAGGCCAAAATTCGAGAAATTCATCGTCGATCCGGCGATGCCGCCAGTGCCATAAATCAGGATCGAATTGAGCTGGTAGCCGAGGCGCAGACGTCCGCTGCCGAGCCATTTCTGCGTGAACGTATAGGTATAGGACTTTGCATTGATGCCGGTGAGCATCACATCAGCTTCGACGCCGAGCAGCAGCTTGTCAGCGGTGAAGTTGAAACCGGCCTGCACGCCAGCCATGAAGCCCTGCGTATTATTGGGTCCAGCCTCGCCAAACCCCACGCCGATATTGGCACCTGCATAAAGGCCCTGGAATTGGGACTGAGCGCTCGCATAAGTGGACGAACCTCCGTAACTCGACGGATAGTTTTGCGCCATGGCCGTGCCCGATAGGAGCGCGGCGGCTGCAGCGAGACCAATCTTTACACGCAACATGGAACCCTCATGGCTTCACCAAACGGAAGCGTATGTCCGAGCAATAGCGCAGCTTGTCCTTCCGCCGAAGCGGTTCCCGGCCATACGGATAAGATTTGCTTAAAGCTTCCGGCACCGCGGCAGGGCGGCATTAACCATGCTGGGCGCTTGCCACCGCGCCGCCGCTCCCTCTAGGGTCGCGGCATCATGATCGCCGCCGTGCCAAACCTCTCGATCTTTATCATCGCGCGCAACGAGGCAGACCGCATCGGTCGCACGATTGAAGCAGTGCGTGGCCTTTCCGACGACATCGTCGTCATCGATTCCCATTCCACGGATGACACGCGCGCCGTGAGCGAAGCCCATGGCGCACGCGTGATCGAACATGCGTTCGAGGGCTATGGACGCCAAAAGCGCTTCGGCGAGACGCAATGCCGCCATCCATGGCTACTCAACATCGATGCCGATGAGGTAATTCCACCGGATCTCGCAACGGAGATCACGGCGCTGTTTGCAAAAGGCGAACCCGATGCAGACGCCTACGCGATCCGGATTGCCGAAATCTTTCCCGGCGAAGGGGCACCGCATCCCCTGACTTATGCACTCACACCGGTGCGCTTGTGGCGGCACGACAAGGGCACCTATTCGGAATCGCCCGTGCATGACCGCGTCGAACTTGCGCCCGGGGCCCGCGTGCGCACACTGAAGGGCACCATCCATCATTTCTCGGTGCGCTCGCTTGGCGCGCAGATCGCCAAATTGAACGCCTATACGGACGATCAGGTCCGCGATCTGGAAGCACGCAACCAATCGATCTCGACGGCCCGTATGGTGCTCGAGTTTCCGCTCAATTTCATCAAGGCCTATGTGCTGCGTCGTCACGCGCTGCGCGGCGCCTATGGCTTCATGACAGCGATGAATTTCGCTTTTTACCGCTATCTCCGCGCAGCCAAATCCATCGAGCGCAAAAGATTGCGCGACAATAACGGGACATCAGAATGAAAGTCGCCTTTGTGACCGGCGCCGCCCGCCGCATCGGGCGCTCCATCGCCGAACATCTTGCGTCGCAAGGCTATGCACTTGCCCTGCATGCCAACAACTCGGCTGCAGACGCGGAAGCGCTCGCCGACATGCTCGAGAAAAAGGGCGTCCGCACCTGTGTTGTCGAAGGCGACCTCGCCGATGCCCAGAGCGTTCCCTCAATGATCGAAACGGCCGCAGGCGCGCTCGGCCGCCTCTCGCTTCTCGTCAATAACGCGTCCTTGTTCAAGGGCGACGCTGCGGAGGATTTTTCGGTTGCACAATTCGATGCTCATATGGCGATCAATTTACGCGCACCGCTCTTGCTGGCACAGAGTTTTGCCCGGCATACATCCGGCGACGACCCTTCGATCGTCAACATCATCGATCAACGCGTCTTCCGCCTCACCCCGCAGTTTTTTACCTATACCCTGTCGAAGGCGGCTTTGCTGACGGCCACCCAAACCATGGCGCAGGCGTTCGCGCCCAGCATTCGTGTCAATGGCGTAGGCCCGGGTCCGGTTCTGCCCAATATTCACGATGGGACGGAAGGCTTCATGCGCGAGGCACAAGGCACGCCGCTTGGCCGCCCGGTTGATCCAGCCGAAATTGCACGCGCGGTGCTTTATCTCGCTGGGGCACGCAGCGTGACAGGGCAGATGATCGCGGTCGATTCCGGCCAGCATATTGGCTGGCGCACGCCTGACGTCATTCTGTGAGCATGATCGCGGAAATCAACCGACCATAATCGCTCTCACCGCGATGAACCATGCGGCGATAGGAATAGAACCGCTTTTCATCGGCATAAGTGCATAGGCCAAGATCGGTGAACGACCCCACACCGGCCCGCTTGGCCCGCTTACCGATATAGCCATGCAGATCGAAATAGGCATGACCCGCGCGCGCCGAAGGTGTGAAGAAACGCGTATTGTCCGCCGATTGCTCATCGAAGCGCGCAACGAATTCCGGGCCGACTTCATACGCTTTCGGACCGATGCACGGGCCGAGCACCGCCACGATAGCATCGCGTTGGGCTCCGAGTTCAATCATGCGCGCGACAGTCGCTTCAACAACGCCGGTGAAAGCGCCTTTCCAACCTGCATGGCAAGCACCGATCACCCGTCGTGTCGTATCGGCAAATAAAACCGGCCCGCAATCGGCTGTTGCAATGGCAAGCGCAAGGCCCGGCGTTTTCGTCGCCATCGCATCGGCCTTCGGCCGCTCGCCGGGCCATGGGCCTTCAACCACGAGACAATCGGGCGAGTGTACCTGCCAGACATTGACCAGACGATCCGGCACAATGCCGAAATGCGAAGCCATGATGGCGCGGTTCTCGCGCACAACGTCAGGCGTATCGTTCGACCCCTGTCCGCCATTGAGGCTTGCATAAATGCCTTCGGACACGCCGCCTTCGCGCGTGAAAAACGCGTGCTGCAATCCGGGCAGCGTCAGCGCATCGGCCATGATCATGATGGAACTCCCAAACCGGCGGGTGCAGGATCGCCCTTTTGCCCCACCGCAATGACCTTGAACAAATCGCCCATACCGGTTGCCCCCGATGCTGTGAGGCGCGCGAGTGCCTGATCGATGGAATCAGGATTGGACGCTTTCTCTTTCAACATTGCGGCGCGGGCCGCGATGCCAAGAGCGTGCAGGAACGCACCTTGCGTCATAGGGCCATACACATCAGCACCCACTGCGCGACCGACGCGGCTGAGAGCAGCAAAATCGACATGCGCCGTCAGATCGCAATCGCCGGGTTCATGCAGCACATCGACGAAAGCGTGCGCCCGCATCGCCTGCAACGTATCGCCAAAACCGCTTTCGCTATGGCCGTAATCGAGAATGAGTGCGAGTCCACCTTCGAACGCGATACGCTGTGCCAGCGATTTCATGAAGGAAAGCCCCGCTGCCATCACCTCAAGCACAGTTCCATCCGGAGCATCGAAGCGGATCGGCGGATAAGGCTCCGGCGCAAGACCGAAACTGAGCGCGCCGGTGTCATCGAGGCCGACAAGCCGCGCATGCCAGCCCGTAGGCGTCTTCACAAATTGCCGGATCGGGAGCGCATCGAAAAATTCATTGGCCACGAGCCAGAGCGGCCCCGGCGGCACTTCATCGAGCCGCGCGACGTGAAGACCTGTCGCACCCACCGCAGACAGCGTCTCAACCTGTTGCGCGCGCAAAACCGGACTTGTCTCGACAAGAACGATCTTGGCGGCATCGTGAAAGCCGGGGACAATCTTCGTCGCGCGCCAGATATCGGCCATCAGCGTGCCGCGCCCCGGGCCGCATTCGCACAGAATGAAACGAGAGGGCGACCCGGCGCGCATCCAATGGTCGGCAAGACAGAGTCCAATCATCTCGCCGAACATTTGCGAGATTTCCGGTGCGGTCGTGAAATCGCCTGCCGCGCCAAACGGGTCTTGTTTCATATAATAGCCATGCACCGGATCGCCGAGCGCACGCGCCATAAAATCCTCGACCGTAAGCGGACCCTGCGCCGCAATCTCAGCAGCAAGAATATGACACAACGCGCTCATGTCGTTGGGCGAGACCGCTGCATCAGCCACAGGCCCGCTGCCAAAAGCGGAAGAGATAAGAGCATCCCCATGGTCGCGCCACCGAAGAGAAAACCCAATTGCGGATCGGGCTCGCGGAAAAATTCGCTGGCGATCCGCCCCAGCGCGTAGAGCACGCCGAAGAGGCCCGACACATAGCCGGGCCGTTGCAAGCCGCCGCGTTGAATAACGGCATAAAGCACGATCAGGACGACGAGCCCTTCGAGCACAGCCTCATAGAGTTGTGAAGGATGGCGCGGCAAAGGCCCTGCATGCGGAAACACCATAGCCCACGGCACATCTGTCACGCGGCCCCATAATTCGCCATTGATGAAATTGGCTATACGCCCAAACAAAAGACCGAGCGGCACCACAGCCGACGCGATGTCGGCAAAGGACAGGACGGGCAGGTTCTTTTTCTTGGCGAGGAGCATCAACGCGATCGCGCAGCCGACGAGCCCGCCATGGAATGACATGCCGCCACGCCAGATGGCGGGGATCTCAGCCGGGTTCGCGAGGAAGAAGTCGAGATTGTAGAACAGGACGTAGAAGAGCCGTCCGCCGAGGATCACGCCGAGCGCGCAATAGACAAGCATGTCGTCGAGATCGGTCTCAGTTGGGATTGAACGCCCGCCCCACAGCGCCGGACGGCGTACCAACGCGCGGGCATAGAGCCAGCCCAAAAGCAGCCCCGCGATGTAAGCGAGCGCATACCAGCGGATGGCGAACGGCCCGAACGAGACGATGACCGGATCGAGGGCAGGAAATGGGAGAACGAATAATGGCATGGGCACTTTCTAGCACGAAGGGACCCGCTCTGTGCACCGCTTTCCCGCCGCCCATGCCCTGTGCTAGAGACAGCGCAGCTCTGAGGGAGGCCGCCATGGTCGACACGCCGAACCGCTTGATGGATGAATTCTCCCGTCTGATGACGGATGCCGCCGGCATGGCGCAAGGCATGCGCCGCGAGGCAGAGAATGTGGTTAAAGCGCAGTTCGAGCGCATGATGCGCGACATGGATGTCGTCAGCCGCGACGAGTTCGAAGCCGTAAAAGCGATGGCGATCGCCGCACGCGACGACAATGAGAAATTGCTGGCCCGCATCGCGGCGCTTGAAGCGAAACACAACCAATCCTGATTCGCTTCCGCTGTGGACAGGCCACGGCACTGAATTGTCCGACTCAACCGAATCCACGACCGTCTCGCATGTTCGTTGTGCGGCGCGTCTCGTCCGCGTACTGCCGGAATGGTCCGGCAGGCATAGCGGCGGGAGAAGCGCGGGGCCTTGGAAACGGAATGTCGATCAGCGAAGCCGAATTGACCGAAAGGTCCGAGCATCCGCTCGACATCATGGAACGCCTCGCTGCCGTGCATGAGTGGCCGTTCGACCGCGCCGACGAAAACGAAATTTCGATGACGGTCGCGGGCTCTTGGGCCAATTACAACATCGCGCTCACATGGCTCGACGAAATGGAATCGCTCCATATCGCCTGCGCCTTCGACATTAAGGTCACGCCACGTCAGCGCCCAGCAATCCATGAATTGATCGCCATGATCAATGAACAGCTCTGGATCGGCCATTTCGATCTGTGGTCGCGCGAGGATGTGGCGATGTTCCGTCACGCCTTGTTGCTGGCCGGTGGCGCGGAGCCGAACGGCCGCCAATGCGAGACCATCCTGAAGCTCGCCGTCGAAAGCTGCGACCGTTATTTTCAGGCCTTCCAATTTGTGCTCTGGTCCGACAAGACGCCAGCCGAGGCGCTCGCCGCCGTGATGTTTGAAACGCTCGGCGAAGCCTGATCCCGGTTCATTTCCCAAGGTGACAGCTATGACCTTCCCGTCATCCACCCTGCTCTTCGGTGCCGGCAAGATGGGAGGAGCGATGCTGGAAGGCTGGCTCGCCCAAGGCCTGCCCCCTGCAAGCCTCACCGTGATCGATCCAATACCGTCCGAAGGGATTAAGGCGCTTGCCACAAAGCACGGCTTTGCACTGAACCCCGCAGCGCCCAAAGGCCCCTTCGACGTGATCGTGCTGGCCATCAAGCCGCAAATGCTGGAAGCCGCCGCCCCGGCACTCAAAGGCCTGTATGACCCTGCGACCCTGCTTGTCTCGGTCTTGGCTGGGAAGACCATGACGGACCTCTCGGGGCGTCTTCCGGGCGTTGCGGGCATCGTCCGCGCCATGCCCAACCTGCCCGCCTCGGTCGGCCGCGGCGTCACGGGTGCGGCTGCTAACGCTGCCGTGTCCAAGGATCGCCGCCTTTTGGCTGACACGCTGCTCAAAGGCATTGGCCGGGTCGAATGGGTCGATGGCGAAAATCTGATCGACGCCGTCACAGCCTTATCGGGCTCGGGACCAGCCTATGTGTTCCACCTGGTCGAATGCCTGACCGAAGCAGGTGTCGCCGAAGGCCTACCCCGCCCGGTCGCAGAACGCCTTGCGCGTGCCACCATCGAGGGCGCAGGAGAACTCCTCTACCGATCCGAATTGTCGCCGGAGACGCTGCGGCAGAACGTCACTTCACCGGGCGGCACAACGGCGGCAGCGCTCACAATTCTGATGGCGGACAATGGCCTGAAGCCCCTGATGGTGAAGGCTGTGGCCGCTGCACGCCGCCGCGCGGAGGAATTGTCCGGCTGAGGCCAAGATCACCCGCTTGGAACCAAGGCGTCCCCGCCCTATTTTGGATCGTAGCGGCACCGGTTTTCAAAGGAACAGCGCCATGGCCAAACGTGCGAAGTCCGAAGGAAAGAGCGACACCGCTGCGGCAAGCCCGCGCGACCGGATCATCGATGCACTCATGGCACTGGCCGCTGAATTGCCATGGGACGAAATCGATTTGCCCGCCATTGCGGCGCGTGCCGGCGTCAGCCTCGCTGAATTCCGCGATCATTTTCCATCCAAGGGCTCCATTCTAGGCGCCTTTTCCAAGCGCATTGATCGCCTTGTGTTGGAAGAACCAAGCGATGAAATGGCCGATGAGCCAGCCGATCAACGTGTTTTCGATGTCATGATGCGCCGACTGGACGCGCTGTCCCCTTATCGCGATGCGCTGCGCCGGATTGGCCGCGGCCTCATGGCCGATCCGCTGGCCGTCGCCGCACTCAATGGCGTCATGATGAATTCCATGCGCTTCATGCTGGCCTCCGCCGGCATCGACACGGAAGACCGTCTGGGCACATTGCGCATACAAGGTGCCGTCCTGATTTTTGCACGCGTCCAACGCGTCTGGCTCGACGATGAAGATCCGGGCCTCGCCCGCACCATGGCGAAGCTTGATCGCGAATTGCAATCAGCGGGCCGCATGATCCGCATGGCCGAAGATGCTGAACGCCTTTCGGCCCCGTTCCGCGGCATGGCGCGCCGCCTGTTGTGCGGTGTAACAGGGTTCGGCGCGCGGCGGCGCGAACGCGAACGTGACCGTCAAGACAGCATGAGCGTGTAAGTTTCCCAATGGCTGCCGATCCAATTCATTTCGACGACTTTCTGAAAGTCGATATCCGTGTGGGCACCGTCATCAAGGCAGAGCCTTTTCCGGAAGCGCGCAAACCCGCGATCAAGCTGACGATCGATTTTGGCGATGAGATCGGCGTGAAGAAATCCTCTGCCCAAATCACCGAAAATCATTCCATTGAAACGTTGATGGGAAGCCAGGTGATCGCGGTCGTGAATTTCCCACCCCGTCAGATCGGCCCCTTCATGTCGGAAGTACTGACGCTGGGCGTGCCCGATGCCAATGGCAAGGTCATGCTTTTGCAACCACAACGCGAAGTGCCCAAGGGCGGCCGTATGTATTGAGTGTGTGTTGCGCCCTGAATTGAACGCGAAAGCACATTTCAAAATAATCACGCACACATCTTTTTTCTGATTTAGACTATTGCCCTATTCGTCAGCGCGAGCGCTGAAGTGCCACTAATGATTTGCATGAAAGGATTTCGAATATGAGTCGCCTCACCATCTTATGTGGCGCTGCCGCATTATCACTGTTGATGGCGCCGCTTCAATCAAAAGCGCAAAGCGCATCGTCCAACGAGTTGCGCGTGATTGCAGCTGAAGCCTATGTCTATCTCTATCCGCTGGTGACGATGGACATCTCGCGCAAGCAAATGACCAATGTTCCCAAACTGGAAGCGCTTGGTGCTCCTGCCAATCAATTTCTCAATATGCGTGCTTATCCGACCGCCTATATGCGGCAGGTCGTCCGGCCCAACTTCGACACGCTCTATTCAGTCGCTTGGCTCGATCTGGCGAAGGAGCCTGTCGTGCTGTCGATTCCCGACACCAAAGGGCGCTATTATCTGATGCCTATGCTCGACATGTGGACCGACGTGTTTGCATCGCCGGGTTGGCGAACCACTGGGACAGGACCGCAGACTTATCTGATCGCTTCGCCGAATTGGAAACCCGAGCAGCGCGATAATCTGGAATCGATCGGACTGCCTGCTGGCACGCAGCGCATCGACGCGCCCACGCCCAATGTGTGGGTCGTCGGCCGCACCAAGACGGATGGCCCGTCCGATTATGCCGCTGTCCATGCGATACAGGACCAATTGAACATCACGCCGCTCTCGCAATGGGGCAAAGCCTATACGCCGCCAGCAGCCCCCGTTGATCCGACGGTCGACATGAAGACGCCGCCAAAGACGCAGGTCGATACAATGCCGGGCGAAAAATTCTTCGCCTATGCAGCTGAAATCATGAAAACTAATCCGCCGCACCTGACTGATCAGCCGATCGTCGCGCGTATGAAACGTTTGGGGCTGGTGGTCGGTCAAACTTTCGATCCGTCGAAGCTTGACGCCAATGTACGCGCAGCACTCAACCAAGCGCCGCGCGAAGCGCTCTCCGTGATGCAGCGACAAATCCCGACACTCGCGCGCGTTGCCAATCATTGGTCCATGAATACGAACACGATGGGCGTTTACGGCAATTATTATGTCAAACGCGCCATCATCGCGAATGTGGGATTGGGTGCCAACTTACCGGAAGATGCGATTTACCCGCTCAATCTCGGCGACAAGGACGGTCAGCCGCTCGATGGTAAGAACGGCTACACGATCCACTTCTCCAAAGAAGCCCTACCGCCCGTCAATGCGTTCTGGTCGATCACGCTCTATGATAACGACGGCTTTCAAGTGGCCAATCCGCTCAATCGCTTCGCAGTCTCGAGTTGGAACAATCTTGTCTATAATTCCGACGGCTCGCTCGATCTCTATATTCAGAACGCCGATCCCGGCGAAAGCCGCCGTAGTAATTGGCTGCCAGCACCTAAAGGTGGATTCAATCTGACGATGCGCCTTTATGCGCCCACCTACTCGGCCTTGCTCGGATATTGGGTGCCGCCCGCAGTCGACAAGGTGCACACGCTCGCACCGGTCACGGCACAATAAATCAATCGGCCACGGAACGGCGGGCTGTACGCAGCCCGCCTTTTTCATACTGGCACACGCACAGTCGCGCGCAGTCCGCCGAGCGGCGATTCCGAAAGCGTCGCTTCGCCACCATGCGAACGCGCAATGTCGCGCGCGATTGCCAACCCCAGCCCAGTGCCACCCTCATCGATGTTGCGCGCATCGTCGAGCCGCACAAAGGGCTTGAACACTTCCTCACGCTGATCGGGCGCAACGCCCGGCCCATCATCGTCGATGTGAATGATAAGCCAGCGCCCTTCATGAACACCGCTCAGCGCAATGCGATTGGCATGGCGCCCAGCATTGGTAACAAGATTCCATAGGCAACGTCGGAAAGCATCCGGCCGGACCGTGACAACAGGATCGCCGGCGAATGATACCTCAGCCGGATGGCCTTGCCGTTCCGCATCCGCCCGCAATTCATCGAGGAACGCAGCGATGTCTGTGGGCGCAGCCTGCTCACCCGCATCCCCACGAGCAAAGGCGAGATAAGCCTCAAGCATACGCGACATCTCATCGACATCCTTGCGTAGCGCGTCGAGCTCGGCGCTCTCCTCCATCAGCGCAAGCGACAATTTGAATCGTGTGAGGATGGTTCGCAGATCGTGACTGACACCGTTCAGCATCGCTGTACGCTGCTCGATGGCCCGTTCGATACGCCGCTTCATCTCGATGAAAGCAAGCCCCGCCTGCCGCACCTCACGCGCGCCGCGCGGTCTGAACTCAACCTCACGCCCTTTGCCGAAGGATTCCGCAGCATCGGCCAAGCGCATGATCGGCCTGATCTGATTACGCAGGAAAGCCACGGCAATCCCAATCAACACGAGCGAAGTGCCGATCATCCACATCAGAAATATATGCGAATTTGAGGCATAGGTTTGCGAGCGCCGCGTCAGCACGCGAAGAATGCCCTTATCGAGTTGCACGCGGATTTCGACCATGTTCGAACGGCCGACGGTGTCGATCCAGAACGGCCTTCCAATCTGGCGGCGAATTTCATTCGAGAGCGAACGATCAAGCACGGAGAAGAACGGCTTTTCTGCAGGTGGCGGCAAAGGCCCGGGCGGCAAAATATCGACATCGAGATTGAGCCGATCGCCCGCAATCCGCGTTAGTGTATCGTAATCGGGATCTTGCGGATAAGATTCGGCAATGTCGATCAGCGCGGAGATGTCTTGTGTCACCGCGGCCGAGAGCCGCCGCGTGACCGTCTGCCAATGTCGCTCCATGAAAGCGTAAGCGATCACCGATTGCAGGATTACCATCGGCGCGATGATGATGATGAGCGCGCGCGCGAAAAGTCCCTTCGGCATCCAACCCGCCATCCATCGTGAAACGCGCCGATAAAGCGCCGTCACAAGGGCAAGAGGATGGTCAAAACGGGCCATCTAGCGATCCACCAACAAGCGATAGCCAACGCCGCGAACGGTCTGCAGATGCAACGGATTGCTGGGATCGTCTTCGATCTTCCGGCGCAATCGGTTGATCTGCACATCGACCGTCCGCTCATTGAAATCCGAACCGCCCGACAACTCCTCCCGCGGCACCGTCTCGCCCGCACGCGCTGCCAGAATGGCAAGAATGTCGCGCTCGCGTTCGGTGATGCGCACGAGTTCGTCATCGCGCCTGAGCTCACCGCGTTCGGCGCGGAAACGGAATGGTCCGAAGCGCACGACATCGGGTTCGGGCGTCACTTCCGCCACAGTATTACGCTTTTGGATGTTATTGAGCCGCAGCAGCAATTCACGCGGCTCAAAAGGCTTGGCGAGATAATCGTCAGCACCGATTTCAAGACCGCGCACGCGATCGCTGGCATCCGTGCGGGCCGTCAGCATCAGGATCGGTACCGCCGACGATTGACGCACGAAACGGGCGAGATCGAAACCGTTTTCGCCCGGCATCATCACATCGAGAATGAGACAATCGAAGGCAAACCCCTCAATCTTGCGCCGCGCCTGCAGCGCATCCCCCGCACTGGTCACGCGGTAGCCATGTTCACCGAGAAAGCGCGACAGCAAATCGCGCAACCGCCGGTCGTCATCGACAACAAGAACATGCGGCGCATCGTCCGCAGGAATAATTCTTATTCTTTCGGCGCTCACGCCAGCCCCCGCCCACCTTGCGGCACGGCATCGATCATGGCCGCAAGATAACGGAAAGCGGCCTCACGGTCGCTTGCGCTTGTCCGGCCGGTGGCTCGCGCAATACGCTCGGCCTGCGGCCGGGCCAACGCCAAGGCCAATTCTTGCCCTTTAGCAGTCGGAAATAGCAGGCGCTGCCGACGGTCGGTCTCGCCGGCTCGGCTTTCGACATAGCCCTGTTCCAAAAGTTCTTTCAGCACGCGATTGAGGCTCTGCTTCGTGATCTGCAGAATATCGAGCAATTCGGCGATGGTAAGGCCGGGATTGCGGTTCACGAAATGAAGCACGCGGTGATGCGCACGGCCGAAATTATAGCGGGTCAGAATGCGATCCGGATCGCCCACGAAATCCCGATAGGCAAAGAACAATGTCTCGATCAAATCATAAGGCAATCCGGCCTCGACCTCGACAAGGGCGGCGGCAGGCTGGCGCGGAAGGGCTTGCGACATGGATCGCTCCGGGACGGAAAGCAGGAAACATACGTCAGTCTTATTGACATATTTCATCCCGATTGTTACTCGTCAAGGGCGCTGGACGAAAGGATCGTGCGTGAGCACCCCTCCCGCCTTCGCATATCTCTCTTGGGCGACCTTCACGGCCTGCCCGCGCCTTGCCCCGGCGAGGTGAAGACCCCTCTTCCTGCAGGAGCCTCTTATGTCCGTTATCCCCTTTGATATGCGCGATGGCCTTATCTGGTTCAATGGTGAATTAGTCGCCTGGAAAGATGCGAAGATTCACATTCTATCGCACGGCCTGCATTACGGTTCCTGCGTATTCGAAGGCGAACGCGCCTATGGCGGCAGCATTTTCAAGTGCACGGAACATTCTGAGCGCTTCAAGACAAGCGCCGAACTGCTTGATTTCGAAATCCCCTATTCGGTCGCCGAAATCGATGCCGCCAAGAAGCTCGTGCTCAGCAAGAACGGCATGAAGGACGCCTATCTACGTCCCGTCGCTTGGCGCGGTTCGGAAATGATGGGCGTCTCGGCCCAGAACAACAAGATCAATGTCGCAATCGCGGCGTGGGAATGGCCGTCCTATTTCGATCCGGAACAGCGCATGAAGGGCATTCGCATCGACATGGCCGAATATCGCCGCCCCGATCCGATGACCGCGCCATCAACGTCTAAGGCCGCCGGCCTTTACATGATCTGCACGATCTCAAAACACCGCGCCGAACGTAAAGGCTTCGCCGATGCGCTGATGCTCGATTGGCAGGGCCGGGTCGCCGAATGCACCGGTGCCAATGTGTTCTTTACGCGTGACGGTGCCATTCACACGCCGCAGGCCGATTGTTTCCTCAATGGCATCACGCGCCAGACCGTGATCGACCTCGCCAAAAAGCGCGGCATCGAAGTGATCGAGCGCCGGATCATGCCGGACGAACTCGCATCCTTCAACGAATGCTTTATCACCGGCACAGCGGCTGAAGTCACGCCCGTCGGCGAAATCGCTGGCATCATGTACAAGCCCGCCAACATCACCATGACGCTGGTCGACGACTATCACAACGCCGTCAACGGCAGATAATCCTTACGGCGATGAAATGAGAAAAGCGGGCCATTGGCCCGCTTTTTTGTTAGCATAAAACATCATGCGTCATTGCAAGCCTGTGCAGGAATCTATCCCCCCGCTCTACTCAATGTCCTGCAAATTCGACAAGCGTATACACCGGCACGCCAAGCGCTTCGATCTTTTTTCGGCCGCCAAGCTCTGGGAGATCGACGACGAAGACGGCAGCGACAACCTCTGCGCCGAGGCGTTGCAATAGTTTTGTAGCAGCTTCCGCCGTACCGCCCGTAGCAATCAGGTCGTCGACGAGTATGACGCGCTCGCCCTTCGCCACCGCATCTTCATGCATCTCCATTTCGTCGACACCATATTCAAGCGAATAGGCGATGGAGACCTTGGTGTGAGGCAGCTTCCCCTTTTTGCGGATCGGCACAAATCCGGCGGATAATTGATGCGCCGCCGCGCCGCCGAGAATGAAGCCGCGCGCTTCGATACCGGCTACCTTGTCAATCTTGGTGCCAACGAAAGGGAGAAGCAGTGTGTCGACTGCGCGCCGGAACGCGCGTGCATCACCAAGCAAAGTGGTAATGTCACGAAAAATGATGCCCGGCTTGGGATAATCGGGGATCGCGCGAATGGAGGCGGCAAGATCGCTCATCCTGTCTCCCTCACTTCAAAACGCGGCCTGCAACCGCGTCGAGCTTTGCGACCAAAGCGGGATCGCGCGCGGCAGGCGGTGTCATAATTGCGTGCGCGAGCGCCTTATGCGCCCCCACAGCACAAGGCTCGCGCAGGTCTGGAAAATTCTGCGCTAACCGCGCGACGATCCGGCGCGCCCTGTCGATATTGTCATGCATAACTTGGATAACGGCACTCACATCCACCGCATCATGGTCGGGGTGCCAGCAATCATAATCTGTCACCATGGCGAGCGTCGCATAGGACATTTCCGCTTCGCGCGCGAGCTTGGCTTCCGGCATCGCCGTCATGCCGATCACGTCAAAGCCCTGCGCCTTGTAGGCGATTGATTCGGCATAAGAAGAGAATTGTGGCCCCTGTATGCACACATACGTACCGCCTCGTTTCACTTCGATGCTTTCGGCATGGGCCGCCGCCGCGAGGCGGTCCATGAGATGTGGTGAAACGGGATGCGCCATGGAGACATGCGCCACGCAGCCTGGCCCGAAAAAGGACGAGGTGCGCCCCGATGTACGATCGACGAATTGATCGACAAGCACGAAGAGCCCCGGATGAAGCTCCGGCTTGAAGGAACCGCAGGCGGACAACGAGACAATATCCGTAACACCAGCACGTTTCAGCGCATCGATGTTAGCGCGGTAGTTGATCGCGTCGGGCGGAATGCGATGACCGCGCCCGTGACGCGCCAGAAAGACGATTTCCGTCGTCCCAAGTCGCCCGCGCATCAGCGCGTCCGATGGCTCACCCCAAGGCGATTCGATGCGCTCTTCGCGCTTATCCTCAAGCCCGGGGAGATCATAAATCCCCGACCCACCGATGATACCTAAAATCGCCTTCGTCATCGCAATCGCCCTCCATTCGCAACGCCCATCCTGCCCCAATGCCTCCACTGTTTCAGCAACAAAAAAAAAGCCCCGCCGGAGCGGGGCTTTTAAAACAATGCGCTTGGCTTAGAAGGCGGGGCCGTGTGCGTCACCTTCCACCTTCGACCAGATCTTCTTCTTCGTGAAGTAGAGAAGACCAGCGAAGACGAGCAAGAAGATCATCACCTTTAAGCCGAGTTCCTTGCGTTGCTCGAGCTTCGGTTCCGCCATCCACATCATGAAGGCGGTGACGTCCTTTGCATATTGCGCCACCGTTTCCGGGGCCTGCGGACGGCCATCAGCGCCCTTCGGATATTCGATTGCACCATCATTAAGCGGGGAAGGCATCGCGATGATGTGGCCGGGGAAGTAGGTGTTGTAATACTTGCCCGCAGGCACCGTCACACCGGCCGGCGGATCGGTGTAGCCCTTCAACAGAGCGGCGAGATAATCCGGGCCCTGTTCCTGGAACTGCGTGAAAATGTCGAACACGAACCATGGGAAGCCACGCTCATAAGTACGGGCTTTCGCCATCACCGAGAGATCCGGCGGATAGGCGCCGCCATTAGCCGCTGTAGCCGCTTCGCGGTTCGGGAAGGGTGAAGGCCAATGATCGGCCGGGCGCGCCGGGCGCTCATACATTTCGCCCTGATCGTTCGGACCGGCCTTGACCTTATATTCCTCCGCGAGCGCCTTGACTTGCGCCGCCGAAAACTCCGGTCCGCCGGGCTGCGAGAGGTTCCGGAAGGCCAAATATTCGGCTGAATGGCAGGCCGCGCACACTTCGCGAAACACTTTGAAGCCACGCTGCAACTGCGTCGCATCATACTGACCGAACGGACCCGACCATGACCAAGACATGCTCGGCGGTTGCGGCGCCGTTCCCGCCGCAAAAGCGGCAGGCGAAGCGGCCATGACGACGGCAGCAAGGGCTGCGCGGATGAAGGTGAGGCGTTTCATGTCTATTCAGTCCTTCCGCCAATCAGCCTTTGGTATTCGGTTCGGCATGCGCGCCTGCAGCCATGGCATTTGCCGAGCCGCCCTTGCCCAAAACCGCTTCCGCGATCGAGGCCGGAACCTTCCTCGGCGTCTCGAACAATCCGAGAAGCGGAAGAATGATCAGGAAGTGCGCGAAGTAATACGCCGTCAGCACACGGGCGAGCAGAATGTAGCCGCCCTCCGCAGGCTTAGCGCCAACCCAACCGAGCAACACGCACACAATGGCGAACACCCAGAAGAATTGACGGAAGAGCGGACGATACTTCGCCGACTTGACCTTCGACGTATCGAGCCACGGCAAGAAGACGAGCACGGCAATCGCACCGAACATCAGCAGCACGCCGCCGAGCTTATCGGGCACTGCGCGCAAAATCGCGTAGAATGGCAGGAAGTACCATTCCGGCACGATATGGGCAGGCGTGACCGCCGGATTTGCCGGAATGTAATTGTCTGCATGGCCGAGATAGTTCGGCGTGTAGAACACAAACCAGCTGAACATGATGATGAAGCACACGAGCGCAAACGCATCCTTCACGGTGAAGTAAGGATGGAAGGGCAGCGTGTCTTTCGCCGTCTGCTTTTCTACACCGGCCGGGTTGTTCGAACCGGGCACATGCAACGCCCAAATGTGCAGAACGACAACGCCTGCGATCATAAACGGCATCAGATAATGCAGCGAGAAGAAGCGATTGAGGGTTGGGTTTGCGACCGAGTAACCGCCCCACAGCCATGTCACAATCGATTCACCGACGATCGGAAATGCCGAGAAGAGGTTGGTGATCACCGTTGCGCCCCAGAAGCTCATCTGGCCCCAAGGCAACACATAACCCATGAAGGCTGTCGCCATCATAAGCAGGAAGATAATGACACCCAGAATCCAGAGAATTTCACGCGGAGCTTTATACGACCCGTAATAAAGGCCGCGGAAAATGTGGACGTAAACGGCGATGAAGAACATCGACGCGCCATTGGCGTGCAGATAGCGCAAGAGCCAGCCATAATTCACGTCGCGCATGATCTTTTCGACGGAGCTGAACGCAAAGTCGACATGCGGCGTGTAATGCATAGCCAGCACCACACCGGTCAAAATCTGCGAGACCAGCATGAAGGCGAGAATGCCGCCAAAGGTCCACAAATAGTTGAGATTGCGCGGGTTCGGGAACACCACAAAGGACGAATGAATCAGTCCCATGATGGGCAAGCGGCTTTCGAACCACTTACCGACTGCGCTCTTCGGAACATAGGTGGAATGTCCGCTCATGACTTCATCCTGATGTTGGATGCCGGCCTCGGGGAATACCGATCAGCCGATCTTGATCTTGGTGTCGGAAACGAATTCGTACGGCGGGACCGGCAAATTGGTCGGCGCCGGGCCAACACGCACACGACCTGACGTGTCGAACACCGAACCATGGCACGGGCAAACCCAACCATTATAGGGACCTTCATTGCCGAGTGGCACGCAGCCCAGATGGGTGCAATTGCCATAAACGACGAGCCAATTCGCATGGCCCTTCTTCACACGCGCTGAATCGGCTTGTGGATCGATCAGCGATGCAAGGTTCACGTCTTCAGCGGCTTTCACTTCGGCTGGTGTGCGGTTGCGCACGAAAATCAGCTTGCCGCGCCAAAACAATTTTACGATCTGGCCTTCGGCCACAGGCGTCAGGTCGAAATCGACCGGCGCGCCCTGCGCGATCGTATCGGCATCCGGGTTCATCTGGCTGATGAACGGCCACAAGACCGCTGCAACGCCGATGGCGCCCACGGCGCCGGTCGCCAAGTAAAGAAAATCCCGTCTGGTGGGTTCGGCCGCTGTCGTCGCCACGTCCTTGATCCCTATTTTGCTGCCCGGAAGAGGAACCAGGCATGATGGTCAAAGTCGACTTACGGGACAGACATGGCGCACGGACTTTGCCATGCCATGCGACCCGAAGTCGCCACGCGGCGGGTCTTTCGCATGACGCTAGGCCCTTGTCTATAGTGCGATACGCCAAATTCACGGGGTTAGCCCCGGTGCTATGCAATTTACACTGCTTTTTGCAGCTTTTGAGGGGCCCTATGGATCTTGCTCTTTTCGAGCCCGACATTCCGCAGAATGCGGGCACTCTCATGCGGCTCGCCGCCTGCCTTAACGTTAGGATTCATCTTGTCGAACCTGCTGGCTTTCCAACCTCCGATAAAACGTTTCGCCGCGCCGGAATGGACTATCTCGACCGGGTCGATCTGAAGCGCCACATCTCCTGGCGCACCTTCCGAGAGTGGCAGATTGGATCAGGGCAGCGCCTCGTCCTTGCCTCGACAAAGGCCGCCAAACCCTATTTCGACCTCGCCTTCCGGGCCGATGACATCATCCTGCTCGGTCGGGAATCGAAAGGCGTGCCCGATGAGGTCCACGCTGCCTCCGATGAGCGGGTCCTGATCCCACTGGCCGCAGGCCTGCGTTCACTGAACGTAGCCCTTGCCGGAGGGATGATTTTGGGCGAGGCCTTACGTCAGACGCGGGGATTCCCGCTTGAGACTGGAACGCCTGCATGAAACCGAACCCAAATCCCACGCCCCTCCCCGCCGAATCCATCCTCAATGATCGTAAGGCACGGGCGGCGGCCTGGTTTCAGGATTTGCAGAGCCAGATCATTGCCGCCTTCGAAGCCGCCGAGGACGAGGCCAGCGGACCCTTCTTCCCAGAAGCAGGCGGCCCGGGCCGTTTCGAAAAGAAAGCCTGGACCCGCACGGACCACACCGGCGCCCATGGCGGTGGCGGAACCATGGCCCTGATGCGCGGCCGCGTCTTCGAAAAAGTCGGTGTCCATGTCTCGACCGTCCATGGCGAATTCGCGCCCGAGTTTCGCAACCAGATTCCCGGCGCCAATGAAGATCCGCGCTTTCACGCCACGGGCATCTCGCTCATCGCGCACCCATGGAATCCGAATGCGCCGACCGTTCACATGAACACACGCTTCGTTGTAACGAGCCGTGCTTGGTTCGGCGGTGGTGGCGATTTGACGCCGGTACTGATGCGCCGCCGCACCCAGACCGATCCCGACAGCGTGCATTTTCACGCCTGCTACAAGGCCGCTTGCGACGCCCATGCCGCCATCGCGCCCTATGACAAATACAAAGCGTGGTGCGAAGAATATTTCTGGCTCAAGCATCGCGATGAACCGCGCGGCATTGGCGGCATCTTCTACGACTATCAGGATACCGGCGATTGGGAGGCCGATTTCGCCTTCACCCAAGATGTTGGTCGCGCCTTTCTCAAAGCCTATCCGCCGATCCTCAAGCGGAACATCGCACTACCTTGGACGGATGCGGACCGTGAGGAACAGCAAATCCGCCGTGGCCGCTATGTCGAATTCAACCTGCTCTACGACCGCGGCACGATCTTTGGCCTGAAGACTGGCGGCAATGTGGAATCGATCCTATCCTCGATGCCGCCGACGGTGCGCTGGCCGTAAGAGTGGACGTGGCGAGACGCCCTGTAGGATGTTTTCCCATCTAGGGAATACCGTTTCAGAGAAGAATATCCGGAAAAAAACGATAACGTCGAATCTGATCTGTTTTATTCAACTCGCATGCGGCTTTCGTCTTGCGCACATATCCTTGTGCGATAATCTTTTGCGGCTGTTCATTGCGTTCCCAACCATGCCCATCTTTCGGAACGTTTTGATTGAACAAATTGCAAACCTTCGTGGATCTCTTGGCCGTGACATCCGGCTTGGTTGCCGTATTACATTTTTTCGTTCCCAATTCCGTTCTCGATTGGGCTGACCGCGCCATTCTCAACTGTCTGTCATGGCTTGAGCGGCATCGATACGGCGAATTCCGAAAACGCTTGCGGCGAGGCC
>JAIYCE010000058.1 GCA_027488155.1 Hyphomicrobiales bacterium | reverse complement strand
GCAAAGGGTGATCGAAGCGACAATTTTCCCCTCCCTGTTGCGCGGGTTACATCGGAAAGCCCGCTCTGGTTATGGGCCGAGGTGGCCTATTGGTTAGCTGACCGTAACCGCATATCTCATTCTATGGCAGATGATGCGTACGCAATCGCTTTAATGACAACGGAGCTCAAGGCGGATGAAGAGAGGCAAAGAAGCATATCGCCCTACAAGATAGCGGGCTGAACCGGCCGACCTTTCTGAGCTAGACTGGTGACTTGAGCTTTGCTGCAAAGATCGCAATTCCCGGGATGATCAAAATAGAGGTCTCCGGAAGGAAATAGTACTATTAAACAATGTATTAAACGCATAATTTGCATTATTGCTTTAGCCTTTTTCACTGTTCCCGCTATAGCCCAAGACCTCAATGGCACGACATGGTTGCGGGATACGGGGTCTTCGCGGGTGAAATTTGCGCCGTGTGGAGATGCACTCTGCGGCAGCATCGTCTGGCTGAAAGACACAAGCGGTCCGGCCAAGATCGGCCAGCAGATCTTCTTCGACATGAAGCCTGATAGGGCGGGGCAGTGGAGGGGGCAGGCCTTCAACCCCGAGGATGGCAAGACCTATTCCGGCAAGATGACGCTCTCGGGTGGTATGCTGACGACTGCAGGGTGCGTCTTCGGCGGCCTGATTTGCAAAAGCACAAACTGGTCGAAGATGAACTAAAAGGAAGGGCTTAACAGCTCCGGATGGCGCGTTTTTTCTGTTTTACGCGCTTGACTTGCCGTCGTGGCCTCTTTAGGAACCGCTTCATCAGATCCAAGGGTTTGGCGCTCCGCTCCGGGTTTCGGAGAGGCGGGTTCTTTTGCTGTTTGGATCGACCGCGCATGGGCCGGCCTCCACCGGACGCGCGGCGTGCAACCGCCGGGTTCGCTCGGCCGACATGGAGACGAGGCGATGGCCCGTATAGCAGGCGTCAACATTCCGACGAACAAGCGCGTTATGATTGCGCTTCAATACATTCACGGCATTGGCCCGAAGAAGGCTGAGGAAATCTGCGAGAAGGTCGGCATCCCGGCTGAGCGTCGCGTGAACCAGCTGTCGGACGCCGAAGTGCTCCAGATCCGCGAAACAATCGACCGCGACTATATCGTGGAAGGCGATCTTCGCCGCGAAGTCGCGATGAACATTAAGCGTTTGATGGATCTTGGCTGCTATCGCGGCCTGCGTCATCGCCGCAACCTGCCGGTTCGTGGCCAGCGTACGCACACCAATGCGCGCACCCGCAAAGGCAAGTCGAAGCCGATCGCCGGCAAGAAGAAGTAATCCGTCATTCCCGGCCTTCGGGCCGGGGATTACCTTTCATCCCGAGCGCCTGGCACAACGGGCGCGTCAGAAGGAATTAAGACAATGGCAAAAGAAGCCGCCCAACGCGTCCGTCGTCGCGAACGCAAAAACATCGTCTCGGGCGTCGCGCATGTGAATGCGTCGTTCAACAACACGATGATCACAATCACCGACGCGCAGGGCAACACGATCTCTTGGTCGTCGGCCGGCATGATGGGCTTTAAAGGCTCGCGTAAGTCGACGCCGTATGCCGCGCAGGTTGCCGCTGAAGACGCCGCTAATAAGGCGAAGGAACACGGCATGAAGACGCTCGAAGTCGAAGTCACGGGTCCGGGTTCGGGCCGTGAATCGGCGCTCCGCGCGTTGCAGGCTGCTGGCTTCACCGTGACCTCGATCCGTGACGTGACGCCCATCCCGCACAATGGTTGCCGCCCGCGCAAGCGCCGCCGCGTCTAATCGTTCTCGTGACTACGCCTTCCGGACCGACGGGGCCGGGAGGTGGATTTCGCCATCGTGAACGCGTGGCCAGGGTCGACGGACCGATATGCTGCGCGCTCTTTCATGAAGGACTGCACCGTGATTCAGAAAAACTGGCAAGACCTGATCAAGCCGACCAAGCTCGACGTGACGCTCGGCGATGACCGCAAGCGCGTTGCTACGATCATTGCCGAACCGCTCGAGCGCGGTTTTGGCGTGACGCTCGGCAATTCGCTGCGCCGCGTGCTTCTCTCCTCGCTGCAAGGCGCGGCCATCACTTCGGTGCAGATCGATGGTGTGTTGCACGAATTCTCTTCAATCGCTGGCGTGCGCGAAGATGTCACCGACATCATTCTCAACATCAAGGCGATCGCGATCCGCATGCAGTCGGATACGCCTAAGCGTATGACGCTTCGCAAGCAGGGTCCTGGCCCAGTGAAGGCTGGCGACATCGCCGTTTCTGGCGATACGCAGATCCTCAATCCGGACCTCGTGATTTGCACGCTCGACGAGGGCGCGGAAATCCGCATGGAATTCACGGTGAAGACCGGCAAGGGTTACGTTCCGGCCGATCGCAACCGTCCGGAAGATGCGCCCATCGGCCTTATCCCGGTCGACAGCCTGTTCTCGCCGGTCCGTAAGGTTTCCTATCGCGTAGAAAATACGCGCGAAGGCCAAATCCTTGATTATGACAAGCTGATCATGACGCTCGAAACCAATGGCGGTGTGACGCCTGACGATGCTGTCGCTTATGCAGCGCGCATCATTCAGGATCAGCTCAATGTCTTCGTGAATTTCGAAGAGCCGCGCCGCGAGGAAGACAAGCCCTCAATGCCGGAACTCGCGTTCAACCCGGCGCTTCTCAAGAAAGTCGACGAACTCGAATTGTCGGTCCGTTCGGCCAACTGCCTCAAGAACGACAACATTGTTTACATCGGCGACCTCATTCAGAAGACGGAAGCCGAGATGCTGCGTACACCGAATTTCGGTCGCAAGTCGCTCAACGAAATCAAGGAAGTGCTTGCCGGAATGGGTCTCCATCTCGGCATGGAAGTCGCTGGTTGGCCGCCGGAAAACATCGACGAGCTCGCCAAGCGCTTCGAAGAGCATTACTGACATTTGCAAGGCGGGCAGGGAACCGATCCCTGCCCTAGACTAAGACAGGCGGGGCGTTGCTCCCGCCTTATCTAAAAACCGGACGTACCTTGGCACGGCGGCCGGATAAACCCTCACTGAAGGAGATATGCCATGAGACACGGATATCGCGGTCGCCGCTTCAATCGTTCGGCTGAACACCGTAAGGCGATGTTTGCCAATATGTGCCAGGCGCTGATCAAGCACGAACAAATCATCACCACGCTGCCGAAGGCGAAGGATCTTCGCCCGGTCATTGAAAAGCTTATCACGCTCGGCAAGCGCGGCGATCTGCATGCACGCCGTCAGGCGATTGCGCAGATCAAGGACATCGATCTCGTCAAGAAACTCTTCGACGTGCTCGGCCCGCGTTACAAGGATCGTAATGGCGGTTATACGCGCGTGCTCAAGGCCGGTTTCCGCTATGGCGACAATGCACCGCTCGCTGTGATCGAATTCGTCGATCGTGACGTAGATGCGCGCGGTCAGGATTCGGGTCCATCGCAGAAGGACGAAGTGGTCGAAGCGGCGGAGTAATCCCTGCTTGATGCCTTTTTCAAAGCCGGCCTTCGGGCCGGCTTTTTTGTTGCACAATCGTGCTGCTAGAGTGCGTCCATGATTGAGACCGTGACCGCCATCGTCGTGGCCCATGACAGCGCCGCCAAATTGCCCGCCTGTCTGGCGGCCTTGCAGCGTGAGGGTGTTCGTACGATCGTCGTCGACAATGCGAGTGATGATAACAGCGCGCTCGTTGCGGAAGCACATGGTGCGCGTGTCATCCGTAACGCAAAAAATCAAGGTTTTGGCCGCGCCATGAATATTGGGATGCGGGCAGCCGACACCGCATTTACCCTGCTCGTCAATCCCGATCTTGTTCTTGATGATGGTGCAATCGCTCACCTGCTGGTCGCGTCTGAGCGCTGGACCGATGCAGCGATTTTCGCACCGCGCATCGTCGAACCGGATGGCCGAGTATTTTTTCCCAATCAATCCATGCTCGCGAACAATCTGCGTAACGAAAAAGGTGCAAGCTGGGAGCCAGAAGGCGATTGCTGCACACCTTTTTTATCCGGTGCGTGCTGGTTGGTGCGGCGCGAGACGGTCTTAGCGCTCGGTGGTTTCGACGAGGCAATTTTTCTCTTCTATGAGGATGACGATCTGTGTCGCCGCGTGAGCGATGCAGGATACGCACTTATCCATGTCCACCATGCCATTGCTCGGCATGAACGTGGTGCATCCGCATCACCACGGAAGGGTAGGATCTTTAAGGCAAGACGGCATCTGGCGTGGTCGCGCGCTTATGTGGCGCAGAAATGGGGCTTGCCTTCGGCCTTATTGACGGTGTTCGTGAAAAATCTGCCAAAGGCTATACTGGCTTATGTGACAGGTCGGCGCTGGCGTTTTGAGCGTTATGCCGGTAGCGTTCAGGGATGTATCGATTCATGGCGTGGCCGAACCGCGCTGGATATCGAGGACCTCGTTTAGTTGCGTTTATATGGAGTCCTGCGTTGGTTGGCGTGTGGAGCGGTTTGACGATCGGTCAGGCCATGGCAGGGCCTGCCAATAATTTTTCTGTGCTCCGCCTCGTGCTTGCAGCCGCTGTTGTTGTTTCACACGGTTTTGCGATACCGACTGGCGATAATACGCTTGAACCCTTCTACCGTTCGACCGGCTTGCGACTTGGCGAATATGCCGTGAATTGCTTTTTTGCGATCTCCGGTTTTCTTGTCACGATGAGTTTTTTGCAGCGCGGCCCAATTGATTATGTCATTGCGCGTGCACTGCGCATCATACCGGGATTTTTGGTGGCGGCACTGGTGACGGTTTTTGTGATCGGCGCGGCCTGTACGACTTTGCCGCTCTCAACCTATTTCACCAATCCTGCGCTCTACGCTTATCTGAAGCAGGTCGTCACTGGATTCAAAAGTGCGGGCGCGATGCCAGGCGTGTTTTCGGACAATCCTCATCCGTGGCCGCTCGGAACAATCTGGACATTGCGTTACGAGATTGCGCTCTATGGTGCGGTATTGCTGCTCGGCATTGCCGGGGCGTTGAGGACGTGGCGGATTGCGGCGATGTTGGTGGCTCTTTTGTTTATCGCCATCTTCGCCGTCGATGCGTTCGTCCCGCAGGCCACACGTTACGTCGAAGTCTTGCTGCGGTTGATATTTATGTTCGTACTCGGCAGCTTTTTCTTTCTGGCGCGTGCATGGGTGCGGTTGTCGTGGGTATTGCTCGCAGCTCTGATTGCAGCAACATGGTTGAGCCATGGCACAGCCATCTATTTCGCGTTGCTCTATCTGACGCTCGGCTATGGCGTGCTCGTGATTGCGTTTGGCCCTCAATGGCCGGGGGTTGCGATGACCGAGCGGACCGATCTTTCATACGGGATCTATCTCTATGGCTGGCCTATTCAGCAGGTGCTCGTGCAAGTCTTTCCATCGGTCTCGCTCTGGGTATTGCTTATGCCTGCACTGTTCCTGAGCGCGCTGGCCGCTTGGGGTTCGTGGCATTGGATCGAGGCACCGGCGCTGCGGCTTAAAGTCGTGTTTGCGAAGCGAAGGTTGAGCTTCGCCGCCGGACAGGGCACATAGGGTTGGGGCGAACAAAGCGGGGCTTGCTATGTCAAAAATGTCGGACGATCTGCGCTCGGGCGCGCTTGTCTATCACAAGCTGCCAAAGCCCGGAAAACTCGAGATTCAGCCAACAAAACCGCTCGGCAATCAACGCGATCTGGCCTTAGCCTATTCGCCCGGTGTTGCTGCACCTTGCGAAGCGATTGCAGCGGACCCTTCGCTCGCAGCCGATTATACGGCGCGGCAAAACCTCGTTGCTGTGATTTCGAACGGGACCGCCGTTCTCGGCCTTGGGGATATCGGTCCACTCGCTTCCAAGCCCGTGATGGAAGGCAAGGCAGTTCTTTTTAAGAAATTCGCCGGCATCGACGTATTCGACATCGAGGTTGCGGAGAAGAATGTCGACAAGCTTGTGGATGTGATCGCGGCGCTGGAGCCGACTTTCGGTGGGATCAATCTCGAAGACATCAAGGCGCCGGAATGTTTCGAAGTCGAAGCGCGTCTGCGCGAGCGTATGGCGATCCCGGTTTTTCATGACGATCAGCATGGCACGGCCATCATTGTCGGTGCAGCGGTGATGAACGCGCTCGCCATTGCAGACAAAAAGATTGCTGACGCCAAGATCGTCGCGTCAGGGGCGGGTGCAGCTGCACTTGCCTGTCTCAACCTGCTTGTCTCGCTCGGTGCCAAGCGTGAAAACATCTGGGTCACCGATCTCGAAGGCGTCGTCTATGAGGGGCGTGAAAAACTCATGGACCGCTGGAAAAGCGTGTTTGCCCAGAAGACGGAGCTGCGCAGCCTGCGCGACGTGATTGCAGGTGCGGATGTGTTTCTCGGACTTTCGGCTGGCGGCGTCTTGAAGCCCGACATGGTGGCGTCGATGGCGGAGAAGCCGCTCATTCTCGCTCTCGCCAATCCCAATCCAGAAATTCAGCCCGATGAGGCGCGCGCCGTGCGCCCTGACGCGATGATCTGCACGGGGCGGTCGGATTATCCCAATCAGGTCAACAATGTTCTATGTTTCCCTTACATCTTTCGTGGCGCGCTCGATTGCGGTGCGACGACGATCAATGAAGCGATGAAGCATGCGGCAGTCGAAGCGATTGCGCAATTGGCGCGCGAAGCGCCGTCGGATGTCGCGGCACGCGCTTATGGCGGCGAAGTGGCGACCTTTGGCACCGATTCACTGATCCCATCGCCTTTCGATCCGCGTCTTATCTTGCGCATTGCACCGGCCGTTGCCAAAGCGGCGATGGAGTCAGGTGTTGCTTTACGGCCGATTGCTGATCTGGCCGTTTATGAAGATCATTTATCGCGTTTTGTTTTCCGCTCGGGCTTCATCATGAAGCCGCTGTTTGAGAAGGCGAAGGCGGCACCCAAGCGCGTGATCTATGCCGATGGTGAGGATGAGCGCGTGTTGCGCGCCGCTCAGGTTTCGCTTGAAGAAGGGATTGCCATTCCGATTTTAATCGGGCGCCCTTCTGTTATCGAAGCACGGTGCAAGCGTTTCGGCCTTAACCTAAAGCCGGGCGTCGATTTCGCCATCATCAATCCTGAAGATGATCCACGATATCGCGATTATGTCTCCACCCTCGTCGAAGCGGCTGGCCGCAAGGGCATGAGACCCGATGCAGCGCGGACCTTGGTGCGAACCAATACCACTGTGATCGCTTGCATCGCGCTTTTGCGCGGCGATGCAGATGCGATGATTGCTGGGCTCGATGGTCGCTTCCAATCGCGTGTCAAGCAGATCGGGGATATTGTCGGGCGTGCACCGGGCGTCACTGCGCTGTCGACAATGTCATTGCTCATTACGTCGAAGGGGCATTATTTCTTATCGGATACACATTTGCAGCCCAATCCGACAGCCGAAGAAATTGCCTCGGCGACGCTGTTATGTGCGGCCCATGTCGCACGTTTTGGCCTTACGCCCAAGGTTGCTTTGCTGTCGCATGCAGATTTTGGTGACAATGACGATCCCTCGGCACGCAAGATGCGTGAAGCGCTAGCCCTTGTGCGGGCGCGTTCACCAAAGCTTGAAGTCGATGGTGAAATGCAGGCCGATACCGCTTTGTCGGAAACGGTCCGTGATCGTAAACTGCCCGGCTCGCATTTCCGTGGTGAAGCTAATCTCTTGATCATGCCGAATCTTGATGCGGCAAACATCGCCTATCAGTTCATCAAGGTTCTGGCAGATGCGCTGCCAGTCGGCCCCATTCTTCTCGGGACGGCGAAGCCGGCGCATGTTCTCACGACATCTGTCACTGCGCGCGGCGTCGTAAACATGACCGCTTTGGCCGTCGTTGAGGCGCAGGCTTTATCGGTGAAGTGAACCTAAAGGCTCGGGCGGCCATTCGGCCTTTGGCGCTGTGCGCGGAAACCCGCATTATTTTTATTTTTAGGAGGCCATGAGGCTGCGGCGGCAATCCATTTTGCAATGCGCTCCACGTCCGATATGGATTGCTTCGTCGCTTTCTTTCCCCGCAATGACGAGCTTTATCTTGACGAATTCGGTTACGCCACAACTTTGTAGATGCGTAAAATAGCTTCGATGTCTGCAAGCGTCGGCAGGCCAGCTTCATTGCCGAGATGTTGGATCTTGTAGGTGGAGGCGGCGCGCGCAAATGTAAAATGCTCGTCCCATGTGCCGGCAGGGTTGCGCAAATAGGCATTGATATACGCGCCGTGAAAAACATCACCGGCACCGCTGGTGTCGATAATGGCGGTGCGCGGCACGGACAGGATGGGTTGTTCGCGCACGGTTCCGCTTTCGTCGTACCAGATCATGCCTTTTTCGCCCATGGTCACGCCGCCGATCTTGCAGCCCTTCTGCTTCAACACATCAAGCAGGCCGCGCGGCGTGACATTTAATTGTTCGGCAAGGCGTTCGGCGCAAATGGCAACATCGATAAAATTCAAGAGGTCGAGCGTGTTCTCACGCATGCCGCCGCCATCGAGAGATGTAAGAATGCGCTGCTCGCGGCAAAGTTTTGCATAATGAATCGCCGCATCCGCTTGGTGGCCATCCAGATGCAAGGCGCGGCATCCGTCGATGTTCAAATTGGGAAACGGATGCAAATAATGATCGTCGCGGCAGCGGATGATCGCGCGTTTGGTCCCGTTGGGCAAAACGAAGGAGAGGGAACTTTCCTTCACCTTCCGCCCATGAACGGGAATTTGATATTTCGCGGCCATGTCGAGGAACATGCGTCCGAGCCAATCATCGGCCAGCGATGTCAGAAGATCGGGAACGGTACCGAGCTTGGCACAGCAAAAAGCGGCTGTGACGGCATTACCGCCGAAGGAGACGGCGTAATCCTCGGCGACAGTCTTTTCATCGCCCGTCGGTATGCGATCGGTCACGAAGGTGATGTCGATATAGGTTTGGCCGATGAAAAGCGCGTCCATGATGCCTGTTCAGAGCGAGAAGGACGTGCCGCAGCCGCATGAAGCGGTTGCGTTCGGATTGTCGACGCGGAAGGATTGTCCCATCAGATCGTCCACGAAGTCGAGCGTCGCGCCTTCGAGAAAAGGAAGCGAGACGGAATCGACGGCAACCTTCACCCCATCGCGTTCGATCACGATGTCATCCGGCTCGCCGGTCTGGGCGAGGTCGAAATGATATTGGAAACCTGAGCATCCACCGCCCGAGACAGAGACGCGCAAAAAGGTTCCGGGCACCTCCTTCGCCACGATGGAGGCGATGCGGCGGGCGGCGTTTTCGGTCACTGTCACATTCGACATGGCAATTCATTCCTTGGCGTGCGCGGGAGGGGTTGCGCCGCAGCGTGAACCGAACGTAAGTGCGCAGAGGGATGACTTCAACCGGCGGGGTCGAAGGTGAGCGGTTCGAACGAGGGTAGGGCGATCTTTGCTGCCGATCCATGGGCGAGCCGGGGCCGCCTTGTGCCGGAGGATGCGTCCCCCACGCGTAGCCCCTTCCAGCGCGACCGCGACAGGATCATCCATTCCACCGCCTTCCGTCGCCTCAAGCACAAGACCCAAGTCTTCGTCTTCCATGAGGGCGACCATTACCGCACGCGGCTGACCCACACGATCGAAGTCGCTCAGATTGCACGCGCGTTGGCCCGTGCGCTGAGGCTTGACGACGATCTCGCTGAGGCTCTGGCTCTGTCGCATGATCTCGGCCACACGCCTTTCGGCCATACAGGCGAAGATACGCTCGATGAGTTGATGCGGCCTTGGGGCGGTTTTGACCACAATGCTCAGGCGCTGAGGATCGTCACCGCGCTCGAGCGGCGCTATGCGGCCTTCGACGGGCTCAATCTGACTTGGGAGACGCTCGAAGGCCTTGTGAAGCACAATGGCCCGATGATGGACAGGCAGGGGCAGGGCGTTGGCAAATATGCCGGTAAGCCGGTCCCGCGGGCGATCCTCGATTTCAATGCGGGATATGATCTGTGGCTGTGGAGCCATGCTTCACTCGAGGCCCAGGCGGCTGCGCTCGCTGACGACATTGCCTATGACGCCCACGATCTCGATGACGGACTGCGTGCCGGGCTGTTCACGCTTGAGGATCTGCGGGCTGTGCCGTTTCTGGCCGGACTTCTCGAGGAGATTTTCGCGCTTTGGCCGGGGCTTGAGACCAGCCGAGCCATCCATGAACTCGGACGGCGGGTGATCACCCGTTTTGTCGAGGATGCCATCGCCGAGAGCGGCCGTAACATTGGCGAACTCCAGCACCAGAGCGCGGACGATGTGCGCTTGTGCGGGCACACGCTGGTGGCGTTTTCACCCGCGATGGCGGAGGCCGATCGCGCCATCAAAGCATTTCTGTTCCCCAACATGTACCGCGCACCCTCTGTGGTTCGGATCCGCCAGCAGGCGGATGCGATCATGCGCGACCTGTTCAGCCGGTTTTTCAAAGAGCCCGGGCTGATGCCGCATGAATGGCATGAGGGGCTTGAGAGGGTGAGCGAAGAGAAACGCGCCCGTCGGGTCGCCGATTACATGGCCGGCATGACCGACCGTTTCGCGCGCGACGAGCATCGTCGTTTGTTTGACGTGACCCCCGAATTGCGATAGGCGCGCGGGAGTTTCCGGGGCCTTGCGGCCTCTTTTGCGGTAGAAGTCCCCATGAACCTTTTTGACGATTTCCAGCGCCGCCTCGCGGCCATTCTCGCCCGTTTGACGGTGGAAGGCCGTCTGCCGGACGGTCTCGATGCCGGAAAGGTCGTGGTCGAACCGCCGCGCGATCCGTCCCATGGCGATCTCGCCACTAATGCCGCGATGGTTCTCTCCAAAGACGCGAAGATGAACCCGCGCGCGCTGGCGGATCTTCTCGTCGCAGAGCTCGACAAGGAACCGGGCGTCACCGAAGTCTCGGTTGCCGGTCCGGGCTTTATCAATGTTCGGCTCGATCCGTCTCTCTTTGCCGGTGTGCTGCGCGCTGCACTCCGTCAGGGTGAAACGTTTGGTCACTCGGACCGCGGCAAAGGCATCAAGGTGAATGTCGAATATGTGTCGGCCAATCCGACCGGGCCGATGCATGTCGGCCATGGCCGCGGCGCGGTGTTCGGCGATGCGCTGGCCAATCTGCTGGAAGCCGCCGGTTACGACGTGACCCGCGAATATTATATCAACGATGCCGGAGCGCAGGTCGATGTGCTCGCCCGGTCCGCCCATCTGCGCTATCGCGAGGCGCTCGGAGAAACCATCGCCATTCCGGAGGGGCTTTATCCGGGGGATTATCTCAAGCCGGTCGGTGCCGCGCTTGCCAAGGAAGTTGGCAACGCGCTGATCGATAAACCGGAAGCCGAATGGCTGCCGCTTGTCCGCGATACCGCCATCTCGATGATGATGGACATGATCCGGACGGATCTCGCCCAGCTCAACATCCGGCATGAAGTGTTTTTCTCCGAACGTTCGTTACAGAAGCCGACCGACATCATCGCCACCACGATTGCCGATCTCACTGCGCGCGATCTCGTCTATGTCGGTCGTCTCGCCCCGCCCAAAGGCGCGCCGATCGAAGATTGGGAAGACCGCGAGCAAACGCTGTTTCGTTCGACCGCTTATGGCGATGATGTCGATCGTCCACTTTTGAAATCGGACGGATCCTATACCTATTTCGCATCCGACATCGCCTATCATGCCGACAAGTATAATCGGGGCTCGTCGGTGCTGATCGATGTGCTCGGGGCCGACCATGGCGGTTATGTAAAGCGCATGAAGGCCGCGGTGGCGGCCGTCACGGGCGGCAGGGGCGAGCTGGATTGCAAACTCTGCCAGCTGGTCCGTCTGTTGCGGAATGGCGAGCCGGTGAAAATGTCCAAGCGTGCCGGTGATTTCGTCACGCTGCGTGAAGTGGTGGATGAAGTCGGCAGCGATGCCGTTCGCTTTATGATGCTGTTCCGGAAGAACGATGCAACGCTCGACTTCGACCTCGCAAAGGTTATCGAGCAATCGAAGGACAATGCTGTCTTTTATGTCCAATACGCGCATGCGCGCGGCCAATCTGTGAAGCGTCAGGCTTTGGCGGCATTCCCCGATCTCGATCTGGCCAGTGCGACCCTTGCCGATGCGGATCTTGCGCGCCTTACCGATCCGGCGGAACAGGATATTCTCAGGCGGATCAGTCAGTTCCCACGCATTGTGGATGCTGCCGCGCAGGCGCATGAGCCGCACCGCATCGCTTTTTATCTTTATGAACTGGCAAGCGATTTGCACGCTTTGTGGAACAAAGGCAAAGAAGCGCCGCATTTACGGTTTGTTATGGAAAACGACCGAGAGTTGACCACGTCGCGTATGGCGCTCGTTCAGGGCGTTGCGGGCGTGATTGCTGTCGGTCTCGCTCTGCTCGGTGTTTCCGCACCTGACGAGATGCGCTAATTCGCAGGTGGAGCGAATCTTTGTTTTCCGGCATGACAGTCGCAGCGCGGTGAAGCCGGGCGAAGGGTCAAGGTTTACTGATGAGTGACGGCAACAGGCAGCGTCCGGCGATCGATCTTGACGATCTTGAACGGCAATTGCGCGCCGTGGCCCAGCCTAAAGCTGCGCCCCGTCCATTGCCCCCCGAACCGGCGTCCCCCGCAATAGAGACACCCTTTGCGGTAAAGCCGGTTTTCGCAGCGAAGCTGCCTGAGAATGAGAGCTTTAGCGAGGTTGAGGCTGAGCTTGAGGCTCGCCCCGCTCCAGTGCCTGGGAAGGTTGCCGGCCGCCCTTCAGACTACGATCCTTTGGCTGAGCTTGCGCGTATCGCGCAGAGCGGCAGCGATTGGTCGACGCAGCGCCCAAGCGCCGGAGCTTCCATGCAGGCTCCCCATCCGGCACCTGCTATGTCAGCGGTCGATGCGCTTGAAGCCTTGTTAAGGATGGATCCACCGGTGAAGGCGCCGCCGTCTAGCTTCGCGCCGCCGCCGCGTCGCGTTGAGCCTGAGCCTGTGCCAACGCAGCCTGAACCGTCCCTGCTCGATTTTGCAGAACAGAACAAGCCAGCCGAATCGGCTGCGGCCTATCCGCAAGCGCCGCTCTATGGTGTGGCGGCCGAGGCGGAACCGATCTATGCGCCGGAAGGTCAGTTGCCGCCGCATGATGCCGCTTTTCTTGAGGAAGAGCCGAAGGCGCGCTCGCGCACCGGTTTGAAGCTCGCGGTGGCGCTTGTGAGCCTCGCTGCGATTGGCATTGGTGGCGTTTTCATTTGGCGCGGCAGCGATGGGTTGCCCGTGGGCGGCGGACCGCGGACGCCACCGCTGATCAAAGCTTCGGGTGAGCCCAATAAGGTTGCGCCGCAAAACCCTGGTGGCATGGAAGTGCCGAACGCCAATCAGGAGATTTTTGCTGGGTCGAAGAAGCCGGCGGGTCCGGCCGGACCCAGCAAGGTCGTGACGAGTGAAGAACAACCGATCGACGTCAGCCAGGCCGCGAAGCCAACTCAGCCGCGCGTTATCTTGCCAAATGGTGGGTCTGCGGCGACCGTGCCACCCGGGCCGCCGCCGCCTGTTTCAACCGTTCCGCGTCAGGCCAATGGTGCCCAAACGGCGCAGCAGACACCGCCGCCGATGGCTCCCGCTGCGCCTGGCGTTGCGTCCTTAGGCGAGCCGAAGAAGGTTCGTACCGTTCTGGTTCGCCCAGACGGAACCGTGATCGATGGCACCGAGCCGGTGAAGCCACCTGCGATGTCTGCGCCACAAAGTGTGATGCCGTCATCGCCTGTTCCGACACAGACTTTGCCACCAGCAGCTGCCGCGCCGCCTATCACCGGTGCGCCGCCGCCTGCTATCGTGCCTGCATCGCCAGCGCCCGCGCCAGCTGCGATGCCCGCGGCTGCCGAGGCATCGCCTCAGGCCGCGCCCGCAGGCACGCCGTTGCCGCCGCGCCGCCCGGCTACGGCTGCCGTGGCTGCGGTCGAACCGGCAACTGCCGCTGTAAGGCCGGCTCCGGCTCCGGCCTCGGCCCCACCCGTTCTCGCTCCTGCTATGTCCGCGGCCCCGGCCTCGGCTCCGGCCCCGCAACAAACGGCGTCGGTCGGCACGGGCGATTTCGCCGTTCAATTGGCGGCTCCCCCAACCGAGCAGGAAGCCCGTTCGCTTGCCACGCGCCTTGTTCAGCGATACGGCGATGCCCTTGCCGGCCAAGAGCCCGACATCATCCGCGCCGAAGTCAACGGCAAGACGCTTTATCGCATTCGTGTCACGGGGCTCGATCGTGAAAGCGCTAACACGATGTGCAATCGCATCAAGAGCGCGCAAGGATCTTGCTTCGTCGCGAAGAACTAACGTCTCCTAAGGTTGACCATCCCCAGCGAAATGGGCGGGTTTCGTTGACCCTTCCGGCACTCGGACGATAAGTCCGGGGTATGGCACAGCGCGCTTTCATCGCCGGACTTTCAGGCTTTGCTCTCACCGATTTGGAGCGGGGCTTTTTTCGTGATGCGCAGCCTTGGGGCTTCATTCTGTTTCGCCGCAATGTCGACAATCCAGAGCAGGTCCGAGCCTTGACCGACAGTCTGCGCGACCTGACGGGGCGCGACAATCTCCCGGTGCTGGTCGATCAGGAGGGTGGGCGTGTGCAGCGGCTCGGGCCGCCGCATTGGCCACGTTATCCGGCGGCTAAGACCTTTGTTCAGGCGCGCGGCAATGATCCCGAGGCGGCACGCGAGATTGTCCGCCTTGGTGCGCGGTTGATTGCTCACGATCTTCTCGCGATAGGCATCAATGTCGATTGCGTGCCGGTGCTCGACGTGCCCGCGCCGGGTTCCCATGGCATTATCGGTGACCGCGCCTATGGCAACGACCCCGAGACGATTGCCGTGCTGGGCCGGGCTGCCGCCGAGGGCCTGATGGCCGGAGGCGTTCTGCCCGTCATCAAGCATATTCCCGGGCATGGCCGGGCCAAGGCCGATTCCCATGAGGAATTACCGATTGTGGACGCCAAGAAAGCCGATCTCGCCCGCGATTTCCTGCCTTTTGCAGTCAATGCCGACATGCCGATGGCGATGACGGCCCATGTTGTCTTCACCGGCATTGATAAGGCCGCGCCGGGCACATGGTCTAAGAAGGTGATCTCCCAAACCATCCGGAAGACCATCGGGTTCGATGGGCTGCTCATGACGGACGATTTGTCGATGAAGGCCTTGGGCGGCGATTTCCGCGCCCGGGCCGAGAAGGCGATTGCTGCGGGATGTGATATGGTTTTGCACTGCAATGGGGTGATGGACGAGATGGAAGCCGTCGCCACCGGGGCACCGCTTTTGGGGGGCAAAGCCAAAAGACGGGCCGAGGCAGCGCTGACACGGCTTCGACACCGCCCCGAGCCGTTCAATGCTGTGGAAGCCCGCGAACGGTTCACAGCCATTCTCGCCGGACACCTTGCGGCCTAGCGCCGCGCCGTAGAAAGTTAACGAGAATCAACAGGAGTAGGCCCGCGTGGCGCAAGGCTCAGCCAAAGAATTGCAGTTCGACGATCCCGACGCGATCGACCGCGGCGATACCGAGCCTGCTTTGATCGTCGATGTGGACGGCTTTGCCGGCCCGCTCGACCTTTTGCTTGAGCTTGCGCGCCGCCAGAAGGTCGATCTCGCAAAGATTTCGGTGCTCGCACTCGCTGAGCAATATCTCGTCTTCATTGAGGAAGCGCGGAAGTTCCGGCTTGAACTCGCTGCTGATTATCTCGTGATGGCGGCATGGCTGGCCTATCTCAAGTCGCGCCTCTTGTTGCCGCAGCAACATAAGGATGAGGAAGGTCCCTCAGCCGCCGAGCTTGCCACTGCACTCGCGTTCAAACTCCGCCGTCTCGAAGCGATGCGCGAAGCGTCGAAGAAGATGCACGAATTGCATCAGCTTGGTCGCGATGTGTTTGCGCGTGGCGCACCCGAGCCCATGCGGATCATCGACCGGCCGCAATGGGAAGCGACGCTTTATGAATTGCTCGAAGCCTATTCACGCCAGCGGCAGAAATCGGTGCTTAGTAGGGTGACGCTGAAAAAGCGCTTCTCCTGGTCGCTGATTGAAGCGCGCGAAGCGCTGGCGCGCATCGTCGGCAATATCCCGGATTGGGAACCGCTCGATTCGTTCCTTTTCGAATACATCGTCGAGCCGTCGATGCGTCGTACTGTGCGCGCGTCAGCGTTTTCGGCGACGCTTGAAATGGTGCGTGAAGGTATGCTCGACGTCCGCCAGGACCGTGCTTTCGCGCCGATCTATGTGAAGACGCATAAATCCGAGGCGTCAGCGGTACAGCCGTCTGCGCTCGCTGGATAAGGAAACAGAACAATGCGCCAGCTCCGGGTAGCCACCGAAATGAACGAAGAGTTCACATTCGACCCGCAATTGTTCAGCGAAGCCTGCCGTATCGCGGAAGCGCTTTTCTTTGCCTCGAAAGACCCGATCGGTCTCGACGTGATCAAGCAGCGCATGCCCGACGGCATCGAAGCCGATCAGGTTGTGGCGCAGTTGCAACGCGACTATGCCCATCGTGGTGTGACGCTGGTTCAGGTCGCGGAAAAATTCATGTTCCGCACTGCCGAGGATCTCGGCTATCTCTTGTCGCGCGAGCGCGAAGAGCCGCGCAAGCTCTCAAAGGCGGCGCTCGAAACGCTCGCCATCGTCGCCTATCACCAACCGGTGACGCGTGCCGAAATCGAAGACATTCGCGGCGTTTCGACCAATAAGGGTACGCTCGATCAATTGCTTGAAACAGGCTGGGTGCGTCTGCGCGGCCGCCGCAAGGCGCCGGGTCGTCCCGTGACCTACGGAACGACGGATCAATTCCTCGTCCATTTCGGTCTCAACGCAATCGGCGATCTGCCGGGTCTCGACGAGTTGAAGGGCGCTGGCTTCCTCGATGGCCGCATTCCGGCGGGTATGCATGTCCCGTTGCCGTCGGACGATCCGACGCTGCGGTCGGATGAAGATCCGCTTGAGGATGATTTGCTGACCAGCATCGTCGAAGAAAAGGTCAATGCCCCCGTTGAGGCGTTGATGGCCGAAGATGGCGGCGAGGTCGCAGCGATTGTCGAAGAGACCATCGACGACGAGCCCATGATCGATGAGATGGTAGGTGACGAATTCGGCGCGGATCCGGTGAACGACAGCGTCGAAGCCGACGCCGACGCGCATCATCGCACCGAGCCATCGCGCGGAGAATAAGGCCATGGCCGGCGGCATGTTCCGCTGGGGGCAGCGGGGCACCGCCGGGGCCGCGATCCCGGCGCGTCTGACGCTTGAGGGCGTTAGCAAAAGTTTCGGCAGTAAAGCGATCTTGAAAGCGCTCGATCTCGATATTGAGGCGGGTGAAATCGTGTGTTTGCTTGGGCCGTCCGGCTGCGGCAAAACCACGTTGTTACGTCTGGCCGCCGGGATTGAGAGACCAACCCAAGGACGCATCTTACTCGACGGTCGCGAAGTTGCGGGTCCTGATGGTTTCGTCGAGCCTGAGAATCGCGGCATAGGTCTGATGTTTCAGGATTACGCGCTCTTCCCCCATCTGACCGTGCGCGAAAATGTGCTGTTCGGCCTGACCAATTTTCCACAAGATGTGGCTGAGCCTGCTGCCCGCCGTGCGCTTGCGCGTGTCGGGCTTGAAAATTTTGCCGATGTTTATCCCGAGCAATTATCGGGTGGCGAACAACAGCGCGTGGCTCTTGCGCGTGTCGTTGCGCCGCGCCCCGGCGTCGTTTTGATGGATGAACCATTCTCCAATCTCGATCGGCGCATGCGCGATGCAGTGCGCGAGGAGACGGTCGCGCTTTTGCGTGAGATGGGCGCGACGACTTTGATCGTCACACACGATCCCGAAGAGGCGATGCGTATTGCCGACCGCATCGTGCTGATGCGGGCCGGGACAGTGGCGCAGGCCGGGCGGCCCGATACGCTCTATCGGCATCCGGTCGATCTCGAGGCTGCGCGTTTCTTTTGCGACTTCAACGAAATCGAGGGCGTGGTGAAAAAGGGCAGGGCGGAAACGCCGCTCGGTTTCTTCGATGCGCCCGGTCTCGCCGACGGTACGCGGGCTATGGTCTGCATCCGGCCGCAGGGCGTGCGGCTCCGGGCCGCAGGCTTCTGCTTGCCCGGACGGTTGCTGGCGCGCCGCTTCGCAGGGGAGGTCGATCTCCTCGAAATCGCTGTTGGGGGCTTGGAGACGCCGCTTAAGGCCCGTTTACGCGATGCACAGGCTTTTCCGGAGGGTTCTGACGTGGGTGTCGACATTGATCCCCACGAAGTCCTTGTTTTTGCCCTCTCCGGCCCCTAGTTTCGCGGAGAGAGAGGGGCCCATTGGCCTCGCCGCAGAGATGGAGAGCACCCATGGGTGGTGTAAGCATTTGGCACTGGATCGTGGTTGGGGTGGTTGTCCTGCTCCTATTTGGTCGCGGCAAGGTGTCGGAACTGATGGGCGATGTCGCAAAGGGCATCAAGGCCTTCAAAAAAGGCATGTCCGAGGATGAGGCGGCCGCTGCTGCACCGACAGCCCCGGCTAAGCCGCTGGAAGGCCCGGCACCGGCGGCAGCAACGGCGACGGCCCCTGCCCAGCCGCAGGCAACGGCCGCAGCTCAGACCGAGCACAAAGCGGGTTGATTTGGCTATGGCGGGGCTTCGGCTCCGCTCTTCAAGGACACGGGGCTAAGGCTCCGGTGTGGGCTACGGCCCTGAAAGACTGATGCATGTTCGATATTGGAGCGTCGGAATTGCTGGTTGTCGGCGTGGTGGCGCTCGTCGTCATCGGGCCGAAGGAGCTGCCCGGCGTTCTGCGCACGGTTGGCAAGACAATCGCCAATATCCGTAAAATGGCGGGTGAGTTTCAGACGCAATTTTCCGACGCGATGCGCGAAGCGGAGATGGAAGAGGCGCGCAAGAAGGTGAGTGAGCTCGGCGACAGTGTGAAGTCCGCGCTCGATACCGATACGCCGCCTGTAGCCACCGCAGCGACGCCGCCGTCCGAGGGCGAGATCAACGCAGCGACGATTGCCGAGATCGCGCCGCCGCTGCCGGAGCCAGCCTATGCCGCCTCCCATGAGGCTTTGAATGCTGAATTGCGCGCGGCGTCAGAAAGCTCCGCTCAAGCCGAAACCCCAGCGGTTGCCACTGCGCCCGCAGATGAGAGCGCGCCGCCCAAGGCCGCCGGACATGCAGGGTCATGACTGACGACGAAATCGAAGCCTCGCGCGCTCCGCTCATGGAGCATTTGATTGAGTTACGGTCGCGCCTGATCAAGGCCGTGATCGCTTTTCTGTTGGCCTTTGTGCTGTGCTTCGCTTTCGCCAAGCAGATCTACAATATTTTGATTTTTCCCTATGTGCTCGCGGCGGGCGATCCGTCAAAAGCAACACTGATCTATACAGCGCCGCTCGAATATCTCTTCACGCAGATCAAAGTGGCAGCCTTTGGCGCGGCTTTTTTCTCGTTCCCCATCGTCGCGACGCAGATCTACAAATTCGTAGCGCCGGGTCTTTATCGAGACGAGCGCGATGCGTTTGTGCCTTATCTAATCGCGACGCCGGTTCTCTTTTTTGTCGGTGCTTTGGTCGTATTCTTCATCGCGATGCCGCTCGTGATGAATTTCTCGATCGGACAGCAGCAACTGGACCCTGGCGAAGCCACGATCACGCTTCTGCCGAAGGTGAGTGATTATCTCTCGCTCATCATGGGCCTCATTTTTGCTTTTGGCATATGCTTTCAATTGCCCGTCGTTCTCACCTTGCTGGCGCGGGCTGGCATTATCGATTCGACCTTTCTGGTTGAGAAGCGGCGTTATGCGATCGTCATCGTCTTCGTGATTGCTGCCGTTCTCACGCCGCCGGACATTATCAGCCAGTTTGCGCTCGCGATCCCGACATTGCTTCTGTACGAGGCATCGATCGTGGCCGTCCGTATTGTCGAGCGGAGAAAGAAGGCGGCGGATGCCGCGCGGGATGCCGAGACGCCTGACGCCTGATCCTTCTTTTCGTGGAGAGGGCAGGGGCTGGTCTCGTCCCGTCTCTCCGGTATAGAAGCAGGCTCGTAGCCGCTTCGGCGGAGCATAAAGGGTGGCCGGCGATGTATGACATCAAATGGATCAGAGATAATGCGGCGCAATTCGATGCAGGGCTTGCCTCGCGCGGTGCAGAGCCGCTTTCGGCACTTCTGATCGCGCTCGATGAGCCCCGCCGTGCCGCCATTGCAAGCGCTCAGGCCGCGCAGGAGCGCCGCAACGCCCTTTCCAAAGAAATAGGCAAGGCGATGGCGGCGAAGGACATGCCGCGCGCCGATGAGCTGAAATCGGAAGTCGCCGTTCTTAAGGACGTGCTGTCCGAAGCCGAGGCCGAGGAAAAGGCTGCTGTTGGCGAGCTCGATACGGCTTTGGCGGCCATTCCGAACACGCCGCTCGCGGAGGTGCCGGTCGGGTCAGACGAGCATGGCAATGTGCAGAAAACTGTTTGGGGTACGCCGAAGACATTCGCCTTCACGCCGAAGCAGCATTTTGAGATCGGTGAAGGCCTCGGCCTGATGGATTTCGAAACCGCGGCGAAAATGTCCGGTACGCGCTTCGTCATCACGCGCGCGCAGATGGCGCGGCTCGAACGTGCGCTCGGCCAGTTCATGCTGGATGTGCACACAACCGAACATGGCTACATGGAAATCAATCCGCCTTTGCTCGTCAAAGATCAGGCGATGTTCGGCACTGCGCAATTGCCAAAATTTGTCGACGATCAATTCCGTGTTCTACCCGATTATTGGCTAATCCCGACCGCGGAAGTGCCGATGACCAATATCGTGCGCGAAGCGATTGTGGACGAGAAAGAATTGCCGCTGCGCTTCACCGCCTTGACGCCCTGTTTCCGTGCAGAAGCAGGCGCGGCGGGACGCGACACGCGTGGCATGATCCGCCAGCACCAATTCTGGAAGGTTGAGTTGGTCTCGATCACTTCGCAGGAACAATCGCTCGCTGAGCATGACCGCATGACGGCATGTGCCGAAACAATCCTGCAAAAGCTTGGCCTGCCTTATCGTGTGATGACACTGTGCACCGGAGACATGGGCTTTGGGTCGCAGAAAACCTACGATCTCGAAGTGTGGCTGCCGGGCCAAAATGCCTATCGCGAGATTTCGTCCTGCTCGGTTTGCGGCGATTTTCAAGCACGCCGCATGAATGCCCGGTACAAGGGCGCGGATGGCAAGAACAAGTTTGTGCACACATTGAATGGATCGGGTGTGGCGGTGGGCCGTGCGCTCGTTGCTGTACTTGAAAACTATCAGAATGAAGACGGGTCGGTGACGGTTCCCGATGTGCTGCGTCCTTACATGGGCGGGCTGACCAAGATTGAAAAGGCTCAGTAATGCGTATTCTTGTCACGAATGATGACGGCATCCACGCTCCGGGCCTGAAAATCTGCGAGGACATCGCGCGTACCATTTCGGATGATGTGTGGGTTGTGGCGCCTGAGACCGATCAATCGGGTGTGGCGCATTCACTGTCGCTGAACGATCCGTTGCGCCTGCGGGAGGTGACGCCGCGCCATTTCGCGGTTCGTGGAACGCCGACCGATTGTGTCATCATGGCGGTGCGCCACATTCTCGATGTAAAGCCCGATCTCGTTCTGTCGGGTGTTAATCGCGGTCAGAATGTCGCTGAGGATGTCACCTATTCCGGGACAGTGGCAGGGGCTATTGAAGGCACCATTCTCGGCATTCCATCGATTGCACTATCGCAGGCCTACACCGCGCAGACGCGGGAATTTCCAAGCTGGGAACCGGCGCTCCGCCATGGCCCGGACCTTGTGAAGCGCATTCTCGAAGCCGGCATCCCCGCTGGCATTCTTATCAATGTCAATTTCCCGGGCTGTGCTGCATCGGAAATTCAAGGGGTTGCGGTGGCCCATCAGGGCTTTCGCTCGCAGGATCTGCTACGCATCGATCCGCGGCAGGATGGGCGGGGCAATCCCTATTTCTGGATCGCCTTTTCGCGCGGTCCATTCGAACCCGGCCACGGGACCGACCTTGCGGCCTTGGCAGAGAAGAAGATTTCCGTTACCCCGCTCAGGCTCGACCTTACCGACGAGCCGACTCTCACCCGTTTTGCGTCCCTGTTCCATCCCTGAACTCATCAGACGCAAGGACGCGGATGACGGATATCCACACCCACACCGCTGCCGAAGCCACGATCGCCTTTTTGCTTGCGCTGCGCTCGCGCGGATTGCGCGACACGGCGCTGTTGCGCGCGCTTGAAACCGTACCGCGTGGCCGTTTCGTCCCACGGCGTTTTGCCGATCTCGCGCTGCAGGATGTTGGGCTTCCCATCCCATGCGGGCAAACATTGCCCGCGCCCTCCCATATCGCCACGCTTATCGGCGCGCTGGAGGTGCGTCCCGAACACCGGATTCTCGAAGTGGGGACGGGGTCTGGTTACATGGCAGCACTGCTAGCGCGGCTTGGCCGCGATGTCGTCTCGATTGAGCGGTTCCGGTCTTTGGCTGTCGAGGCCGCTGCCCGTCTCAACACGCTCGGTTTTGCAAATGCGCATATCTTCCACGGCGATGGGCAGCGCGGCCATCTCGAGCGCGCGCCCTACGACAGGATTGTCATCGATGCATCCTTTGCGGCGCCGCCGCCGGCGCTGATGGCGCAATTGGCTGAGAATGGGGTTTTGGTCGGCGTGGCGCGGAACGATGAGGGTATGCGGGTGATGCGTGTGATCAAGTCAGGCGGTGCAGCGCGGATCGATTGGGGTGCTCCGCTGAACGCCGCTCCATTGGCGAGTGGCATGGCGGCCGCTCTTTAACGCATGGTTAGTAAAAATATTTCCTGAAAATCTATGGTTCAACCCCACTTCGTAAGGCGTCGTTAACTTCAATCCTGTTCTCTAGAGCCTGTAGGCAACGCCGTTTTTGTGGGCTTGGTCATGCGTTCGCGTTTTGTGATGTCGTTTTCTGGTTCTGCCTCCCGCATTGCCGTCGCAGCAGCTTTGGCGGCTACTCTGGCTGCTTGCGGTACGGATGTGTCGCGTTTCGCCGATACGCCGTTTCAGGGAATTTTCGATCCGTCGGGCCGCACCGATCCCGATGTGACCGCTTCACTTGCGCCGCCGGCACCTGTCGCGCATGGTTCGCTGCCTGCTCAAAGCAGTCTGTTGAACGCTCCTTCAGGTCCAGTCTCCGCCGCGCCTCTTGCGCCCGTTTCCTCCGCTCCGCTTGCCGCTCCTGTTGCATCGGCTCCGCTCCCGGCACCGCAGACTTTGCCGCCAGTATCGCAGGCCGCCCCACAACGTGTTCAGGGCATGGCTCCTGCCGGTACGCCTGCGCCTGTGCAGGCCGCTGCACCCGGTTGGACGGCACAGGGCGGCTCGGCCGTCAGTCTCGGCCAAGGCGAAACAATCAAGACCCTGGCCGCGCGTTACGGCGTGCCTGAAGCGGCGATCCGCTCGGCCAACAACATCACCGGTAATCCGGCTCCTGGCGCTCGCATTGTGATCCCGGTTTATCACGCCAATGCTCCAATCGTGGCTTCGGCCCCGGCCAAGGCACAGCCCATGGCTGCGCCGGCGCAGACGAAGCCGGTGACGCAAACGGCTGCCGTTCAGCCTGCGCAGCAAAAGCAGGTGGCGGGGGTTCAGCCGCAGAAGACAGATTTGCCGCAACGTCCGGCACAGCCGGGCAAGACGGATCTGCCGCAGCGCGCTGGGCAGGCGGCTCCTGCCGAGCCGGTCAAGCAGGCAAAGGTCGATGCTCCAGCCGCTCAACCGCAAAAGGGCAAGCAGATTGCGCCGGCTGTTGCCGCCGCGCCCGTCGCGCCGGTGACGACGGCACCTGCCGCGAAGGAAGAAACGACCGCCTCGCTCGGCGCGGCCGCATCCTCCACCGGCGGTACGGAATTCCGCTGGCCGGCGAAGGGCCGGATCATTCAGGGCTTCGGTCCTGGCTCAGACGGCATCAACATCGCGCTGCCGGAGGGCACGCCTGTCAAGGCAGTCGAAAATGGTGTCGTCGCTTATGCCGGCAATGAGCTGAAAGGGTATGGCAATCTCGTGCTAATCCGGCACGATAATGGCTATGTTTCCGCTTACGCCAATAATGGCGAATTGAAAGTGAAGCGCGGCGAGCAGGTAAAGCGCGGGCAGACCATCGCCACATCGGGGCAGACCGGCAATGTTTCGTCCCCGCAACTGCATTTTGAATTGCGCAAGGGCTCGACGCCGGTTGATCCGATGCCCTATCTCGCCGGTGGTGGCTGATCGCTCAGGAATTGTCGCCGTGCATTGGCGCGGCGCGTATTAGTCGATCAGCTTCTGCGAGACTCAACGGCTGATCGGTTCCAGACGGGTGGCGCGTCGGGCGTCACCCGTCTTTATTTTTTGGGACACGGGGAAGCCCGCGGCGGCCATTCGGCCTTAGGAAAGGTACGCCGAAACCTCAGCTCGCCATCGCTGAACGTGCACAGCAATCTCGCGTTGAAAAACTCAATCGAGTTTTTGTCCCAAACGTCCTGCAACATCCTGAATATATTGGAATGCTGTTCGGCCAGAGCGCGAGCCGCGTGTTGTCGCCCATTCCAACGCGTCGTGATGAAGAGCCGCGCGGTCCATCTTTAACTTGAAATGATCGGCATAACCATCGATCATTGCGAGATATTCATCCTGTGAGCATTTGTGGAAGCCGAGCCAGAGGCCGAACCGGTCCGAGAGCGAGACTTTTTCTTCGACCGCTTCGCCGGGATTGATTGCGGTTGAACGTTCATTCTCCATCATGTCGCGTGGCAGAAGATGGCGACGGTTGGATGTTGCGTAGAAGATGACGTTTTCGGGGCGTCCTTCGATGCCGCCTTCGAGCACTGCTTTCAGCGATTTGTAGGATGTGTCGTCGGCGTCGAAGGAGAGATCGTCGCAGAAGAGAATGAAGCGACACGGCACATCGCGCAGCAGTGCCATCAGGCGGGGCAAGCTGTCGATGTCCTCGCGGTGGATTTCGATCAGCTTCACCGGTTGGGCCTTGGCGGCTGCGTTCTTCCGTGCGGCTTGCGCATGGGCGGCTTTGACGAGCGAGGATTTGCCCATGCCGCGTGCGCCCCAGAGGAGGGCGTTGTTGGCCGGCAGCCCCGTGGCGAACCGCTCCGTGTTCTCGTTGAGTAGATCGCGGACCCGGTCGATGCCCTGCAGCAACTCCATCTCAACCCGATTGACGCGCGGGACGGGAATGAGGCCGTCCGGGTTAGGGTGCCAGACGAAGGCATCCGCGGCATTGAAATCGATTCTCGCGGCTGCGACCGGCGCGATGCGCTCAAGCGCCGCAGCGATACGGGCGAGCAGGGCCGCCGTATCGGCCCCGGTGAGATCGGCGGCGGGAGGCGTTTTGGAGGCAGTCATTGCACTAAAATCCGCGACTTTGGATAGGGTTGGGACAGGGTAGGCGCTGTCCTAAACGGAGCCGAGCCGGAAATCCACCGGGCCAGCCAGTTTGATTTGCTTTCCGGCCTTGCGTGGCTATAGTCCGCGCGACTTTTGGACCCCCCGGTTCGGGCGGGCCTTTCACCCTATGACGGAGCCTTATCCCGCGATGATCACCCCAGCTTTTGCGCAGAGTGCCGGTGCCGGTGGCGGCATGGATATGATTATCCAGCTTGTCCCCTTCATCCTGATCTTCGTGATCATGTATTTCCTGATCATTCGGCCGCAGCAGAAGCGTGCCAAAGCCCATCAGGAAATGATCAAGAACATCCGCCGTGGCGACACTGTTGTCACCTCAGGCGGTTTCGTCGGCAAAGTGACTAAGGCGGGCGAAGATGGCGAGATCGAAGTTGAGATCGCCGATGGCGTGAAGGTCAAAGTCATCCGCAGCATGATTGCGGAAGTGCGTGCCAAGGGCGAACCAGTTAAGACCGACGCCGCCTGATTTGTTTGAACCATTGCGGGCCGCCTCAGCGCGGCCCGTCCGGAGCCTGCCGCGACGATGCTGCGCTTTTCTCGTTTCAAGACCATCTCGGTTCTGCTTCTGACCTTGGCCTCGTTTCTTTATGCGATGCCGAGCGTGCTTGCGCCCGAGACCCGCGCCAGCATCGAAAAATCGCTTTCGTTTCTGCCGGCATGGATTGTACCGCACAGGGCGATCGTGCTCGGTCTCGATCTTCAGGGCGGTTCGCACGTTCTGCTCGAAGTCGATACGCAGACGGTTCTGCGCGCTCAGGTCAACACGCTGCGCGATGACGTGCGCCGCATTCTGCGCGAGCAGCGCGTTGCGCTGCAAGGCGGCATTAGTCTGCTGCCGCGCGGCGTTTCGGTTCGGATCGCCGATGTAGCCGACCGCGAGAAGGCGCTCGTCGAATTCCGCAAAATGGCGGCACCTATCGGCAATGCCATGACGGGCGTTAGCCAGCCTTCGATGGATATCACGACGCAGCCTGATGGGCTCATTCAGATCACGCTGACGGAAGCGGCGCTGAACGAGAAAGTGCGCAAGTCGATCGATCAGGCCATCGAAGTGTTACGCCGCCGCGTCGATGCGCTCGGCACGACCGAACCGAACATTCAACGCCAAGGCCCCGACCGCATTCTGGTTCAGGTGCCGGGCTTGCAGGATCCGCGGCGTCTCAAGGAAATTCTCGGGACGACGGCACAACTCGAATTTCGTCTCGTCGCTGATACAGGTGCTGCGCCAGGCGACGTGGAAAATCTCCCGTCGAATGAAGGCGGGCCGCTCCCCATCGAGCGTCGTGTGATCGTTCAGGGCGAAGATCTGATCGACGCGCAGCCGGCTTTCGACAGCCGTACCGGCGAGCCGATCGTCAATTTCAAGTTCAACATTCGCGGCGCTCAGCGCTTCGGTCAGGTGACGACGGAAGCGGTCGGCCGCCCGCTTGCCATCGTGCTCGACAAGAAAGTGATTTCTGCGCCACGCATTCTGCAACCGATCACGGGCGGCCAAGGCCAGATCTCTGGCCGCTTCACTGTTGAGCAGGCGAACAATCTCGCGATCCTCTTGCGCGCTGGCGCGCTGCCGGCGCCGCTCACCATTGTTGAAGAGCGTACAGTTGGTCCCGGCCTTGGTCAGGATTCGATCGAGGCAGGCAAGAAGGCATCTTACATTGCCGCGCTCTTCGTCTTCGCCTTCATGTTTGCGTGCTACGGCCTCTTCGGCTTCTTCGCCAATCTGGCGCTGCTTATTCACGTCGTGATGATTTTTGCGTTGATGTCACTTTTGGGCGCCACGCTAACACTGCCCGGTATTGCAGGGATTGTCCTCACCATCGGAACCGCGGTGGATTCAAACGTACTGATCTATGAGCGCATCAGAGAGGAGGCGCGGCTTGGCCGCAGCATCGTCTCATCGCTGGAAGCCGGGTTCCAGCGCGCTTTCGCAACGATCATCGATTCCAACGTGACGATGTTCATCGCCGCCGCCATCCTGTTTATGCTGGGCACCGGGCCGGTGCGCGGGTTTGCCGTTACGATGGTGCTCGGCATCATCACCACAGTTGTGACTGCGGTGACGATGACACGCATGATGATTGCCGTGTGGTACCGCGTCGCGCGGCCCACCAAGATTCCGTTCTAAGGAGTGCCCGCCATGAAGCTTCTGCGGATCATTCCGGACGATACCAAATTCCCGTTCATGCGCTTCCGTCGCATCTCTTACCCGTTTTCCGCCATCCTGTCGGTCATATCGGTTGTCGCCTTCATTGTAGTCTCGATGAATTTTGGCATTGATTTCACCGGCGGCACGCTGATCGAGATCCAGTCGAAGGGCGGGAAGTTCGACGTTGCTTCCGTGCGTGAGCAAGCTTCCGATCTGGCGCTCGGCGAAGTGGAAGTGCAAGAGTTTGGCGATAAGGGCGAGGTGTCCTTGCGTTTCGGCCTTCAACAAGGTGGCGACAAGGCACAACAGCAGGTCGTCGAGAAGGTGAAGGCCGCCTTTGAAAAGGATTTCGAATTCCGCCGCATCGAAGTCGTGGGTCCGCGCATTTCCGGCGAACTCGTGCAATCTGGAACACTTGGCATCGTGCTCGCGATTCTGGCGGTCCTTGTTTATCTCTGGTTCCGCTTCGAATGGCAGTTCGCGATCGGCGCGGTCATCGCGACCTTGCACGATCTTGTGTTGACCATCGGCTTTTTTGCGATCACGCAGATCGAGTTCAACATGACTTCGATCGCGGCCATTCTCACGATTGTCGGCTTCTCGCTCAACGATACGGTGGTGGTGTTTGACCGCATCCGCGAAATGTTGCGTCGCTACAAAAAGATGCCAATCGACGAATTGCTCGACATCGCAATCAATTCCACCCTCTCGCGCACCATCTACACGTCGGTGACGACGGCGCTTGCTTTGCTTGCCCTTGTGCTGTTCGGCGGCTCGGTCATTCAAGGCTTCTCCTATGCCATGATCTTCGGCGTGATCGTCGGTATCTATTCGACCGTGTTCATCGCCGCACCCGTGCTGATCTATCTTGGTGTGCGTGTATCGGGTGAAGCGATGGCAGAAGAAGGATCGGCCAAAGCGGCCGAGACCTCTTCGCGATGAGTGTTGGGGAGCGGCCTAAGGGCTTCGTCCCCGGCCGTTTTCCGATCGATGCCTATGGCAATGGCGGGTTCCGCTTTGCCGACATGTCGCACAAGGGATCGATCCTCGCGCTGCCGTCCGGCATTTATGCGTGGCCGCCTTTGTCCATCGCCGAACTGACGCCGCAGAGTTTCGATCTCGTCCGTCGTGAAGTTGGCGTGATCGATACGCTGTTGATAGGCACTGGGGCCGATCCCGCCTTCCTCGACGATGCGATTGTGTGGCACTTGCGCGAAGGACGTATGGCGGTCGATGCCATGACAACGGGGTCGGCAGCGCGGACCTACAACATCATGCTGGGCGAAAATCGCCGTGTGGCTGCCGCCCTGATTGCGGTGCCATGATGGACGCGATCGCGACAAGCTTGCGCGAAGTGGATGCAGCGCAATTTTTCGCGGCCTTGTTCATCCCCGAAGAACAGCGTTCGGCGGTGATGGTTCTGCGCACATTCGCTGCCGAGATGGCGCGCATTCCGTTCCTCGTATCCGAACCGATGCTTGGCGAAATTCGCTTTCAATGGTGGCATGAGGTGCTGGCCGGTGAGCGCGAAGGTGAGGCCGCAGCCCATCCGCTTGCGTCAGCCTTGATACAGACCGTGCGCAAACATTCGCTGCCCATTGCAGCGCTGCAAGGTTTGATCGCAGCGCGTGTCGAGGATCTGTATGCCGATCCGCCGCCGACAATGAACGATCTCGAGGGCCGTTTGGGCGAGTGCCATTCCGTGCCTTATAGGCTGGCCTCGATGATCCTTGTTCCGCATTCATCGGCATCTGTCGCCGATGTGGCCGGGCATGGCGGGGTGGCGGAGGGGCTGGCGCATCTGCTCGCGCATTGGTCGCTTTTGCTGCGGCGTTCGCGTGTGATGATCCCGCAGGATGTGATGGCGCAATTCGGTTTGAACCGCGAGAGTGTGTTGGCGGGGACAGCATCGGCCCAGACACGCACGGCACTGCGCCATATTGCAGGGCTTGCAGAAAAGCATCGCGCGCAGGCTACGGCAGCTTTGGTGGGATTACGCGATTCCGAAGCGCCAGCATTTCTACCACTTGCTTTGGTGGATCCACTTTTGAAGCGTGTGCACCGGACGCTACCGGACGACGTCGCCTCTCTGCCGCAATGGCGGATTCAATTCTGTCTCTGGCGTGCATCGCGCCGCGATGTTGCGAAGATGTTTTGAATCGCGCGCGTTATTCCGCCGCTTCTTTCACAGCGCCGCCCAGCCATGCCGCCATGTCCGACTTCGCGCGCGCAGTGATGGCGCGTTTTTTCGCGGCCGCTTTGTCCGCTCCGCGCAAGCGCTTCCCATCGGGTGCCTTGGGTGAAAAATCCAAGGGCGGGAACAGGCCGAAATTGATATTCATCGGCTGGAAGGAACGCGGGCCATTATCGATGGTTTCGATATGACCGCCGGTAATATGGTTGATGAGTGCGCCTAATGCACTTGTCACAGGCGGCGGCGAGGCAACGCCTCCCAGACGTTCTGCCGCAGCGAAGCGGCCTGTCGCCAAACCGATGGCAGCGCTCTCGACATAGCCTTCGCAGCCGGTGATTTGCCCGGCAAAACGCAGACGCGGCATCGCTTTCAGGCGCAAGGTATTGTCGAGCAATCGCGGTGAATTAAGGTAAGTGTTGCGATGCAATCCGCCGAGCCGAGCAAATTCGGCATTTTCCAAACCGGGAATCGTCCGGAAGATGCGCACCTGCTCGCCATGCTTCAACTTTGTTTGGAAACCGACCATATTATAGAGCGTGCCGAGCGCGTTATCCTGCCGCAATTGCACGACGGCATAAGCTTTTACGGTTGGATTGTGCGCGTTGGTGAGGCCCATCGGTTTCATCGGGCCGTGGCGCAAAGTTTCCGGGCCGCGCTCCGCCATCACTTCAATGGGCAAGCATCCGTCGAAATAGGGCGTGCCTTCCCATTCCTTGAAGCTGGTCTTGTCGCCATCGATGAGCGCCTGCACGAAGGCTTCATATTGTGCACGATCAAGCGGACAATTGATGTAATCGGCACCTGTACCGCCTGGACCCTGCTTATCGTAGCGCGATTGAAACCACGCCTTCGTCATGTCGATGGAATCGAAATGCACGATGGGGGCGATGGCATCGAAAAAGGCGAGTGAGGTTTCGCCGGTGAGGCCAAGGACGGCTTCGGCGAGCGCAGGCGAGGTGAGGGGGCCGGTGGCGATGATGACGCTGTCCCAATCCTCGGGAGGAATGGTGGCCACTTCCTCGCGGCGGATCTCGATGAGGGGCTCGGCTTCAAGCTTTGCTGTCACAGCGGCGGAGAAGCCGTCCCGATCGACAGCGAGCGCGCCGCCCGCGGGCACCTGATGTGAATCCGCGGATGCCATGATGAGCGAATTCATCATCCGCATTTCATGATGCAGTAATCCAACCGCGTTCTGGTCGGAATCGTCGGACCTGAAGGAGTTAGAGCAAACGAGTTCTGCCAGACCATCGGTCTTATGCGCATCGGTGCCGCGGATGGGCCGCATCTCATGCAAGATGACGGGGACGCCGGCACGGGCGATCTGCCAGGCTGCTTCTGATCCGGCGAGGCCGCCGCCAATGATGTGAATGGGTTTGTGAGCGCTCATGAGCGGGATGTAGCGCGAGGCCTCGCGCAATGAAAGGCCCAAACAAAAACCCGCCGGCAGAGGGGATGCCAGCGGGTCTTGCCTCGGGGAGAGAGCTTGAATTCGAAAGTTAGAAGGCCGAAGCCATTAGGCAGCTTTGGCACTCTTCTTCGCGACAAAGCGGATTTCGCCGCGCGCGATGCCGAGATCGTGCAGGTCACGGTCCGACAATTGCGAGAGTTCGCGGACAGTGTTGCGGTAGGACGCCCAACGGCGCAGGCGCTTGGCGAGAGTGTTTACAACAAACATGGCAATTCTCCTGAAGTTGTGCGGTCTGATCGGTCTTGGACGGCAATTTCGCCGTCTTGTTGCAGTGCATATAGGTTTTGTTGCGCTGCACAGGTAGCGGCTTCGCTTAAGGGCAGGTATGCAAAAAAGCATGATGATATTAATTTATCTTAATAATCATGCGTGAGGCGCATGGATTGTGACAAGATTGTGGCATTCTTAGATTTGGGGCCTCGCGAAGGCTCGGGCGGCCATTCGGCCTTTAATTGCTAGCCGAAAGAACCACGCGCTTCATTGCGATGAGGGCGCTTGCGCCTTACTCACTCCGCCGCTTTGCTCTTCTTGATCGGGCGTCGCTCCAGCACTTCCTTGAGAAAGCGGCCAGTATGGCTTTCCTTGGACTTGGCAATCACTTCGGGCGTGCCTTGCGCGACGATTTTGCCGCCACCATCGCCACCCTCTGGCCCAAGGTCGAGCACCCAATCGGCGGTCTTGACCACTTCGAGATTGTGCTCAATCACCACGACCGTATTGCCCTGCTCGACAAGCTCATGCAGCACTTCGAGGAGTTTGGCGACGTCGTGGAAATGCAGACCCGTGGTCGGTTCGTCGAGAATGTAGAGCGTGCGTCCCGTGGAGCGGCGCGACAATTCCTTCGACAGTTTCACGCGTTGCGCTTCGCCGCCCGAAAGCGTTGTCGCTTGCTGGCCGACCTTGATGTAATCTAGTCCGACGCGCGCGAGTGTTTCCATCTTTTCGCGAATGGACGGCACGGCTTTGAAAAGCTGTGCAGCTTCCTCGACTGTGCTGTCGAGCACATCGGCGATGGATTTGTCGCGATACTTGACTTCGAGCGTTTCACGATCGTAGCGCTTGCCTTTGCAGACATCGCAAGTGACGTAAACATCAGGCAGGAAGTGCATCTCAATCTTGATGACGCCATCGCCTTGGCAGGCTTCGCAGCGTCCGCCCTTCACGTTGAAGGAGAAGCGGCCCGGCTGATAGCCGCGGGCTTTCGCTTCCGGCAAACCGGCGAACCATTCGCGGATCGGTGTGAAGGCGCCAGTATAAGTCGCGGGATTCGAACGAGGTGTGCGGCCAATCGGCGATTGGTCGATGTCGATCACCTTGTCGAGATGTTCCAGCCCTTCGATCTTGTCGAAGGGAGCTGGATGTTCGAGCGCACCGTTCAGGCGACGTGCCGCTGCTTTGTAGAGTGTGTCGATGATGAGCGTCGATTTGCCGCCGCCTGAAACACCCGTGATGCAGGTGAAGGTGCCGAGCGGAATTTCGGCTGTCACATTCTTCAGATTGTTGCCGCGTGCACCGGTCAATTTCAGCGTGCGGCCCTTTTGCGGCTTGCGGCGCTGGTCAGGCACTTTCACCATCAATTCACCGGTGAGATATTTTCCAGTGAGTGATTTCTTTGATTTCATAATATCGGCGGGCGTGCCCTGCGCGATGATCTGGCCGCCATGAATGCCGGCACCGGGGCCAACATCGACAACGTGATCGGCCTGCAAAATCGCATCCTCATCATGCTCCACCACGACAACCGTGTTGCCCAGATCGCGTAACCGTTTCAGCGTGCCAAGCAAACGCTCATTATCGCGTTGATGCAGTCCGATGGACGGTTCATCGAGTACGTAAAGCACGCCAGTCAGACCGGAGCCAATTTGCGAAGCCAAGCGAATGCGCTGGCTTTCGCCACCCGACAATGTGCCCGAAGCGCGCGAGAGCGTCAGGTAATCCAGCCCAACATCAAGCAGGAAGACGAGGCGGTCGCGAATTTCCTTAAGAATACGCCCGGCAATTTCATTCTGTTTGGCGTTAAGCTTCTTCGGTAGTTTCTCGAACCATGCTAGCGCATCACGGACCGACAATTCGGTCACGACGGAGATCGGTTCCCTGTCGATTTTCACCGCCAGCGCTTCGGGCTTCAGACGCATGCCTTTGCACTTCGCGCAGGGCGTTTCCGACATGTAGCGGCCGATTTCCTCACGCGTCCAATCGGAATCGGTTTCGCGATAGCGGCGCTCGAGATTGTTCACGACACCTTCGAACGGCTTCTTCACGTCATAGGCGCGCATACCGTCATCATAGGAAAAACGGATTTCGCGATCGCCCGAGCCGTAGAGCAGCATATCACGCACTTCGCGGGACAACTCCTTGAATGGAGCTGTCATCTTAAAGCGATAGGACCGCGACAGCGCTTCCAGCGTCTGACCGTAATAGGGCGAGGAGGATTTCGCCCAAGGTGCAATTGCACCATCCTTCAGAGAGCGCGTGTCATCCGGCACGACGAGATCGGCGTCGATCGTCATCTCATGGCCGATGCCATCGCATTCCGGGCAGGCACCGAACGGATTGTTGAACGAGAACAGGCGCGGCTCAATTTCCGGGATGGTGAAGCCGGATTCTGGGCAGGCGAATTTCTGCGAGAACATCACCCGCTTCGGCTGTCCCTTATCGTCCTTTTCATCGGCATATTCGATGATCGCAATACCATCGGCGAGTTCGAGAGATGTTTCGAAACTCTCGGCAAGACGGGCGGCGAGATCGGCCTTCACGACGATGCGGTCAACCACCACATCGATGTCATGCTTGAATTTCTTGTCGAGCGCAGGTGCATCGGCAATTTCATAATAGGTGCCGTCGATCTTCACGCGCTGGAAGCCGCGCTTCATGTAATCGGCGAGTTCTTTTTTGTATTCGCCCTTGCGGCCGCGCACGACGGGCGCGAGCAGGTAGAGCCGCGTCTTCTCCGGCAAAGCGAGCACGCGGTCGACCATCTGCTGCACGGTCTGGCTTTCGATTGGCAGGCCGGTGGCAGGCGAATAGGGTATGCCGACGCGCGCCCACAATAGACGCATATAGTCGTAGATCTCGGTGACGGTGCCGACGGTCGAGCGCGGATTTTTCGACGTGGTCTTCTGCTCAATGGAGATGGCGGGTGACAGGCCGTCGATCTGATCGACATCCGGCTTCTGCATCATCTCGAGGAATTGGCGGGCATAGGCCGAGAGGCTCTCGACATAACGGCGCTGGCCCTCAGCATAGATCGTGTCAAAGGCGAGCGAGGATTTGCCTGAGCCCGATAGGCCGGTGAACACAACGAGGCGATCACGTGGAATGGTTAAATCCACATTCTTGAGATTGTGCTCGCGCGCACCACGGATCGTAATGGAGCGATTGTCGGCGCGGGGCGCCTTGTCGAAGAGATCGTCGAGGGACATCGGAGGACCGTAACGGATCGGGCGATTTTGCCGCACTGCATACATAGGTCGCCGGTCGCCCCGGCGACAGGGCTGGCGACGCGTGAGGCCGCTTTTCCCCTGCAATTCAGCTTGCATCGGGAGATTGGTAATGTTAGGAACAAAACTAGAACATTGCCGCTTTTTGGTGGATAAGGCAGGGTCTATGGGCGCGAGCTAGGACACCTTGCTCTAAGGTCCAAATCGCATTTTTCGGAGGATGGAACATGGCGGGCAGCGTCAACAAGGTCATTCTGGTCGGCAATCTCGGGCGCGACCCGGAGGTCCGCCGCCTTAACAATGGCGAGCCTGTGGTGAACCTTTCGGTCGCGACCTCGGAAACCTGGCGCGACAAGGCGTCGGGTGAGCGCAAGGAGCGCACCGAGTGGCACAAGGTCGTCATCTTCAATGAAAACCTCGCCAAGATTGCCGAGCAATATCTGAAGAAGGGCTCGACGGTTTATCTTGAGGGCCAGCTCCAGACGCGCAAATACACCGACAAGGATGGTGCGGAGAAGTATACGACCGAGGTCGTGCTGCAGCGCTATCGCGGCGAACTCACGCTTCTGGGTGGACGCGGGCAGGGCAGCGGCGATTCTGACGAGGGTGGCTCGGTCGGCTATTCCGGCGGCGGGCGCGGCGGCGATTTCGGTCGCTCCTCGCCCATGGATCGTCAGCCAGCACCCGCCGGTCGTGGCGCCATGGATGACGATATTCCGTTCTGAGCCGCGTATTGGTTGTGCGCCGTTCGCAGGCGCAACGAAATAAGTCGGTGAAACGCGCCGCGCGATG
>JAIYCE010000059.1 GCA_027488155.1 Hyphomicrobiales bacterium | reverse complement strand
GCTCGCAGCGCTTGCCGCCGCCCCGTTCTTCTCTGGTTCAGAAACAACCGAAAGTGCAACGGCAAGCCCGGCCATCATCAGTTCTTGGGTGGAACCTTGACGCCGTAACGCTTCTGCCACTCGGCCATGACGGCATCGCGGCTGCTGGCAAGCTTAGCAAAATCCATCTTTAGAAGCTTCGCCTTCTCATCAGCCGGATAGTTCTTCGGCAGGACCTGGATGTCATCATAGGCCGTGATAGGGAGAAACTTGGCCGAGATCTCGGCAGCTTCGCGTGAGGAAATCCAGTCTGCCATCGCCTTCGCATCGGCCAGATTGCGGGCACCCTTGACGATGGCCGCGGCCTCAATTTCCCAACCCAAGCCTTCAGACGGCAGGATAATCTGGATCGGGGCTCCCTCATTGATCGCTTTGACACCCGGCGTCGCGTAGGAAATGCCGATGATCGTCTCGCCGGAGCCGGCCTGCCGGCACGGGGCCGAACCGGAATGTCCATATTTCGAGACATTCTCGTGTAGCTTGTCCATAAAGTCCCAGCCTCCTGCCTCACCGAAAATCGTCAGCCAGCCGTTGACGGCAAGTAGCGCTGTCCCAGAGGAAAGTGGAGAAGGCATCGTGATGTGGCCCTTGTAGACAGGATTGGCGAGGTCGGCCCAGGTCTTCGGCACCGGAATGTTCTTCTTTGCCGCCTCGACGGTATTGAAGCAGATCGACGACGCCCAGGCATCGATGCCCACCCAGACCGGCTCAGCCCGGCTGTCGCGCATCACGGGAGAAATCTTGTCAAAACTGGCTGGCTTGTAAGGCAGAAGGAGGCCGCGGGCATCGGCGGCCATCAGAGCCGAAACCGCATTTCCCATAATGATATCGGCCTGCGGCGAGGCCGCTTCCGCGATGACGCGCGCGATGATCGGCGCAGTCGAGCCGATGATGGCATTGACCTTGATCTGCGGATTTTTGGCTTCAAAACCTTTGATCAGGGCTTTTGCCTGATCCTCATCAAGCGATGAGTAAACAGTCAACTGGCGCTGCTGGGCCTCGGCGGCCCAAGGCATGAACTGAGCAAGTGCCACGATCGCCGCGGCAAGGATCGGCTTCAACATTATCTTGTCCCCCTGGATGCCCGACAGCGTAATAGGCGTCAAAAATTTAGGGACCTTTAGCGACAGACAGATGACGCTCGCAACGGCGCTGTAAGAGGAAAATCGGCTTGTGCGCGAAGCGTGAGCCGATAGCCTCCCGGGCATGAGCAATCCGCGCATCTTCCGCTACTTCAAGACCAGTCCAGAGATCATCCGTCTGGCGGTGATGATGTACCTCTGAACCACCCTGGGTTTGCCGGAGGCCCCAACTCCCGAGAAGGTGGAGCCACCATTGGCAATACGAGCAACAAGTTTTCTCCCGAAGTCCGCGAGCGGGCAATCCGGCTGGTGCTGGATCACGAGCGTGAGCATCCGTCCCGCTGGGCGGCGATCTCGTCGATCGCATCCAAGATCGGCTGCACGGCGCAAACGCTGAACGAGTGGGTCAAGAAGGCAGAGGTCGACGCCGGCAAGCGCGCTGGCGTACCGACCGAGATGGCCGAGCGGATGAGGGCCTTGGAGCGCGAGGTCCGCGAGCTGCGGCAGACGAACGAGATCCTGTGTAAGGCGAGCGCCTATTTCGCCCAGGCGGAGCTCGACCGCCCGCTTCGGAAATGACGGCCTTTATGGAGGCCCATGTGGATAGCTACGGGGTCGAGCCGATGTGCAGGGTTCTGCGGATCGACCCCTCCACCTGGCACGCGCACGTTCGCCGCAAGGCCGATCCCGACCTTCGCTCCACGCGGGCGAAGGAAGACGAGCGGCTGTCGAAGGAGATTGTCCGGGGCCACGCCAAGAATTTCGGCGTCTATGGCGCAAAGAAGGTCTGGCTGCAATTCAACCGCAAAGGCTTCAAGCTCGGGCGTGATCGCGTCGCTCGGCTGATGGCGCGGCTCGGGCTGGAAGGCGTGGTGCGCGGCAAGGTGGTCAGTACGACCACGCTCGACAAGGCAGCCGCTTGCCCGTTCGATCTGGTCAACCGGCAGTTCCACGCTCTGGCGCCGAACATGCTGTGGGTCTCCGACTTCACTTACGTGAGCGCCTTGGCCGGCATGGTCTACGTAGCCTTCGTGATCGACGTCTTCGCCAGACGGATCGTCGGCTGGCGGGTCAGCCGCAACCCGACGGCGGTGTTCGTCCTCGATGCCCTAGAGCAGGGCCTGCATGCCGGCAGGCCTACCGAGAACCTCATCCACCACAGCGATTGAAGATCGCAATACGTCAGCATCCACTACACCGAGCGGCTGGCGGAAGCCGGCATCGATCCGTCCGTCGGCAGCGTCGGCGACAGTTACGATAACGCCCTCGCCGAGAGCGTGATCGGGCTGTTCAAAACTGAGGTTATTCACCGGCTCGGGCCGTGGAAGTCCTTTGAGGCCGTCGAGTACAAGACCTTCGAATAGGTCGATTGGTTCAATCACCAGCGCCTGCTGGAGCCGATCGGCAACATCCCGCCTGCCGAGGCCGAAGCAAACTACTATGCAGCCCTTGAGAACATCGAAATGGCCGCGTAGGACTCAAGCAATCGAGCCTCCGACGAACTCAGGGTGGTTCAGTTCAAGGATCCACGCACCCCCGCGCTAACCGCATGGCGCCAACTCTGCGCTGCCTGAGCAATGCTGGATTTGGGTGATTTCTGAGACTATTTCGGTTTGTCTGACAGCACCACCATCACGCTCGAATGAAAATTTTTTCTGCTCCTTCGTTTGAGATATCTTTCGCCGGAATCGGCGATCATGGTCGTCGCGCGTTGAAAGCCGAAAACGTGTCGAAGCAGTCCGAGGTCGCGGCTCGCTATCGCCCGGAAACCCTCACGTTCATAAAGCTGCTTTGCCCGCAGATTAGTATCGATGACATCAAGGCGAACACGTGAACAACCGTATGTCTTGGCTTTCCGTTTGATGGCGCTCAAGAGCAATTTGCCTATGCCTTGTCCTCTGGCATGCTCAGCTACGAAGATACCATCCATCAGCAGCGTCCCGGCATTGGGTTGACGCAAGAGGAAAGTCAGCAACAATCCGCGCCAAACGGCGCCGACAATGCCGAAATGCTGCCTGAGGCAATCAAAGCTAATCGCCATGAAAGATCCTTCATGCGTTTTGTAGCCAGCGACGCCCAGCAATTGTCCTTCAGCGGCACGTGCTCCAATCGCGAAATTCGGGTTGAGGGCCTCGGCCAAGATATCGACCGCCTTGTCTGGCGGGCGCAATATGAGCCGCAGTTTACTGCCAAAAGCAGCCCAATACATGCGAGCGACTTCATCCCTGTCACTTTCAGGAAACCCATCGACTAAGGTCACTGTTGCGTCAGGCTTATTTCGGCAAGTATCCATTCAGATAAATCTCGTCTCGTTGTTTAGCCTCAAATTTTGGAGCGCGTAACAATGCTTTTAAATGCGTCACAACGAAAACATGAATACCTTTGTACTGTTTTTTGACGCCACCAGTCGCCTTTGATCGCCAGTCTCACGCGTTTCCTTTGCAGTCTTAAGGATAGAACCCATACAATTTATCGCAGGAGGCGTGAGATCAACGATACAGGTCTTGTAAGTTGGATCGCTGGCCGTTCGCATAATTTCTTCAGATCACGTCACTTTTTCGGCTTTTTCCCGAACACGCCTTTGGTCGTGAATTTTTGCACTGTCGGTGCGCCGGGGCGTTGCTTGCCCTTATGGCCCACGCGTTTGCCTTCGCCTTGCACGCCTGTTCTTGCCGGTTGCCAATTCGGCACCAGCTGATGTTTGCCCGGCCCGATGAGATCGGCGCGGCCCATCGCTTTCAACGCTTCGCGCAGGAGCGGCCAATTCTCAGCATCGTGATAGCGCAAAAACGCTTTGTGCAAACGCCGTTGGCGCAGATTACGTACGGTGTCGACCGGCTCGGATGCACCGCGGCGCACCGGGCGCAGCGGATTGAAGCCAGTGTGATACATCGCGGTTGAAAGCGCCATGGGTGAGGGCAGATAGGTCTGCACTTGGTCGGCGCGATAGCCGTTCTTCTTCAGCCACAGCGCCAAATTCATCATGTCCTCATCCGTTGTACCGGGATGGGCCGCGATGAAATAGGGAATAAGAAAATACTTCTTGCCTGCCTTTTGGGCCGCTTCGTCGAACAATTTTTTGAACGCATCATAGCTGCCGATGCCCGGCTTCATCATCTTCGAGAGCGGGCCATCTTCCGTATGTTCTGGCGCGATCTTGAGATAGCCGCCGACATGATGCTCGACGAGTTCCTTCACATATTCCGGGCTTTCGACGGCGAGGTCGTAGCGCACGCCTGAGGCGACGTTCACTTTCTTCACGCCCGGCACGGCGCGCACCTTGCGATAAAGCTGGATTAGCGGGTCGTGGCTCGTATTGAGGTTTTTGCAAATGTCGGGATAAACGCAGGAGGGACGGCGGCAGAGCGCCTCTGTCTCGCGGTCCTTGCAGGCGATGCGGTACATATTGGCGGTCGGCCCGCCAATGTCGGAAATGACGCCGGTGAAGCCTTCCGTCTTGTCGCGGATCGTTTCGATCTCTTTCAGGATCGATTTTTCCGAGCGCGATTGGATGATGCGGCCTTCATGCTCGGTGATGGAGCAGAAAGAGCATCCGCCGAAACAGCCGCGCATGATGGTGACGGAATGGCGGATCATCTCCCATGCTGGAATTTTCTGTCCGGCATAGGAGGGGTGCGGCGCACGCGCATAGGGAAGATCGTAGACACCGTCCATCTCTTCCGTCGTCAACGGCACGGGCGGCGGCGTCAGCCAGATTTCCTTGTCGCCATGGCGCTGGATGAGCGGCAGCGCATTGCCGGGATTGGCTTCTTTATGCAGCACACGCGAGGCGCGCGCATAAAGTTCCTTGTCATCCGCCACCTGTTCGTAAGACGGCATACGGATGACGGTGGGCGCATCGCCCATTTGTTTGCGGCGAATGCCTTCATCGGGGCTTTCGATGTCATCGGCGGAGGCTTCGGCCCAACCTTCCGGTGTCCCGTCGCGCACGAAGGCCACACCACGCACATCGGAAAAATCCTGATCGATGCCGCGCTTGGCAATCCGGTGCGCCACTTCAACAAGCGCACGCTCGGCATTGCCGTAGAGCAGAATGTCGCCGCGCGCATCCATCAGGATTGAGCGACGGACTTTGTCTGACCAATAATCATAATGCGCGATCCGACGCAGCGAGGCTTCGATGCCGCCCAGAACGATCGGCGCATCGGGAAAGGCTTCGCGGCAGCGCTGCGCGTAAACGATGACGGCGCGGTCGGGCCGCTTCCCGCCTTCGCCGCTCGGCGTGTAACTGTCATTGTGGCGCAGGCGACGATCCGAGGTGTAGCGGTTCACCATCGAATCCATATTGCCCGAGGTGATGCCGTAAAAGACATTCGGCTTGCCGAGCGCCTTGAAGGCCGAGGCGTCGCGCCAATCGGGCTGTGCGATGATACCGACGCGAAAACCCTGCGCTTCTAGAAGCCGCGCGATCAGCGCCATGCCGAAACTCGGATGGTCGATATAGGCGTCGCCCGTGACGAGAATGACATCGCAGGAATCCCAACCCAGCGTGTCCATCTCCGCCCGCGTCATCGGGAAGAAGGGTGCTGTCCCGAACCGATGCGCCCAATGCTTGCGATAGGCGAAAAGCGGCTTCGCCTCCGGCAGGATCTTGCCTTTGAGGGCAGCGGCAGCCGCGGCGTTGGGCGCGGCGTGTTCGGCATGGATGGACATCTTCATCACCGGACGATGGGGAAGCGGGGGATCTTCAGCCCGGTGTTGTGTCGGAAATGGGGCTTCCGGTCAACGAAGCGCACTTGCGGGCGGGTGCCGCATGTAAAAGGGCGGGGTCTCCCCCGCCCATAATCAGAACCGGCGCTTAGTCCAGCACATCATTTCTGAACCTGTTCTGCCACGCAGCCATCGGGTGCGGGCTTGCCCGCTAGACGGTCGGCGATCCAAGGTAGATAGAGCGGCTGCGACGCGCCCGGCGTTGCGAAATGCGTCTTTTCGCCCGCGAGTTGAACGCGCGCGACATTGCCGCCCATTTTGCACATCTCTTCCCGGTAGATCTTGTGCATGATCGGCGGGGCGACGATGTCCTTCGTGCCCCAATAGATGATGACGGGCGCGACCGGTTTCACGTTCGTTCCGGCGCTGTCGATCAGCGCCTGCCCCCATGCCTTGGCATTGTCGATGTTCGGCTTGATCAATGTGGCGAACTGATCGCCATACGCATAGTTGAACGCATCGGCTGAACCATGGACGCATTTGTTACGCATGATGGTTTCAACCGCTTTGACGCCCTCGTCCGTCAACGCATCGCTCAGTTTCAACTTGTCGGGAAACGCCGCCTGCGCCCCCCACAAGGTCATCGTGAAATGCGTGAAGTTGGGCAGGCTCGCCGAAAAGGATTTTGCAATATTGGTCATCATGATCGGTGCATTGGCATCGGTCAGTCCGCCGGGTGGCGTCAGCGTTTTAAAATCGGGCGGTGCCATCGCCACAACGCCGGCAATCGTGATGCCGTCGAAAGCCGTTCCCTTTTGATTGATATAATCGGGCGCGCTCGCCGCCGCTGTCACTGCACTGCCACCCTGCGACCAGCCATAGAGAATGGCGGTCTTGCCTGCGCCCGTGGCTTTGAGGCTGCCTGCTGCGCGGATCGCATCGATCGTGTCATGCGCCTGCGTCACGGCAAGTTGATATTGATGTTGTCCGCCGCCACCGAGACCTTGATAATCGGTCGCGACGACGACGTAACCTGCCTTGATGAATTCATTGATCGCGGGAACACCATAATCGGTCCATGCATTTCCGCTCATCAGGAAATATTCGTTGAGCGGCGCAGTGGCATTGCCAACTTGCGAGGGGCCACAATTCTGCGCGGTTCCTGTCGTGCCATGCGCCCATGACATGATGGGGCGCCCGGCTTTCGGTGCCGGTCCCTTGGGTGCGATGACGATACCGGTGACGATCGTTTTCTTCCCCGTCATGTCGGACGAGACATAGGCAATGCGCCAGGCCTGCGCATTGGCAATCGCTGTCGGGATCTTTTCCTTCCTGACAATTTGGCCGAGTTTTCCTTGCGGCTTTATTTGCGTCGCGGCCGCATAGAAGGGCGGCAGATACATATCGGCCTGTGCCATCGTGCCGGCGCAGAGAAACGCTGCAGTGGCGCAACCCAGCATAGCCTTGAGTATCTTCGATTTCATTGTGCTTTGATCCCGACCGAACTGAATTCTGAAAGAAACGTCTTTTCAGACAGGACAGGTTTAATCAATCGCACCGTACCCAACCGGGGAGCGGAGGAAACTCAAAATGGGTTCAATTTTGCTACCCTGACTAACGCGTCAGTACGAAAGTGGCGAACCACACATCTTTATGTGTGCAGCATTCCGTTTCCTCGCAATACGCGTGGCGCGATACCGGCACGCGACAGTGCCACTCGCATGGAGCCGCATGCCAAGCGCATAGACAGCTCTAGGCGCGTTCTCTGTGGATCGGTGCATTATGCGCGAGCTCGCATTGCCACGGCGTGCTGATACAAAATTGTCCTGAGCCTATGAAGGTCCAAACATGTTATGCGATGGCACGCGATAAAAGATATGCGGCCAACGTCCGTTGCAGATCGCGCTCATCGATGCGGTGCAGGCTTGCTCGCCCTTGCCGCGCACAATCACGCCGACACACGGCGCTTCGCTCAGCGCTTGCTTGTCGAGAAGGTTCGTTTTTGCGCCGCTCAAAACGATACCGCACGGGGAGCCATTTCGGACGCAATCTTCAAAACGTCCTCATCGCAGACATTCTGCCTCATCGTGTCGATGAAATGAATTTGGCCGAAACCTGCCTGTCGGAGATGGTCTGAAAGATAAGTGCCCCATGCGGGTGGCCATGATCCGGCAATCTGGGCACCACTAGAATGAAAGTTTGGGCAGACGAACAGACTGCGCACATTGCCTCTTCGACTGTCCAATTTAATTGACACAAAGGAGCGCGTCTGCGTTTGCGCTCGATCAAGCTCGGCGAACGGCGTTTCGATTTTGTGTTGCGGGTCGGCCCGGAAGCGCCGCGCCTGACCCGTTTTGGTAATCTTCCGCAGAATTGACCTTTGTTTCGTCACGCAACGGTCGAGAAATCGGATAAGAAAAAAGGGCCTGTCGAAAGGGAACTTCGGGGTAGGGCTTGCCAGATCGTTTTCGAACCATCCTGCCTTTGCCGCCTACTTTGCGCGGGCGCATCGCGCTTCTGGCGAGCCTCAGTACGACGGCAATTGTGGTCCTGCTCACGCTTGTCTCGGTTGTGGCCGCCATCAGCTTTGCGCGCGAACGCCTTGTCGGCGAAGCGCAGTTTACGAGCCGCCTCGTTGAAGAGCGCCTGTCTCTCGTCATTGAGGGTCTGATCCGCGATGCTGTGCGCTTGGCGCGTTCGCCGATTGTTTCGACGGCGCTCATGGACACGAAAGATCGCGGCGCGGTGCTTCTCCCCTTTTTGAGGAGCCTGCAATCGGAAGCCGCTTATGCTTTGGGTGGCCAATCCTACCTGTTCGATTATCGCGCTCGCCCTGTCCTTTCGACGGAACAGAATATGCGGGCTGGCCCAGCCGCCGTAAGCATCATGGCTGCGCAGGCGCTACGGGATGCCAAGCCCATTGTTACGATGCTGCCGCCGCAGCCAGGTCAAACCGGTGCGCAACGCCGCCTTGCCATCGCAGCCTCCGTTTCATACCCCTATCTTGAAGGGTCTATGGGCGTGCTCGCTCAGACCTATGATTTTGGTGCCATTATGGCCCCCGTTCAACGCTTTGGCGGTCGCGATTTCGCCATAACGATCGAGCCGAGTGGCGAACAGCTCGAGCCCAACGATTCAATCCTTGGGCGTCTCGCAGTCCAGCGCCAGATTCGCATCGCCTATGAAGATGCTTCGCTCAACCTCACAATCAGTCTCTATTTTATCGGTGATCCGCTTGCCGATATTGCGCGCCAGTTTACGCTGATGGGGTTAGCAGCCGCATTGCTGCTTTCGGCGTTGAGTGCGCTCATGGCCCGTCGTTTTGCAGACCGCATCACATGGCAGCTTGCTCTGCTAACAGAGGCCTCTACGCGTTTTGCTGCAGGTGAACCCGCCACGCTGACGCCGCGTGGATGGTCAAGCGAATTAAAGATTCTCGCCGATACGCTGAACAGCGCGTTCATGCAGCAACGCCGCTTGATGCATAATCTCGAACAAACCGCTGCCGTGTTCCGCTCGTCCGGCGAGGGAATCGTGGTGCTTAATCGGCATGGGCGTATCATTGAATCCAACGCAGCTTTTGAAAGGTTGGTAAATCTCACACCTGGCGATCTCATCGGCCGGGCCATTTGGACATTGCCATTTGCCGACGCAGAGGGCGCTATCGCCAACGCCTTGAAGGCGGCCCGGCGTGGTGAGGTTGTCAAACGGGAATTGCTATTTCAATCCCAGACGGAGGCATTGAACCTTCAGATGACCCTGAGCCCGGTTGCAACGCAGGATGATGACCTCACAACGGAATATGTCTGCGTTCTTTCCGATATCACAGCACAGAAGAATGCGCAGAAGGCTCTTGCTTATGTGGCCCATCATGATGGGTTAACGGGGCTTTACAATCGAAACTTCTTCGAGCAAACCGCCGCCCGCTCTATGAGCCGTGCTTCGCGCTCCGGCGAAAAGCTGGCTCTCCTTTTTCTTGATCTTGATCGTTTCAAGATCGTCAACGATGTCTTCAGCCATTCGGCGGGGGATGAGATCATCCGAGTCGTTGCCGATCGCTTAAAGACACGTTTGCGTGCATCGGACATTGTTTCACGGCGCGGTGGCGATGAATTCATGGTGCTTCTTGATACAGTCGCTGATCCCGATGCGGCAATTACACTTGCAAATGCGTTGATCGATATCGTCAGCATGCCGATTACAATTGAATCAGGCGAGACTGTCACGGTCGGCATGACGATCGGAATCAGCCTCTTCCCCGACGATGCGGGTAATGTCGATGATTTGATGCGCCATGCCGATCTTGCGTTGAACTATGCAAAAGGCGCGGGTAAGGGGCGTGCCGAGTTATTCTCCACGCATATTCGCAATATCAACGATCGTCGCTACCGGGTCGAAGCGCGTTTACGTCAAGCGCTCGATGAAAACACCCTCGCGTTTCATTATCAACCGCAGATCGATGTCCAAACGGGATTTGTCTTTGGGTTTGAGGCCTTATTGCGCTGGACTGACGACGAGCTTGGCGCGGTGCCGGCTTATGAAGCCACAAGTGTCGCCGAAGATAGCGGTCTCATGCCGCGATTGACGGAGACCATGCTCATGCGGACGATGAGCGATACGGCGCACATCATTCGCGAGAACGGCGACCAATTACGCCTCGCTGTCAATTTCTCGGCGAATGATTGCGCTGAAAACAACATCGTTGAGCGAATCGAACGTATTGCAGCGCTCAATGATTTTCCGCTCGACAGACTTGAGATCGAAGTCACCGAAACTGTTCTCGCAGGCGATCAACCCCAAGCCATCGAAACACTGAAAGAATTGCGCGATCGCGGCGTCGAAATAGCAATCGATGATTTTGGCGTTGGCTACTCATCGCTAAGCCGCTTGCAGCGTCTACCGGTTACACGTCTGAAAATCGATAGCTCTTTTGTCGCCGGTCTGCCGGGTGACACCGATTCCGATGGAATCGTAAACGCTATCATCACTATTGCCGATTCTCTCGGTATGACAACCTTGGCAGAAGGCGTCGAGACGAAAGCGCAATTCGATGCGCTTAAACGTCTACGGTGTCATTACGTTCAAGGTTACTTTTTCGCCCGCGCTCTCACAATCGACGCATTGCGTGCCTATGTGTTCGAGGTGAATGCGGCCAAATGCACGCTCCCCGAAGAGGTCTCGTAGATCAATTGTCATGTTGTAGGTCGGGTCCCATGTCGTTGCGCTTCATCGTCCTCAAGCTTCTCGGTCTTGTTATAACCACATCGGTTATGGCATCGGAGCCAGTCTATTTGTTGCTCGATGCCGAGTATGGGAACAAGACGAGCACATCTGCCCAGTCTATAGAGCGCGGCATTCGCATTGCGATGGATGAGATCAATGCCAAAGGCGGCGTGCTCGGTCGGCGGTTTGAACTCAAGACATCGGACAATAAGGGCATTACGGCCATCGGCGTCGATAATTTTCGTGTAGCCGGGGCAGACCCCACAATCCTTGGTGTGTTTGGTGGAAAATTCAGCCCGACCTATATCGAAGTTGCCCCTATCGCCAATGAATTGAAAACGCTTCTACTCAATCCATGGGGCTCCGCCGATGCCATCACCGATATGTCGATCAAACCATCTTGGGTGTTTCGTCTGTCGTTGAAGGATTCATGGGCCGGCCCTGCATTCATCGCAGAAGCAGTCAAATCGGGACATCAGAAGATTGGCGTGATCACGCCCAACACGGCATGGGGGCGTAGCAATGTTGCAGCTATCGATAAGGCTGCCAGCGCCGCAGGCGTCACTGTCATTGGCAATGAATGGTATCATTGGGGTGACAAAACTTTGATTGCCCATTTCGACAGTCTCGTTAGCCATGGCGCACAAACCATTATTTTCGTTGGCAACGAAGCGGAAGGGGCTATTCTCACGCGTGAAGTTGCAGCGAGCCGCCATCGCAATGTTCCCATTCTAGCGCATTGGGGAATTACCGGCGGTGCATTCGAGCGAATGGTGGGAGAGGCCTTACATTCTATCGATTTGAAAGTTATTCAAACTTATTCATTTTATGGCCCGCCCAACCCGGTCAAGACGCGCGTGCTTGCGGCACTGAAAGAGCGTTTCGCGCTTGCCACGGTTGAGGCCATTGAAAGCCCGGTGGGAATTGCTCATGCTTATGATCTAACGTACGCGGCTGCTTATGCTATTGAGAAGGCAGGGAGTGTTGAACCTGCCGCCGTGCGCGATGCGCTTGAGCGCCTGCCGCCTTGGCAAGGTCTGGTCCGCAATTACGATCCTGCTTTCACGCCAACCGATCATGATGCGCTCCGGCCTGATAATGTATTCTTTGCTCGTTATGTCCGTGGCAAAGGCATTGTGCCGGTTGGTGTCGATCCGAACTGATTGCGAGGCCGGGCCGCTCAAAGTCCAGCCGCGCGGGCGGCTGCAACGGCGGCAAGCCCAGCGAGGAGCGCAACTAACTCATTGCGCAACTTCAGCATGGTAAGAAAGGCGAGCGTAATGCCAATGGTTGCGGGCCACCCGCCGCGCAACATCAGCGGTATGACGGTCGCCATTACGATTGAGCCCGGGAGTGCCGCCAATCCCCGCCGCACGCGCGCTGTCAACGGTACGTGCTGCATCAGCCAGAAGCCACCTGCACGGCAGCAATAGGTCGCCGCCATCATGGCACAAATGGCAAGGAAAGAGAGCGGTGTGATGGCGAACCATTCGTCGATACGCTCAGACACGCGCGCGCTCCGGCAGAAAGGCTGCGGTCAGCGCTCCGGCAAGCGCGCCTGCCACGATGAACGCGTAGCCCGGCACGGTCATCCAGACGAGCGAGGCAACGGCGCCGGCGACACACCATGGCACAAGATCGGCACTGCTCTTCCACATCGGCACTAGCATCAGAATGAAGAACAGCGGCATCACAAGGTCGAGCCCGAATTTGTTCGGATCTGGCACAAGGCTAGAAATCAAATAGCCGGGGATCGTCACAGCGCCCCAAACCAGCCACAACAGGAGGCCGGCACCTAGATAGATTCCGGCGTCGGTTCCGCCTTGTGCACGATAGCGCTCAGAAATGATCCAACTCGCATCGGTGAGAAAGAACAGGCTTGGCCAGCGCAGCAGCGGTCGCAGACCGCCAAGCCAAGAATGGAGGGACGCGCCCATCAGAATGAGACGCGAATTCACAGTGCCTACGATAAGCGCGATGCCTAAAATGGCCGCGAGGGTCCAATCTTCGCGCCACAGTTCTAGCCCCACCATCTGGGCCGCGCCTGCAAAGACGATCCACGATGAGAGCACAGCTTCAAGAAGGCTCATGCTGGTCTGCGCAGCTGCAGCACCATAAGCCATCCCGAACAATGACATGCTGGGTAGAATTGGCAGGGTCAGGCGCACCCCTTCCGCAAGGCCAGCGCGCGTGAGTGTAATGCCCGGCTTCTCGGAAGGCCTCATGCTACGGTCAGGCCGAATGATGCCCTTGTTTGCGCCGTAGCATGTAGCCGATCCCGACCACGACAACAGCCCCGAGAAGCGCCGCCGGATAATGGAGCTTTTTGGTGAGTTCTTCTCCGAATTGGCCCACAAGATATGGGTCGGAAACGAACATCTCGCCAGAAATCCAGCCCAACAGTGCCGCGCCAGCCCAAACGAGGATGGGGAAGCGGGCAACCATGGCCATCACCAAGGTAGCGCCTGCAATAATCAGGGGGATCGAAACAACCAGGCCGAAGATCAGAAGACCGGCATCGCCGCGGGCGACCGCAGCAAGTGCCAGCACATTGTCCAGGCTCATGGCAGCATCGGCGATGGCAATCGTTTTCACGGCCTGCCACAGCTTGTCGCTGGCCGGAATGTCCTTTTCGCTCTCTTCCTCAACGAGCATTTTCGAGGCGATCCAGAACAGGAGCAGCGCGCCGACAATCTTGAGGAAGGGCAGCGCCATGAGCTGCGTCACGATCAGCGCGAACAGGACCCGCAGGCCGATGGCAACGCCGGCCCCTAAGATCATCCCCATGCGCTTTTGCTTGGGCGGTAAATCCCGGCATGCCAATGCGATGACCACCGCATTGTCGCCCGAAAGCACAAGGTCGATCCAGATGATCTGGAGGATGGGAATGGCGGATTGAAGAAGCGTGTCCATGAGCGCCCGCTACCGTGAATCCGCGACCGGCGCAAGACCCCGGACCTATTTCGGGCGCTCTGGCCAAATGCACCCCTCATGGTATGCTGAAGGTAAAGATCAAACGGTCATAAGATCGGTTCGACGGGGGGAGACTATGGCGCCAGATCAGACAGGGGATCAATCCGTCCCTCATGCCGCGCGCGGAACGCAGGATATTGCTGCGGGCCTATTTTTGATTGCGGTGGCGTTGATTGCGTTTTGGCAGGCCAAGGGCTTACCGCTCGGCACCTTGCGTTCGATGGGTGCGGGCATGTTGCCCACGGCGCTTGCCGTCCTTTTGGGCGCGTTCGGTATCGCCATCGCTCTAATCGGCGCTTTGCGGCCCGGGGTCGCTTTCGAACGTTGGAGCTTCCGCGGCCTTCTGTTCGTCTTAGGCTCGATCATCACCTTCGCGCTCACGGTTCGCCTCTTCGGTCTGGTGGTCGCTGGGCCGCTGACCATGCTGATCGCTGGAGCGGCCGATCCGCAAACCAATTGGAAGCATACGCTGATCTTCTCGGTCGTGCTCACGGCCTTTTGTATCCTGCTTTTCAAAGTGGCTCTGCGTTTGCCGATCCCTGTCATCACGTTTTTGTGAGCCACAGTTATGGAACAATTCGTCGATAATCTCGCGCTGGGTTTTTCAACTGCGCTGAGCCTCAAGAATATTGGTCTTTGTTTTCTTGGCTGCCTCGTTGGTACGTTAATCGGCGTTCTACCCGGCGTTGGCCCGATCGCTACGATTGCGATGTTGTTGCCAGTCACGTTCGGAATCGATCCGACAGGCGCGCTCATCATGCTCGCCGGCATTTATTACGGCGCGCAATATGGCGGCTCGACGACGGCGATCCTCGTCAACATACCAGGCGAGGCGACGAGTGTGGTCACCACGCTCGATGGTCACCAGATGGCGCGGCAAGGCCGGGCCGGTGTTGCGCTCGGGATCGCGGCCATCGGATCGTTCATCGCGGGCAGCATTGCCACGCTGGTGATTGCCGCGCTCGGCGCACCGCTCACCAAGCTCGCACTTTTGTTTGGCCCGGCGGAATATTTCTCGTTGATGGTTATGGGCCTTGTGTTTGCCGTCGTGCTCGCACGTGGTTCATTGCCTAAAGCGATCGCGATGATTGTGGTTGGATTGTTGCTCTCGACCGTCGGCACCGATCTCGAAACGGGTCAAGAACGCCTCACCTTCGGTATTGCAGAATTGTCGGATGGGGTCGATTTTGCAGTCTTGGCGATGGGTATTTTCGGTTTCGCCGAAATCATCCGCAATCTCGAAAATCCTGAAACGCGTGATGTGGTGCGCGGCAAAATCGGACGCCTCTTGCCGAGCAAAGAGGATTTCAAGCAGGCTTTGCCGCCAATTCTACGCGGAACGGGTCTTGGTGCCGTTCTCGGCATTCTACCGGGCAATGGCGCTGTGCTGGGGCCTTTTGCGTCCTACACACTTGAAAAGAAGATCGCAAAGGAGCCGTCGCGTTTCGGCCGCGGCGCCATCGAGGGCATTGCCGGTCCTGAAGCAGCGAACAATGCCGGGGCGCAGACGGCCTTTATCCCATTACTCACGCTGGGCATCCCACCGAACGCGGTGATGGCGTTGATGGTCGGTGCCATGACCATTCACGGCATTATTCCCGGCCCTCAGGTCGTGACGAAGAACCCGCAATTGTTCTGGGGCATGATCGCTTCGATGTGGGTTGGCAATCTGATGCTGCTCATCATCAACCTCCCGCTCGTCGGGCTCTGGGTCCGCCTGCTGAAGGTGCCCTACAGCCTGCTGTATCCGGCTATTCTGCTGTTCTGCTGCATCGGGATCTACTCGATCAACAATTCGACATCGGACGTGATATTCACCGCCTTTTTCGGTCTGGTCGGCTATGCCCTGCTCAAATTCGGCTATGAGCCTGCCCCATTGCTGCTTGGCTTCGTGCTCGGCAAGTTGATGGAAGAGAAGCTGCGACAAGCGCTCATCTTGTCACGCGGCAGTTTTGCCACATTTGTGGAGCGACCTGTTTCGGGTGGGTTGTTGCTGGTGGCTGCCATCATGTTGGTCATTGCGCTCTTGCCCGCGATCCGTAAGGGCCGTGACGAGGTATTCACGGAATAAGCTGTTCACGGACCAAGCCGTCCGCGGAATCTGACTGGGACGGCGGAATTGAAAACAAGAACATCTCAAGGGAGAATGCCATGAAATCCATACTATCGGCTCTGGGCTTGGCGGCCGTTCTGGCTGCCGGACCCGCTTGGGCTCAATCCTATCCTGCGAAACCGATCACCATGATCGTGCCTTTTGCAGCTGGCGGGCCGACCGATGTGATCGCGCGCATCGTCGCCGACAGTATGTCGAAAACGCTCGGCCAGCAGATCGTTGTCGAAAACGTCGCCGGTGCAGGCGGCACCACGGGTACGACTCGCGCGGCGCAATCGGCCCCCGATGGCTACACAATCATGATGGGACACATGGGAACGCATGGTGCTGCACCTGCGCTCTATCCCAATCTCAAATACGATCCGACCAAAGATTTCGAACCGATCGGAATGGCCGCTGGCACGCCGATCTTGATCGTCGCGAAGAAGAATTTTCCGGCCAAGGATTTGAAGGAATTCCTCGCTAAGGCGAAAGCGGATGGAGACAAAATCAACGAGGCTCATGCCGGTATCGGCTCTGTCTCGCACACCACATGCTTGCTGCTGAATGCGCAGGCTGGTCTCAAGCCGACACAGGTTCCCTTCAGGGGCACCGGCCCTGCGCTGAACGACCTTGTCTCCGGTCAGGTCGATTTCATGTGCGACCAGATCGTCAACCTTGTCGAACAGATTAAGGGTGGCAACATCAAGGCGTATGCGATTGCGACACCTGAGCGCTCGCCGGCCTTGCCAGACGTGCCAACCACGAAGGAAGCGGGTCTTCCCGAATATCAGGTTAGCGCGTGGAACGCCGTTTTCGCGCCGAAGGGTGCGCCGAAAGACATCACGGCGAAGCTTAACGATGCGCTCGGTAAAGCGTTGAGCGATGAAAATACGCGCAAGCGCCTGCTCGATCTTGGCGCTGTCCTGCCGGACAAGGCTGGCCAGACGCAGGAAGCACTTGGCACCTTCGTGGCGCAGGAAGTCGCCCGTTGGACGCCGGTGATCAAGGCCGCGGGCGCGGTTGCGCAGTAAAGTCAGCTTCTATGAAGAATGAGAGAGCGGCCGGGCCAGTCCTGGCCGTTTTCTTATAACAAGCCAAGACGACTTGCGAGTTCGCTCCAGCGATTGAGATCGTCGATGAAAAATCCGGCGGCCGACCGTCGTACAAATTTTTGGTCTTCAAGCTGCATGAGCTTTCGCCGCACCGTTTCGCGCGGCAAGTCGATTGCTTGGCAGAGTGTTGCAATATTGACCGGTTGGACGGTGACGACCGTGCTGTGCGATCCTTCCAAATTCATGCTACCCAGCGCGAGATAGATCAGAACCTGCTCAATATCGAGGCTGGTAGCGGCGCGAAATTTGAAGACCCCTGCAAGGGCTTTTTTCACGCGTGTTGCGAGGTTCAGAATTTCAGTTGGCTGGTTCATTGACGCGCTACGCCTAGGGAGAACAATGTTTATGGCATGGCCCAGCCGGTGCCCATGATTTGTGATGCCAAAACGGATTGAATGGGGACCTTGTCGTTGCCGCTATTTCCTTTCTGGATCGAAATATGGTTGAATCCCACCCGGTTGGGGTGAAACACCGTGGCTACCCTGCCGCTCAAACTCCGTTTGTGGCCGCCATTCCAGCCCGTAGCGCTTGAAAATTCATTGATCAAAAATGAAGCAATTATGACTGTTCCGTCTTCCGCGTCCCTCCCAGCCTTTCCCGCCGAGACTGCTACCATCGTATTTGAGAGCTTTGACCGGTTTCAGCGTGTCCACCGGATCGATATCGCGTCGTGGTTTCTGCTGACCAGCGTCTATTTCAGCAATGTTCGGGATTCTAGCCGGATGATGCTGGCCCTTACGCCAGTTACCGCTATCGAGCTCGCACGGCTCACCGGCCTTTCGCGAGAGACGGTGCGCCGCAAATTGCAGATCCTTTTGCACAAGGGCCTTGTGCGCAAAGTGAACCGCTCTTGGGTTGTGACCGATCTCTGCGTCCATGGAAACCGCACTTCGGCCTAGTGTCAGCTCTAGCGTGCCGCCCATGGCAGCACGGCGCGCGTGCCGTCTCGCTCCACCGTGACGATCTCGACCCCGAACACCGCGCCGAGCCGCTCTGCCGTCAAAACCGCATTGGGGGGTCCATCGGCTGCGATCCTGCCAGCCTGCATCAGGATGATTCGATCCGCAAAGCGCGCCGCGAGCGCAAGATCATGCAGCACTACAATCACGAGCCGGTTGGCCTGCGCCTGCGCTTGTAGCGTCTCCATCACGCTGAGTTGATGGCGTGGATCAAGCGCCGATACGGGCTCGTCTGCCAGAAGGATGGGCGCTTCGACGGCCAATGCGCGCGCGAGCAAGGCCCGCGCCCGCTCGCCGCCCGAAAGCGTGGTGACATCGCGCGCCGCCAGCGTCTCGAGATCGCACGCTGTAAGTGCCGCCGCAATCGCGCCATCGTCGCGTGCGCTCAGACTGTCGAGCGTTGCACCATATGGCATACGGCCCAGCGCAACGAGGGAGCGTACAGGCAGCGGCCAGACCGCCTGTCCCGTTTGCGGCAACCAACTGATCGTACGGGCGCGCTCTTTTGGCGACACGCCGTTGATGTCGCGACCATCCAGCGTAACGCCACGCGTTTTCAGAAGGCCTGCAAGCGCGCGTAGCAAAGTCGATTTTCCAGCGCCGTTCGGTCCCAGAATACAAATCAATTCGCCGCTCCGGGCGATCAAATCGATCTCCTTCAGGACGGGTCGGCCACTCAGTGAAACGGAGAGGCGTTGTGCGGCAAGCTCAGTCATGATGCATCCGCCGCAATCGCACCGCGCCGCCTTGCGAGGATCGCCAGAAAGAATGGCACACCCATCAAGGCGGTGAGCGCGCCGACCTTAAGTTCCGTCGGTGCTGGAATAAGCCGTGCCAGCATATCGGCCCCAAGCGTCAGCGCTGCTCCAGTCAAAGCCGCAGGCAACAAGACTGCTTTTGGATCGCCCTTGACGGCATCACGCACCAGATGCGGTGCAACGAGCCCGACAAAGCCGATCGCACCGGAAACAGAGACGGCACCGCCCAAAGCGCAGGCGACGCCAAGCACGATCAGAATGCGCTCGCGCACCAGCGACATGCCCAGGCTTTCGGCCGTTTCCTCGCCAAGTGTCAGCGCGCGTAAAGTTTCCCCGGCGCGCAGCAAGATAAGCGAACCGATCGCCATAAAAGGAGCTGCCATTGCCACATGGCGAAACGAGCGATCCTCAAACGAGCCGAGCAGCCAGAAAACAATTTCTGTGACCGCAAAGGGATTGGCCGACAGATTAATCACGATTGATGTGAGGGCCCCGGCGAGGCTGGCAATAGCCAGCCCCGCAAGGATGAGCGTGGTGACGCCGGCAACGCGTCCCGCAACGGCGAGAACGAGCAGAACCGACAAGAGCGCACCGCCAAGGGCTGCCACCGGCAACGCGAACGACAGCGCCTCCACCATGCCCGTGTAGAGAACGGCCACGGCTCCCAGTGCTGCCGCTTGCGGCGCGCCGAACAGAGCGGGGTCGGCGAGCGGATTGCGCAAAAGCCCTTGCAGTGCCGCACCTGACAGACCCAGTACGAAACCGACGCCAAGCGCCAGCACCGTGCGCGGCAGGCGGATGTCGTAAAGGATCAGTGCAGCAATCGGGTCCTGTCCGACGAGGCCTTTGCCAAGATCGCTCCATGAGAGCGAAACCGAACCGACCAGGAGCGATGCGCTGCTTAGCACGATGAGAAGGGCAATGAGCGCCGGTACGAGGGGGGCGGCGCGCATCGTCATGTCACCACGTCGCCTTCAAGCCGGCATAGATGGCACGCCCTGTCGTGCCATAACCATACACTTCCTGATATTGCGCATTAGTCAGGTTTTCGGCGCGCAGATAGGCGGAAAAATTGTCGTTGAATCTGTAACGCGCCCAAAGGTCGAGCCGCGCATAAGGGGCAAGCGTTACATTGCCGTAATCGCGTTGCGAGCCGACGAGATAAAGCTGCGCTTCGATCTCTGTATTAGTAATGCCGGTATAGATGGCGCTGATGCTGCCACGATTACGCGGCCGCCGCAGCAATTGCGAATTCGTATCGAGATTCTCGCCATAGAGATAGGTATAGCTGCCTTTCACGAGCCATTCGCCCGGCAGCAGATTGTATTTTGCCGAAGTCTCCACGCCCGAGATGAGTGCGCGCCCGACATTGTAATAGACACACGCAAAGCCGGCGCAGCTGAAATCGATGAGATTGCGGTAGCGCGACCAAAATGCAGTGCCGGACAGCGCAAGACGGCCATTGAGCAGCGTCTGGTCGATTCCTGCATCGACGCCGATATTGTGTTCGGGCTGCAAGGCCGGAAGATTATTGGCGATCGGCCCATAGATTGAATACATTTGGTAGAGTGAGGGCGCTTTCGCGCCGGTTCCGACGCTGGCGCGTAGCTTTGTTGTCGTCGTGAGATCGTAGGCGGCTGTCCCGCGCCACGTCCAAAAATTGTCGATGCTCTCGACGCCGTCGACGCGACCGCCGAAACTGAACGACCACCGATCTGTCGGCGTCCATTGCAGCATCGTGAAGGCTGAATTCGTCACCTGGCTTGCATCGACATCAATCGTGGCGAGCGCCGCATTGCGCGGTACCGGCCCCGTTGTGCTCTTCGCCGTTTCTGTCTCGTTTCTGAGGCCGCTGATCAGCAAAAAGCTTTCGTTGATCTTGAAATTGTTCTGCAGTTCGGCGCCGTAGCGCTGGCCGCTGTAATCATTTGTGGCAAGATAGGGTCCCCATGATGACGACCAATCATTGAGGGAATTGCGATCGGAGCGGTTGCCGAACACATTGAGCGTGGTCGTCATTCGCCCATCGAGACCGTCGACGGCACCCTTCGCCCAGAATTGATTGGTAAAGGCGCGCTGCCGGTTGAGCGTCACGTCGGCAAAGCGCATATCCTCGGGCGTCGTGCCCGGGGTAACGGCATTGTCGTAATGGACATTTGACCAGAAGCCGAGATAGCCCGCCTCAATGCTGACACCATTGCCATTGGACCAGCCAAGGCGAGCGCTACCATTGATTTTTTGTGCCGGATCGGCTCCGAACGGGCCATAAGCGGCATATCGCCCGATGCGATAACCGAAGCTCGAAAATCCGTCGGTCCGCAAGCCATTCAGCGAGAAGGCGTAATTGAAATCGCCATACGATCCGGTGAGCGCGGCGCGCGCGAGTGCCGTGCCGTAAGAACCGCCCTCGATCGTCAAGGATGCCTTCGGATTACCGGCCCCCTTCCGCGTGACGATGTTGATGACACCGCCCATCGCATCCGACCCATAAAGTGCGGATTGCGGCCCGCGCAAAATCTCGATGCGTTCGATATCGGAAGGCGAATAACCGCCAAAATCGAAATCGCCCGCGATGGAGGATGGGTCGCCGACACGTACGCCGTCGATCATAACCAGGGTCTGGCTTGGCTTGGAGCCACGCAGCGTAATCGATGTATTTCCGCCAATTCCGCCACGCTCGGACACGAACACGCCCTCGACCGGGCGGAGTACGTCGGCAAGGCTTTTGGCGGCTTTGTTTTCGATTTCGTCGCGCGTGATGACTGTCACAGAGGATCCAGTCTTCGCAACGGCTTGCGGTGCCCGCAGAGGTGTCACCACGATTTCGTTCGATGATGGGGCATCTTGCAACTGGGCGAAAGCAGGCGAAGAGAGTGCAGCGCAGGCTGCAAAGAGACTGGGCCGCAGACGCGGCACAAAGCGCCAGAGCGCGTTCATATCAACCTCGAGCCGTCCCACCGACAGCATTGGCGTGATATGTCGGCCGGTCTCCTGGCTCACGGGTCACAGCCTTAAAACCCCTTCCCGGATCGTGATGATCCAGTGGTTTCGGTTTCAGGCTCGCCGCTCACAGTTGCGGGGGCAGCTGCGGAATAGGGACAACGTCCCGCACCGCATTCCCAGTTTCACCCCCACCATGGGGGCACCGACATGGTTGAAGAACCTTAGTGAGGAGCAGCCAAGGGAGCAACCAGACTTTCGGTGGCAGCACCTTGAATGCCGGATTTACTCCCCTACCAGCACAATATGCACCGAGCGCGGCCCATGCGCGCCGAGCAATAATTTCTGTTCGATGTCGCCCGAGCGCGAGGGGCCGGTGATCCAGTTGACCGTGCGTGGCATATGGCCCTTGCCATCGCGATCGCGGATGCGTTGCCAGACGTCTTCATATGAGCCGCGCACATCCTTCGCATCGACGATGACAATCGCGTAGTCGGGTAAGAAGTTCAAAGTCGTCGGATTGTCCGGTCCCGACGTCAGGATGAGCGTGCCGGTTTCCGCTACGCCTGCGAAAGCGTGATTGACGGCAACCAGATCGCCGCCATCGCTTTTGCCATGCGAAACTTCGAGCGCGGTCTTGTCCCATGGCATTTCGCCAAGTCGCGGATCGGCACCCATGCGCAGACGCGCGGGTAAATTGGTTCGCCGCAGAAAATCGGCAATCGCGTCCGGCACGGCGGCGCGATCTTTGACGCGGTCGATCGTGGCGAGTGTCGCTTTGGCCTGTTCTTCAAACAGAGCCAATAAGGCTTCGCCCGAGAGCTGGCCGCGTTCGGGCACAATGCCCCGTGGCGCTTTCGCAATACGCTCATTGACCGCTTCGCGGCGCGGTTGCTCTTGACCTGTGACGCCCAGCGAGCGGCGTACTGCACCGAAGATTTCTTCGCGCGCACTCATGACTTCGCTCCCTTACGCGCTTTCCATTGGTCTTGAAAAGTGCCGCCTTGCGGCGCCGGGAAATCACGATAATCCGTCCACCCGCCTGCAAAAGGTAGGGACGTAAATTTGCCCTTGTCGCGCCCGAAGAAGGCCAGTGCCTTCATACCGAGATTGCTGGCGAAACGATAAAGCGTTGGTCGTTTTGCAAAGAAGGCCCAAACACCGAGGCCCGAACGCACGGTCGCGGGCGTCAAGTGACGTTCGAATTCCTGTTCGCGCCAATGCCGCATCATCTTCGGCAGCGGAATGCGGACTGGGCAGACGCTTTCGCAACGGCCGCAGAAGGTCGAAGCATTCGGCAGATGCCCTGCCTTGTCGACGCCAATCAACGACGGTGACAGCACGGCACCCATTGGCCCGGGATAGACCCAGCCATAAGCGTGCCCGCCGACGGCGTGATAGACTGGGCAATGATTCATGCAGGCACCGCAGCGGATGCAGCGCAGCATGTCTTGAAACGATGTGCCGAGCATCGCCGAGCGACCATTGTCGAGCACGACGACGTGATATTCTTCGGGTCCGTCGACATCGCCGGGACGGCGCGGACCTGTCGAGAATGTCGTATAGACGCTCATCTCCTGACCGGTCGCAGAACGCGCCAGAACGCGCAGAATCTGCGAGACGTCATCAAGCGTCGGCACGAGCTTTTCGATCGATGCGATGACGATATGGATTTTCGGCAGAATCTGCGTCAGATCGCCATTGCCTTCATTGGTCACGATGACCGATGTACCGGTCTCGGCGATCAGGAAATTCGCACCCGTGATGCCGACATCCGCTGCAAGAAACTTTTCGCGCAGAACCTGTCGTGCTTCCGTCAAGAGCTGCACCGGTTCGGAGAGGTCGCGGTTCGGGTCGAGATGCGTATGCACGCGGCGGAAATCGCTTTCCACTTGCGTAGCATTGAGATGCACCGCCGGCGCAATGATGTGCGATGGAGCTTCATTACGGAGTTGAATGATGTACTCGCCAAGATCGGTTTCGACAGGCGTCATGCCTGCGGCTTCTATGGCGGCGTTGAGATTGATCTCTTCAGAGATCATCGACTTGCCTTTGGTGACAGTCTTCGCGCCGGCCTTACGGCAAATATCGACGATGGCTTGCCGCGCTTCCTCTGCCGTGCGGGCCCAATGCACATGCCCGCCCGCATCGTGAACCTTGTTCTCCCATTTTTCGAGATAGAGATCGAGATTGGCAAGCGTATGGTTCTTGATGTCGCGCGCACTATCGCGCAAAGCCTCGAATTCTGGGAGCTTTGCGGCCACTGCTGCGCGCTTGTCGATAAAGCCTTGCCGCACATTGGAGAGCGCCATTTGCAGCTGCTCGTCCTTCAGTGCCTCATGCGCATTCTCTTTGAAATAGGGCGAGGTGGGATGCGCGGTCATCGTGCTTTCTCCTGGCCGCTCGGCGCGCCGATTGGCGGCAGATCCGTCATGCCGGCAAGAACTTCGGCGACATGGCGGACTTCGATTGTCGATCCCATGCGCGAGAGTTTGCCGGCCATATTCATCAGGCAGCCGAGATCACCCGCAAGCAGCATATCCGGCTCGGCAGCCTCGATATTCTCCGCTTTTTTTGTCACGATGGAGTCGGAAATCTCGCCATATTTCACAGCGAACGTCCCGCCAAACCCGCAGCACACTTCGTTTTCATTCATCTCGGTCAGGCTTAATCCGTCAACCGATTGCAGCAACAGGCGAGGTTGTTTTTTCACGCTGAGCTCGCGCAGGCCCGAGCAGGAATCGTGATAGGTCGCTGTCCCCGCAACAGATGCAGCAACCTTGCGCACGCCCAACACATCGACAAGGAAACTCGTCAATTCATAGGTTTTCTCGGCGAGCGCATCAGCGCGGCGTGCGAGATTGGGGTCGTGCTTGAAGAGTTCGGGATAATGTTTGCGCACTTGCCCGGCACACGAGCCCGACGGCGCGACGATGTAATCATAGCCCTCGAAGGCCGCGATCATTTGCTCGGCCAACGCACGCGCGGTGTCGCGGTCGCCCGAGTTAAAGGCGGGCTGCCCACAGCAGGTTTGCGATGGCACTTCGACGACGCAGCCTGCATCTTCGAGCAGTTTGGCGGTGGCCATGCCAATCGAAGGGCGCATCAGATCGACGAGGCAGGTGGCAAAAAGCGCCACGCGTGGCGGACGGGATGAGTTTGGTGCGGCCAAAAGGGCCTCCTTCACAGCTGAGGGGCGGGACGATGGCCCAGCCCCAAGGCAAGTGCAAGATGGTGTTTCACCGCGCCGTTCTGTGGTTCCGACCTTGAAGCCAAGGCCTTACCGCCCCATGCTCCAGCTTCGGAACAGGGCTTGAACGGAAGCGGGTCATGACCACGACAGGACTGCCTTTCGACGACATCAAGGCCCATCCACAGCGCGATGCCGTGCTGGGCGAGGTCCATGCACGTCCCTTTCATCCGCTCACCGCGCCGCGTCGCCTTTTACATTTCGCCTTCATGACCGATGCGACCTCCGCCCGAGCCGATCGGCAGGCCCTCACCGTCTTCTGCGAGCGGCAAGGCCTGCCCGGTCCCGGCGACCACGCCAAGCATCACCGCATGACGTTGGGGGATATGTCGCTGCGTTGGGAGCAGCACAGCGAATTCACGACCTACACGGTCGACGTGCCCGGCGACCCGGCCCGGCCTTTCTTTCCCGACCCGCGGGCGCTGCCAACGCCCTTTACCGGCCTACCGGCCCCTGGCCCGCTGCTGGTTGCGGTCGATCTCCACCTGCTGCCCGCTGCCGCGCAAGTAGATCTTGAGGCTGTTTTTGATCCAATGAGCCTCGCCGCTGCGCAGGTCGTGAATGGTGACGCCATCGCCGCGACCGATTTCCGCGCCGTGCGCGATGGTTTCGTGCGGATCGCCGTTCTGGACACGAAGCTTGATGGCAAAGCAGCCGGTGCCCTCGTCATTCGTCTGCTGGAGATCGAGACCTACCGGATTCTGGCTCTTTATGGCTTGCCGCTGGCCCAGCGCCTGTCCCCTTCCGTCGGTGCCGCCGAGCAGGAATTGGCCCGCATTAGCAATGCGATGACGTCGACCGAGGGTCTTGAGACTGATAATCGCCTGCTCGAACAGCTCACCGGGCTGGCCGCCCGCACAGAAGCTGAGGCAACGGAAGCCGCCTTCCGCTTTGGTGCAAGCCGCGCCTATGATGGCATCGTCCAGCAGCGCCTTCAGGCGATCAAGGAAGAGCCCTATCTCGCCTATCCGACGATCAGCTCCTTCCTCTCCCGCCGTATGGCACCCGCCATGCGCACCTGCCAGATGCTGCAGGAGCGGCAGGCCGACCTGTCGCGGAAACTCACCCGTGCCGCCAATCTTCTGCGCACCCGTGTCGACGTCGAGATCGAGCGGCAGAACCGCGATCTCCTGCACTCCATGAACGACCGTGCCCGCATGCAGCTCAGGCTGCAACAGACCGTCGAAGGCCTGTCGGTGGCCGCCATCTCCTATTATGTCGTCAGCCTCGGCTCTTATGTTTTCAAGGCGTTGAAGGATCTTGGTTGGCTGCCGGTCGATCCGGGCATCGCTACGGCTCTGTTCGTGCCTGTCTCAATTCTGGGGATCGCGGTCGTGGTCCGCCAGATCCGGCGGCGGTTCGAGAAATCCTGATCTTTCGCACGCGCGTCCAAACCGTTAAGTACAGTCCATTCCTTATTGTGCGAGGCCATGATGACCATCGCTTTCCCCCTGCCCGATGCGGCCATTCTGGCGCGACGCGAGTCCATCGTCGCGACGCTGCGTGCGCTTCTGCCGTCTGAATGCGTGATTGAGAGCGAGGAAGAACGCCGCGCTTTCGAAACAGATGCGTTCACCGCCTATCGCAAAATGCCATTGGCCGTCGTGTTACCGCGCTCAACGCAGGAAGTGGCTGCCGTCATGCGCTATTGCCATGAGGCTGGCGTGAAAGTGGTTGCACGCGGCGCGGGAACGTCTCTCTCCGGCGGCGCTATCCCGCAGGAAGACGCGATCATTCTCGGCCTTGCTAAGATGAGCCGCGTGCTCGACGTCAACTTTGCCGATCGCACAATGCGTGTCGAGGCTGGCATCACCAATCTCGCCATTTCGAACCATGTCATGGGCGAAGGCTTCTTCTACGCGCCCGATCCTTCATCGCAATTGGCCTGCACCATCGGCGGCAATATCGGGATGAATTCGGGCGGCGCGCATTGCCTGAAATATGGCGTGACGACGAACAACATTCTCGGCGTTACCATGGTGCTGGTCGATGGCACAGTCGTTGAAATTGGCGGCGATGCGCTCGACGCACCCGGTTACGATCTCCTCGGCCTCGTCGTTGGGTCGGAAGGGCAACTCGGCATCGTGACGGAAGCGACGGTGCGCATTCTGCGTGCGGCCGAAGGCGCGCGTCCAGTTCTTTTCGGTTTCGATTCGAGTGAAACAGCAGGGGCCTGCGTGGCTGCCATCATCGCTGCCGGCATCATTCCCGTCGCGATGGAATTCATGGACAAGCAGGCGGTCGAAATCTGCGAGGCCTTCGCACATGCCGGTTATCCGCTCGATGTCGAAGCGCTGCTTATCATCGAAGTTGAAGGCTCGGACGACGAGATGGATGCGATGCTTGCACGCATCGTGACTATTGCGCAGCAATACAATGTAAAGACCATCAAGGAATCGAAATCCGCGCTTGAGACGGCGTTGATTTGGAAGGGCCGCAAATCCGCTTTCGGCGCGACAGGCCGCATCGCCGATTACATCTGCATGGATGGAACCATCCCGACAGGGCAATTGCCTTATGTACTGCGCCGTATCGACGAAATTGTGAAGAGTTATGGCCTGCGTGTCGCCAATGTATTTCATGCGGGCGATGGTAATCTGCATCCGCTCATTCTCTACAATGTTAACGATCCCGACGAAGCGCGCAAAGCTGAAGTGGCTGGTAACGACATTCTCACCTTGTGTGTCGATGTCGGCGGCTGCCTTACGGGTGAGCATGGCGTCGGCATTGAAAAGCGTGATCTGATGCGCCACCAATTCACCGAAGCGGAATTGCATCAGCAACAGCGCGTGCGCGCCGTGTTCGATCAGAACTGGTTGCTCAATCCGGCCAAAGTATTTCCGCTCGAAGGCCGCCTCGCATGACAGATATTCTGTTGCCGAAGGACGAGGCCGCCGCCGTCGCCCTCGTTCAGGATCTGCGCGCGCGCAAAATCACAGTGAACTTGGCCGGACAAGGCACAAAAGCGAAGATCGGTCGCCCCGCGCAAGACGAATTGACTTTGTCGGCCCGCGCTATGAGCGGTGTGACCTTGTACGAACCTGCCGAGATGATGATCCGGGCTTTGCCCGGCACGCCGGTGAAAGAGCTGGAAGCGACGCTCGCCAGCAAGGGCCAGCGTCTGCCTTTTGAGCCGATGGATTATCGCGTTCTGTTGGGCAGCGATGGCGAACCCACGGTCGGTGGCATGGTGGCGGCCAACATCTCCGGCCCACGCCGCATCATGGTGGGTGCGTGCCGCGATTCGCTGATTGGCGTTCGCATTGTCACGGGTCGTGGTGAAGCGATTGCAAGCGGTGGCCGCGTGATGAAAAACGTCACCGGTCTCGATCTCGTCAAATTGGCTGCCGGCTCTTGGGGCACGCTCGGTCTGTTGACGGAACTAACCTTCAAGGTTTTGCCGGTGACCGAAACAAGCGCAACCTTGATGATTCACGGTTTGTCACCGGCGCAGGCGGTCGATGCTATGGCGCGCGCCTTGGGTTCACCGTTTGAGGTGAACGGTGCCGCGCATTTGCCTGCGAGCATCGATCGCGTCGCCAAAACGCTTTTGCGGGTGGAAGGTTTTGTACCATCGGTGAATTACCGCATCGATTCTCTCCGCAAGCTGCTGACTGGTTTTGGAAGTATTGATTTAGTCGCAGAAGAGGCCTCTGAAGCACTATGGCAGAATGTGCGCGATGCGCGTTTTCTGGCAGCGGGTGATGATTGTATCTGGCGTATCTCCGTCGCACCGTCGAAAGCCCCGCTTCTTCTGGAAGAATTGGGTGCCTTGCCGCAACGCTGGTTCATGGATTGGGGCGGCGGCCTGCTCTGGATCGCTACGAAGGCGCAAGCTGATGCCGGTGCCGATCTCATGCGCCAGGCCACGCGGAAATTGAAAGCCCACGCGACATTGATCCGCGCGCCCCAATCGATCCGCGCGCATGTCGATGTGTTCGAACCGCCTTTGCCGTCCGTCCGCGTGATGAGTGAAGGCATTAAGAATGCGTTCGATCCTGATCGCCTGTTCAATACTGGCCGCATGATCGCGGGACTGTAAATTATGCAAACCAATTTTTCTCTCGCACAATTGGCCGATCCGGCGATGGCCTCGTCGGAAAAAATCCTGCGCGCTTGCGTGCATTGCGGCTTCTGCACCGCAACATGCCCGACTTATCTTCTGCTTGGCGACGAGCTCGATTCCCCGCGCGGGCGCATTTATCTGATGAAGGAAATGCTCGAGAGCGGCACGCCCGCCCGCGTCGAAGTGGTCAAGCATATCGATCGCTGCCTATCGTGCCTCTCCTGCATGACGACGTGTCCCTCCGGCGTGAATTATATGCATCTCGTCGATCATGGCCGCGCCTATATCGAAGAAACCTATCAGCGCCCCTTCGTTGATCGCCTGTTCCGCAACACGCTTGCAGCGATTCTGCCCTATCCCAACCGCTTCCGTTTTGCGCTTTTGGGCGCGTGGTTGGCGAAGCCTTTCGCGCCGCTGATGCGCGCCTTGCCGGTTATTGGCCAGCGTCTGGGTGCGATGCTCGCGTTGGCACCATCGCGCCTGCCGTCGCGTTCGGGCTATGAAGGGCCGCAGACTTTTGCTGCTCAAGGACCACGCAAAGGCCGCGTTGCGCTTTTGTCGGGCTGCGCGCAAAGCGTACTCGCACCGAACATCAATGAAGCCACCATTCGCTTGCTCAATCGCATGGGCGTCGAAGTGGTGCTGCCGCAGAATGAAAGCTGCTGTGGTGCACTCGTCCATCATATGGGCAAGGAGCATGAAAGCCACGCCACAGCGAAGCAATTGATCGATGCATGGCTTGTCGAGCACCAGCGCGATCCGCTTGATGCCATCGTCATCACGGCGTCGGGCTGCGGCACGACGATCAAGGATTACGGCTTCATGTTCCGCGAGGATAACGCCTATGCGGACAAGGCTGCGATCGTGTCGTCGCTCGCCAAGGACATCACGGAAGTGCTCGCCCGCTTCGGCCTGCCCGAGACGGCGTTCAAGCACGATGCGCCGCTTGCCTATCATTCTGCCTGCTCGATGCAGCATGGCCAGCAAGTGCGCGACGAACCGAAAAAGCTTTTGACACAGGCAGGCTTCAAGGTTCGCGATGTGCCGGAAGGGCATATCTGCTGTGGATCGGCTGGCACCTATAATCTGCTGCAACCCGAGCTGTCGGGCCGCCTGCGCGATCGCAAAGTTGGAAATATCGCCAAGACGAAGGCGGCCTTGGTCGCAACCGGCAATATCGGCTGCATGACGCAGCTTGCCAAAGGGTTCGCCGACCATGAGCAGGATGTGGCGGTTGTCCATACGGTCGAATTGCTCGACTGGGCCACGGGTGGGCCGAAGCCGGAAGCCCTTCACGGATAAACAACCGGCAGGGTTCGCAGCCGCTTGAGAAAAAGGGCGCGCGCACCACAATGCCATCAACTTGGAAATGGGAGACGATCATCATGGCGGGAATTGAAATCAAAGGGGCGAAGGTTCCACGGCAGGATGAGATCCTGACCCCAGAAGCGCTCGACTTTGTCGCCGCCCTTCACCGTCACTTCAATGGCCGCCGCCATGAATTGCTCGCTAAGCGCACTGAACGTCAGAAGCGTTTCGACGCGGGCGAACTGCCCGATTTCCTGCCCGAAACCAAGCATATCCGCGAGGGCGATTGGACGGTCGCGCCAATTCCGGCCGATCTGCAGGATCGCCGCGTCGAGATCACCGGCCCTGTCGATCGCAAGATGATCGTCAACGCGCTCAATTCCGGCGCCAAGGTCTTCATGACTGATTTTGAAGACGCCTCCTCGCCGACTTGGGCGAACATGATCGAAGGGCAAGCCAACCTCAAAGACCTTTGGAACGGCAGCATTGACTTCACCGATGAAAAAACCGGCAAGCGTTACGCGCTCGGTCCCAATCCGGCGACGCTGCTTGTGCGTCCGCGCGGCTGGCATCTGCCGGAAGATCACGTGCTCGTCGATGGTGAGCCGATCTCCGGCGGCCTGTTCGATTTCGGTCTCTATGTTTTCCACAATGCCAAGACCATTCTCGCCAAAGGTAAGACACCGGGCTTCTATCTGCCGAAGATGGAAAGTCATCTCGAAGCGCGCTTGTGGAACGATGCATTCACCTTTGCTGAGAAGACACTTGGCGTGCCGCACGGGTCTTTCCGCGCGACGATTCTGATTGAGACATTGCCGGCCGCTTTCGAGATGGATGAAATCCTCTACGAAATGCGCGACCACATCGCCGGCCTCAATTGCGGCCGCTGGGATTACATTTTCTCGTTCATCAAGCGTCTGCGTAAGAATCCGAACTTCCTCACGCCCGATCGCGCCGTGATGGTGATGGGCTCCAATTTCTTGGCCGCCTATTCGCTGCTCCTTATCAAGACGTGCCATCGTCGCAATGCATTCGCGATGGGCGGCATGGCAGCGCAAATTCCTGTGAAGGGCAATGATGAAGCGAATCAGGCTGCCTTCGCAAAAGTGCGTGCTGACAAGGAACGCGAAGCCACCAATGGCCATGACGGCACATGGGTCGCCCATCCCGATCTCGTGCCGGTCGCGATGGACGTGTTCAACCGCGTGATGCCGCAGGCCAATCAGGTCGACAAGAAGCGCGCTGATGTGAACATCACGCGCGACGACATGCTCTCGGTGCATAAGGGCGAGCGTACCGAAGCGGGCTTGCGCGAAAACATCCGCGTCGGCGTGCAATATATCGAAGCATGGCTGCGCGGTCGCGGTGCGGTGCCGCTCTACAATCTCATGGAAGATGCAGCAACAGCGGAAATCTCACGCGCGCAGATTTGGCAATGGCTCTACCATGGCGCCACGCTGAGCGACGGTCGCAAAGTGACGCCGGAGCTGTTCCGCGAAGTGTTGAAGGATGAGATGGCGAAGGTCCGCGCTGCCATCGGTTCTGAGAATTACGACAAGGGCCGCTTCCCGGAAGCCGTGAAACTCTTCGAAGACATGTCGCTTGCGCCTGATTTCGAGGAATTCCTCACGCTCCCGGCCTATAAGCTCCTCGGATAATTTTCTGCTAGCATTTTCGCGCCCGCGCTCTGGCACCTTTGCCGCAGTGCGGGCGGTCATTTATCAAAGGATAGATCGGCGATCAGAGTTTTTCTGGAATCAGATGATCGCGCTTGCGTAAATCTGGAAAGAGCCACGCCCACAGGCCCACGACCGCGATGGTGCCAACACCGCCAATCACGACGGCAGGAACAGCGCCAACCGCTGCCGCCAACATGCCCGATTCAAACTCGCCAAGCTCATTCGATGCGCCAATGAACACTGTGCTAACGGCTGATACGCGGCCGCGCATGGCATCTGGCGTCTCGCCTTGCACCAAAGTTTGGCGCACATAAACGCTGATCATGTCTGCTGCACCCATGATGAACAGCGCAGCCATGGACAACCAAAACTCCGTTGAAAGCCCGAAGACAATCGTTGCAAGGCCAAAGATCACGACAGCCCACAACATGCGCGGTCCCGCCTGCCGCTTCAAAGGCCAGCGCGCAAGCGCCAGCGCCATAAAGACACCGCCCATCGATATGGAGCTGCGCAACAGGCCCAAACCCCAAGGCCCCGTTTGAAGAATATCCTTGGCAAAGATTGGCATTAACGCAGATGCGCCGCCGAGCAAAACGGCGAACAGATCGAGCGAGATGGCCCCGAAGATAACAGGACGCGAGCGGATGAAGCGAAATCCAGCGAGCGCCGTCTCGAGCGTGTGGGGTTCCCGCGCCATATCTTTCGGGCGACGCATCGAGATTGAGCCGATCAAGAGTGTAGCGATAACAAACATCACCGTTGTTGAACCAAATACGGCCGCCGGCCCAAGCGCATAAAGCAAACCGCCCAAGGCCGGGCCGACAATGGCAGACGTCTGCCACGCCGATGAATTCCAGCTGATGGCATTGCCGAGCGCAGTGCGCGGAACCAATGTCGGCATAAGCGCTTGCGAGGCAGGATTGGAAAAGGCCCGCGCAAGCCCAATCGTTCCTGCTAGCGCGTAGATGAAAGGCAATCCGCTTTCGCCCGCCCACGCACACCAGAGCAGCCCAAGCGAGCAGATCGCCAGGACGGAATGTCCAATCATCGTAATGAGGCGGCGGTCATATTGGTCGGCCACATGGCCGGAGATCAGCGATGCGACCAGCACAGGCAGGAAGGAAACAAGCCCCACCGTGCCCAACGCAAACGCACTTTCGGTGACAGAATAGACCAGCCACCCCAGTGCAACGATGTTCATCTGATAGGCGAGGCCATAGACGATGCGTGTTGCGAAGAATCGCCGATAATCGCGCGAGGCGAAGGCGTTGGACGAGGCCGCCTCTTCATTCATGACGGCCTCACCCGATTTCTTAGACGTCGAGATTGGCGACGTTTAGCGCATTGGCCTGAATAAATTCGCGCCGCGGTTCCACCACGTCGCCCATGAGCTTGGTGAAAATATCGTCCGCTTCGACGCTTTCGCGCACCTTCACCTGCAGCAGAGAGCGCACATTGCGGTCGAGTGTCGTCTCCCACAATTGCTCGGGGTTCATTTCGCCAAGGCCCTTATAGCGCTGTAGCGTCAGTCCTTTGCGGCCGATGGCGTTGACCGCGTCGAACAATTCGGTCGGGCTATGGATCATCGCCTCATCGCCCTTACGCATGAATTTTGCCGAACCGCCGAAGACATCCGCAAGCGGAGCGGCGGTTTCGTCGAGCTTGCGCGCATCCTGCGAGGCGAGAAGCCCTGCATCGAGCGTGGCAACATGCTTCACGCCGCGCAGCGTCCGTTCGAAAACGAAGCCGCCATTCTCGACACGGCCTGCCCAACCGCGTTCGATCACATCGGCCATCTCGTCGAGACGGCGCGCAATCGTCTGCGCCGTCGTTTCGGCGCGCACCGCATCGTCGATCGGGTGTAAAATGCCGGCAATCGCCGCTTGTTCGAGGATCATGCGGTCATAACGCGAATGCAGCGTGTTGAGCACGTTACGAATGGCGCGCGACTGTTCGACTAAAGATTTCAGATCCTGTCCGGCGCGTTCCACGCCCGAAGCCAGTTTCAGCACTGCACCATCTGAACCCTGTTCGATGAGGTAATCCTCGAGCGCGCGCTCGTCTTTCAGATATTGCTGCGATTTGCCGCGCGTGACTTTGTAGAGCGGCGGCTGCGCGATGAAGATATGGCCGCGCTCGATTAGATCCGGCATCTGCCGGTAGAAGAATGTCAACAGGAGCGTGCGAATATGCGCGCCGTCCACGTCGGCGTCCGTCATGATAATGATCTTATGATAGCGCAGCTTGTCGGCGTTGAATTCTTCCTTGCCGATGCCTGTCCCGAGCGCCGTGATGAGCGTGCCAATTTCCTGGCTCGACAGCATCTTGTCGAAACGCGCGCGTTCGACGTTCAGAATCTTACCACGCAGCGGCAGTACGGCTTGATATTCGCGCGCGCGGCCCTGCTTGGCAGAACCGCCTGCCGAGTCACCCTCGACGATGAAGAGCTCGGCTTTAGCCGGATCGCGCTCCTGACAATCGGCGAGTTTGCCGGGAAGGGAGGCAATATCGAGCGCGCCTTTGCGGCGGGTCAATTCGCGCGCCTTGCGGGCCGCTTCGCGGGCGGCGGCGGCTTCAACCACTTTGCCGACAAGAATGCGCGCTTCGGACGGATGCTCTTCAAGCCATACCGAAAGCGCTTCGTTGAGGAGATTCTCAACAACGGGACGCACTTCGGACGAGACGAGCTTGTCCTTTGTCTGCGACGAGAATTTCGGGTCGGGCACTTTCACCGAAAGAACGGCGGTGAGACCTTCGCGGCAATCGTCGCCTGTCAGCGATACTTTTTCTTTTTTGGCCAAGCCGGATGAATCGGCATAGCCATTGATTTGGCGTGTCAAAGCCGCGCGGAAACCGGCGAGATGCGTTCCACCATCGCGCTGCGGAATGTTATTGGTGAAGCAGAGCACATTTTCATGGTAGGAATCGTTCCACCACAACGCCGCTTCAACACCGATGCCATCGCGTTCGGCGCGCACCATAATCGGCGCCGCGATAAGAGGCGATTTCACGCGGTCGAGATAGCGCACAAATGCTTCAAGCCCGCCCTGATAGATCATTTCCTCAGCGCGCGGCTCGGCATGGCGGTTGTCGGTGAGGAGAATGCGCACGCCCGAATTCAGAAACGCCAATTCGCGCAGACGGCGCTCAAGCGTTTCATAGTCGAATTCGGTCATGGTGAAAGTTTGCGGCGAGGGCAGGAACGTCACTTCTGTCCCGCGCCGGTCGCCCGCATCGCCGACGATGGCGAGCGGTGCATCCGCCTCGCCATGCGAGAACGACATGTGATGTTCTTTGCCATTGCGCCAAATCCGCAAGTGCAATTTCGTCGACAGCGCGTTGACGACGGATACGCCGACGCCGTGCAGGCCACCGGATACTTTGTATGAATTCTGATCGAATTTCCCGCCCGCATGCAGCTGAGTCATGATGACTTCAGCCGCCGACACGCCTTCTTCGGTGTGTATATCAGTTGGAATACCGCGGCCATTGTCATTGACCGTGCATGAACCATCCGCGTTCAGCATCACGGTCACGCGCGTCGCGTGCCCTGCAAGCGCCTCGTCGATCGCATTGTCGACGACTTCGTAGACCATGTGATGAAGGCCCGAACCATCGTCGGTGTCGCCGATATACATGCCCGGACGCTTACGCACAGCGTCCAGTCCCTTCAGCACCTTGATGCTATCGGCGCCATAGGAATCGGGCTGGTCTTGATCGGCCATAGGCGGGTCTCTCTCGCGGTTCGAAAACAGCCTTCGGGGAGCGGCGAAGCTTTTGATTCGCTTGTCTAATTTTATAACCGAAAGGGGTGGATTTTTCACCCTTTTTCGTACCCAGCTGCGCGCTTGGGTCGATCTTTACGGGGCCGGGAAAACCCGTCCGCCCGTCACCGCTAAGCGCAGGCTGTCGGGCGGTAGATCGCCGAACAGTGCTGGGTCGGCCCCCGTCATGAAAACCTGCGCGCCAAGCGCGTCGAGTGCTGCATAGAGACCTGCGCGGCGGCGTGGGTCGAGATGCGCTGCGACCTCGTCGAGCAGCACGAGAGGCACAAAACCCGTCATGGCCGCAACAAGCCGCGCATGGGCCAGAATGAGCCCCACCAGAAGCGCCTTCTGTTCACCGGTCGAGGCGCGGTCGGCAGCCACATCTTTCGGGCCGTGGCGGACGAGAAGATCGGTCGCCTGCGGGCCGATGAGGGTCCGGCCTGCTGCGCGATCCTTGAGCCGGTTGTCTTTGAGCCAGCCACGATAAAGATCCTCGATCTCAAGCGCCGAGGCTGTGCCTAAAACCGCATCGAGAGGCCCTTCCAGCGTGAGCGCGGCCCACGGGAAGGGGTCTCCCTCCTGCCGTGTGTCGGCGATCAGTGCCTTAAGCCGCCCCACTGTCTCCTGCCGCGCTATGGCAACGGCCACGCCTGTCTCTGCCACCTCGCGCTCAACCGCATCGAGCCAGGCCGCGTCGAGCCGCTCGGCCTCCAGAAGCTTGTTGCGTGAGCGCAGTGCCTTTTCGAGCGCGTTGACGCGGCTGCCATGGGCCGGGTCGACGGCCAAGACCAGCCGGTCGAGAAAGCGTCGCCGATCGCCCGGCGCACCGGTGAAAAGCCCGTCGAGCGCGGGGGTCAACCAAACGAAGCGGACGAAATCCGCAAAGGCGGAGGCCGATGAGACGGGATTACGATCGATCCGGCTCGTCCGTTCGAGGCCGCCGCTCTTGGCAGGTTCGAGTGCGGTGCCGAGACGATGCTCGCCGCCACCCGCCTCGACGAGGATGGAGACCGCGAAACCGCCCGAACCGCCTTCGCGCGCCATTTCCGGTAGATCGGCCCGCCGGAGCCCACGGCCGACCGAGAACAGCGAGAGCGCTTCGAGGAGATTGGTTTTGCCCGCGCCATTCTCGCCCATGAACGCAATCAACCGCTGCCCGAATGCAAGATCGAGCGCTGGGTAGGAGCGAAACTCCGACAAAATGAGACGGCGCACCATCGGCGCGCCGTCGGATATGGAACTCACCATGGGACTTCCCCGCGCGGGGCGCGCGTTAAACGCGCATTGGCATCAGCACATAAAGCGCGGATGCGCCTTCGCGATCCTGAACGAGTGTCGGTGAACCGGCATCGGCTAATTTGAATGTAGCCGTGTCGCTGTCGAGTTGTTCAGTGATATCGAGCAGATAACGCGCGTTGAATCCAATCTCGATCGGCGCTGCGGCATAATCAGCCTGCAATTCTTCCACAGCCGACCCTGAATCTGGATTTGTCACCGAGAGCGTCACCTGACCGTCCGATACGGCGAGCTTCACGGCGCGGCCGCGTTCGGACGAGATCGTCGAAACGCGATCAACTGCAGCTGCGAAGTCGCTTCGCTCGACAATCAGCGTCTTGTCATTGTTTGCGGGAATGACGCGCTGATAATCAGGGAAGGTGCCATCGATCAACTTCGATGTCAGCACAACGGAATCGAAAGTGATGCGGATTTTCGCCGGGCTTAGTTCGATACCGACATCTTCTCCCGCCGTCTCGACGAGCTTGATAATTTCGGCCACCGCCTTGCGTGGTACGATCACGCCGGGCATTCCAGCAGAGCCTGCTGGCGCTGCTGTTTCAACGCGTGCGAGACGATGCCCGTCAGTAGCGACAGCGCGCATCACAGGTCCGCCATCGTTTTCTGCGGTGTGCAGATAAATGCCATTGAGATAATACCGCGTCTCTTCTGTCGAGATCGCGAATTGCGTCTTCTCAATCAGGCGGCGCAATTCCTGCGCCGGGAGGTTGAAGCGATGCGTCATGTCGCCGGCTGCGAGATCGGGAAAATCGCTTTCCGGCAGCGTCTGCAGCGTGAAGCGCGAGCGTCCCGAACGGATCAGCATCTGCCCCGTTTCGCCAGTGGTCTCGAGAGAGACCTGCGCACCATCAGGCAGTTTGCGCACAATGTCATAGATCATGTGTGCGGGTACGGTGGTTGCACCCGGCTGCGTCACATCGGCTGGCAGGCTTTCGGTGACTTCGAGATCAAGGTCGGTCGCCTTTAGTCCCAACGTTCCGCTCGAGGCGCGCAAGAGCACGTTAGAAAGAATCGGAATCGTATTGCGCCGTTCGACAACCCGGTGCACGTGACCGAGTGATTTCAGAAGCGCCGAGCGTTCGACTGTCACCTGCATGGAACCAATCCGCACGATCAATCTTCCGGGCCAGCCCGGAGCCCGCACCTTGCGTGCAGGGAGCCAATGGGACCGCACAATCGCAAGCAGTCCGGTTCAAGGCAAGCAGATAGGGCAGCGCAGGGGCGTTTGCACCCCTGTCGAAGCCGGTCTCTCAACAGGTTTTTGTCTGCAATGACCGCTTCTTATTCCTGTAGCATCCGCTTCAGGAGCTCCACATCGTCACGAAGCGTGGTGTCGGCTTGCACTGCTGTCTCGATCTTACGGACGGCGTGCAGCACGGTCGTATGGTCGCGCCCGCCGAAACGCCGTCCGATTTCAGGTAAGGACCGCAAGGTGAGCACCTTGGACAGGTACATCGCGATCTGGCGTGGCTTCACCACGCTAGCCGAGCGGCGCGACGACAGAATGTCGGCCCGGCTAACATTGAAATGGGTCGCGACCAGCTTCTGAATATCCTCGATCTTGACCTTTCGCGGCTCGCGCGAACGAACAAGGTCCCGGATCGCGGTTTCGGCCGCATCGATCGTGAGCGGGGTCTGCGACAGGGTCGAATGGGCGAGGAGTCGGTTCACGGCGCCATCGAGATCGCGGCCATTTGTCGTGATCGCGCGGGCCACATAGGCGATGACTGCTGGGCTTACCTCAAACGAAGGCTGATGCTGGCGTGCCGCCGCAATGCGCGCCTCGATGATCTGGGCGCGCAGGGCCTCGTCGAGCCCCCCGATTTCGACCGCAAGGCCACCGGCAAGTCGCGAACGCACGCGTTCGTCGAGACTTTCGAGATCGGAGGGTGCACGGTCCGCGGCGATCACGATTTGGCGACCCGCATCGATCAACGCGTTGATCGTGTGGCAGAATTCCTGCTGGATCGATTTCCCTTGCAAGAACTGCACATCGTCGATGATCAGAAGATCGATACCGCGCAGGCGTTCCTTGAAAGCGAGCGCCGTCTGCGCTTTCAGCGCGGCGACAAACCCGTACATGAAACGGTCGGCCGTGAGATAAATCACCCGACGACCGGAAGCGATCACCTCATGCCCGATGGCATGAAGAAGATGGGTTTTCCCCAAGCCGACGGAAGAGTGAATATAGAGCGGGTTATAGAGCGGCGTCTGTCCCGGCTCATGGCGCGCGACACGCTCTGCTGCTGCGTGTGCCAGCGCATTGGAACGCCCGACGAGGAAGCTTGCAAATGTCAGGCGGCGATCGAGCGGCGATCCAGCCAACCCTTCCTGATCCGTCGATACGGCCCGGCTTTCGATCGTCGGCAGGCTCGGCTTTTCGATCTGACGCGCCTTGTTCGGGATAGGAGCCTCGGCCGGGCGCTGCGCCTGACGTTGCATCGCGCTACGAACGGCCAGATGAACATTGGTTACAGTCGGCATCTCTTCCGACACGCGCAGGCGTAAACGGTCGATATAATGGCTCTCGATCCAGCTTTTGAGAAAGCGTGTCGGCACTGATAGGTGCGCCACACCATCGGTAAGCGAGGCCAGTTCCAAGCGACCGAACCAGCTGGAAAACACGTCTTCGCCAAGCTCGGCACGCAAGCGACGCTTCACGCGATCCCAGGCCTCCTGCGTGTCGCGTTGGCCTGCCATGTCAGAGTCCTGAGCGGCTTGGGAGGAGGAAGGAAGAGGAGACGATTCCAACATTGTCAAAAGTACTCGCGCGCATAGGCTTCGCTGCTCTTGTCAGGAGCAAGCATCAAAAGGGATGAAAATCGAAAGCTTACGCGCCGGAAGGCCGAGGGGCGTGACCGCTGCAAAAAAGCGACAAATGGGAACTAAGCCGCATTTCGCTGGAACGTGTCATCACTACCCCCGCTGCAATCGCCAGCCGTTGAAATCGGCCGAACGTCTTGGTCATCCACCTCATCCGGAAGTAGACCGGATGAGCATTCTCAAAATCAAATGGCTGTTTGCACGCCACTGTTTTTCATACACACATCTGCATTCTCTCGAATCGAGAAAACGCAACGCCCGTATAGGTTTTTTGAAACGTCAGCACATCGCGTGCTGAAGTGAAGTGACCTTACACAGCGCCACATAGGCACGCAACACGGGTTGCAAATTGCAGGTGTTGAAACCCCTGCCATATGCTCCCTCTTGACAGGACTAAATACCGATTACGCTTCCGCAAAGTGTTGATGATATTCATCATTCTTTAACAATTGGCAGGAAGAACCCAGCCGTTCAAATCCCGATTTGCGCGGCTTGGTCTGTTGCACGTCGGCGCGTCTTGTCGCGCAGGTTCGGGTCTTAGCCCGTAAAACCTTGATTCTAGTCGGCTTTTTTTGCGCGCGAAAAGCGCGGAGAAATCCGATTCTAAACTTTGCCGAGTCAAGTGAAATAAGTGTGATGTAATGGCGCAAATTGGGGCGTTTCAGCCACATTGCAGGCAAGAATAAATGTTGCCGCATAACAAAAAACCCGGCTCTCGCCGGGTTCTTAGAATACGTCGAAGCTCCATGCGGCAATTATGCGCCGAGTATCTTCACCGCATGAGCGAGGCGCGAGATTTTACGCGATGCAGTATTGCGGTGGACAATGCCCTGTTGCGCCATGCGCGCGATCACGGGCTCTGCATTTTTCAACGCAGCCGCTGCGGCTGTCTTGTCGCCGGACTTCAGCGCGTCTTCCACTTTGCGGATGGACGTGCGCAGGGCCGAGCGGCGCATACGATTCACCGCCGTACGGCGCTCAATCTTGCGTGTCGCTTTTTTGGCGGACTTCGTATTCGCCATGACTTTTGATCCTCATGCGAAGCGGAGACCCGATTAGGGCCCAAGGCGCCTCACGTTAAACGGAAAGGGTTTGCGGACGCAAAGGATGCGACCGGCGTGGCGCGGCTTATAGCTTTAGCCTCCGGCGGCGTCAACGGCTGTGGCGGAAAGAATGAGTCTTTTCATGCGACTGCTTGGTTCAGATACCTAAAAGTGCCCGGAGAGGATTGGCGGGGTCGGCCAGAAGCCGGACAGATACTGCGAGGCATACGATCACCACGAGCGGCCTGATCAGCCTTGCGCCATGTTTGAGGACGAGGCGCGAGCCCAATTGAGCCCCCGCAAAGGCCGCAAGCCCCATCGCCAATCCGGCAGCCCATACGATATGGCCCGAAAGTGCAAAAAAGACCAACGCGCCGCCATTCGAGGCCAGATTCAGGAGTTTTGTCTGCGCGACCGCTCGGATCCCGCTCAATCCCATCAGCGCCGCAAAGCCGAGTATGTAGAAGGATCCGGCTCCTGGGCCAAAAAACCCGTCATAGAACGCGATCGGCGGCACCACAGCGAGGGCGAAAAAGGCTGGCGAGACCCGGGCTGGCCGGTCGATTTGGCCAAAACGGGGCGAAAGCGCGAACCATAAGGCCACGGCTACCAGCAGGACGGGTATGACGGCGCCGAGCCAATGGGAGGGCAAGGTTGCGACGGCTAAGCCCCCTAGAGCCGAACTCAACACTGCGATCGCAGCGAGAGGGGCAGCGCTACTCCAGTCAATTTGCCCGGCACGGGCAAAGGCAAGCGTGGCCGATGCCGTGCCGAAGGAACCTTGGAGCTTGTTGGTGGCCACCGCGGTGACCGGGTCTGCCCCTGCTAGAAGAAGGGCAGGGACTGTGATCAGCCCGCCGCCGCCTGCGATTGCATCGATCAGCCCTGCGCAAAAGGCCGCTAACGCCAGAAGCGCCAGAATCTCGGGGCTGAACTCCATAGGTTTACGGCGCGATCAGCGGTGCGAGAATTTTGCAGGGCGCTTTTCAACGAAAGCCGTCATGCCTTCTCTTTGGTCGGCAATCGCGAACATGGGTTGGAAGAGGCGGCGCTCAAAGCGCAGACCTTCGGCCAATGTCGTCTCGAATGCGCGGTTGACGCTTTCCTTGGTGATCATTGCGATCGGCAGCGACATGTTGGCAATGGTTGTTGCCGTCTTTTTTGCTTCTGTGAGGAGGTCTGCCAGAGGAATGATGCGCGCCACAAGGCCTGAACGCTCAGCTTCTGCGGCATCCATCATGCGTCCGGTAAGGCACATTTCCATCGCCTTTGCCTTGCCGACGGCGCGTGTCAGACGTTGCGTGCCGCCTGCACCTGGCATCACGCCGAGCTTGATTTCAGGTTGGCCGAATTTCGCATTGTCGGCGGCCAAGATGAAATCGCACATCATTGCCATTTCGCACCCGCCGCCGAGTGCAAATCCGGCCACCGCCGCGATCAAAGGCTTGCGGCGCGTCGAAATGCCATCCCATTGGGTAATGAAATCGTCGAGATAGGTGGAGGGGAAGGAGAGGTTTTGCATCTCCTTGATGTCCGCGCCTGCGGCAAAGGCTTTTTCCGAGCCTGTAATCAGCATACAGCCGATATTGGGATCTTTCTCAAAACCGTCGAGTGCCGCATTGATTTCGGCGATCACCTTAGAGTTGAGCGCATTCATCGCTTGCGGACGGTTGATCGTAATGATGCCGACCCGGTCTTCCTGCGTAACAATGATGTTTTCATAAGCCATGGTGACACCTCCCTGTTGCTTATGTCTTGGCTAAACGATCATTGTGAAACCGGCAATCATCCTTTGTGCATGGCTATTTCTGACACGATGCGCAGAAGAAGGTCGATCGCCCCGATTGCACGATGCGCTTGATTGTTCCCTTGCAACCGGCCGTTGGGCAGGCGACTCCCTCGCGATCATAAACGCGGAAGGCATGCTGAAAATAGCCGAGCGAGCCATCCGCCTGCGCATAATCGCGCAAGGTCGAGCCGCCTGCTGCGACCGCTTCGACCAAGACGTCACGAATGGCGGTGGCCAGCAGATCCGCTTTGGCATGCGGTTTCCCGCCTTTGAGCGCCAGCTTTCCCGCCGCCCGTCGTGGCGAAAGCCCGGCGCGATGCAGCGCTTCGCAAACATAGATGTTGCCCAGTCCGGCAATCAGGCTTTGGTCCAAGAGCGCGGCTTTCAGCGGCGTCTTCTTGCCGGCAAACAGCGCGGCGAGCCTTGCGCCGTCTAACTCATTGCCGAGTGGTTCGATCCCGAGCGCTTTCATGTGGCGGCTCTCGGCCAAGGCCGTACGCGGCACAAGATCCATGAAACCGAAGCGCCGTGCGTCATTATAGATGACCCGCGCCCCGCCCTCGATATGGAACACGACATGGTCATGCGCAGCGATCCCGCCGGCCTGATGGACGAATTCGCCTTGGAGAGCGCTCTGTCCGCCTTCCACGATGGTGAAACGGCCCGACATACCGAGATGCATGATCAGCGTTTCGCCGGAAGAGAGGTCCGCGATTAAATATTTGGCTCGCCGTCCCATCGCGGTGAGGGTCTGGCCTTCAAGCCGCTCGATGAACCGGTCTGGAAACGGAAAGCGCAGATCCGGCCGCCTCTGTTCCACCCTGATCAGGCGGCGGCCTTCCATGATGGGCGCGAGGCCGCGCCTGACGGTTTCGACTTCGGGCAACTCTGGCATGGCGTCTTTCGTAAAATCTCCCCCTCTGCCATAGCCTCAAGCCGCGTCCGGCGCTATGGTCCGCGCGCAATCGTGAAGGGGCAATCCATGGTCCAAACGGCACCGGGCAGGGACGACGACACTCATTTCGGCTTTTCGACGGTCAAACTCGGCGAGAAGCAGGATATGGTCGACGATGTGTTCCACAAAGTGGCACGCCGCTACGATCTGATGAACGATCTGATGTCGGCGGGTCTTCACCGGGCATGGAAGGACGCGCTTGTGTCCGCTTTGCGTCCGCCAAAACAAGGCTCGTTTGATCTTCTCGATGTTGCCGGCGGCACCGGCGACGTTTCCTTCCGTGTGTTGGAAGCCGCTTCGCCTCAGGCCCGCGCAACCGTGTGCGACATCAATGGCGACATGTTGGCCGTTGGTCGTGAACGCGCGCCTGCGCAAATTGCCGACCGCCTCACTTTTGTCGAGGGCAATGCTGAAGACCTGCCTTTTCCCGATAGGAGCTTCGACGCCTATACGATTGCATTTGGCATCCGCAATGTGCCGCGCATTGATAAGGCGTTGAGCGAGGCTAAGCGCGTGCTTAAGCGCGGCGGCCATTTTCTCTGCCTCGAATTCTCGCGTGTCGACGTGCCGGGCTTTGATCGGATTTATGATTTCTACTCTTTTAATCTCGTGCCGCCGATGGGTCGGCTCGTCACCGGCGATGCGCAGCCTTATCAATATCTGGTTGAATCGATCCGCCAATTTCCCGAGCCAGACCGCTTCGCCGAAATGATGCGCACCGCAGGCTTCGCCAATGTCACGCATCGTCCGATGACGGGCGGCATCGTGCGCTTGCATTCCGGCTGGTCGATCTGAGGCGCTGAATGTCATCCTTTCTCAATGCGCTGCGTTTGATGCGCGTCGGCTTCGTGCTGGGCCGAGAAGGTGCGCTTGCACTCGTCGACCCGAACGATCTACCGAGCGGGGGCCGCGTTCTCTTGCGAATGGCGCGTCTCATCGAGCGTCGCGATGCGGGCGATGGCGCGCAGCGCCTCGCCAAAGCGCTGACACGCCTTGGGCCGTCCTATGTGAAATTCGGCCAATTCCTCGCTACACGCCCCGATGTCGTCGGTGTCCGCGTTGCGCGCGATCTTGAGCAATTGCAGGATCGCCTGCCACCTTTCCCGCGCAGCGAGGCCGTAAGCACGATTGAGCAATCGTTCGGGGCCCCGCTCGATTCATTATATATAGAGCTTGGCGCACCGATGGCCGCCGCCTCAATTGCACAAGTGCATCAAGGCATGATCGCCGATGATGATACGGCGCGTGTCGTCGCGGTCAAGGTCTTGCGTCCTGGCGTGCGTGCGCGCTTCCGACGCGATCTCAATGCCATGCATTTTGCAGCGGCACAGCTTGAGCAGCATGTTCCAGACCTGCGTCGCCTCAAGCCCGTCGACGTTGTCGATACGTTGGCGCGATCCGTCACGATGGAAATGGATTTGCGCCTCGAAGCGGCGGCCCTGTCGGAAATGGCAGAGAATTGCCGCAACGATGTCGATTTTCGTGTTCCCTCCGTCGATTGGAATCGGACCGCACGAGACGTGCTGACGCTTGAGTGGATCGATGGCATTCCGCTCAACGATATTGCGCGGATCGAAGCGGCTGGTATTGATCGTGTGACGCTCGCGCGCACGGTCATTCAGTCATTTTTACGCCACGCTCTGCGTGATGGTTTCTTCCATGCCGACATGCATCCCGGCAATCTATTTGTCGACGATCAATCGCGTCTCTGCGCAGTCGATTTCGGCATTATGGGTCGTCTAAGCCCAAAAGAGCGGCGCTTCCTTGCCGAAATTTTGCTCGGTTTCATCACGCGCGATTATCGCCGAGTGGCGGAAGTGCATTTCGAGGCGGGCTATGTTCCGGCCCATCATTCCGTCGAGGATTTCGCCCAAGCGATCCGCGCTATTGGCGAGCCGATCCATAGCCGTACCGCCGATCAGATTTCGATGGCGAAGCTGCTGACGCTTTTGTTCGAGATCACTGCGCTGTTCGATATGAAGACGCGCACCGAATTGGTGATGCTGCAAAAGACGATGGTCGTCGTCGAAGGTGTCGCCCGCTCGCTCGATCCGAAACTGAACATGTGGACAACGGCTGAACCCGTGGTGCGCGAATGGATTGAGCGTAATCTCGGCCCTGTCGGTCGTATTGAAGATGCGGGACGCGGCGCGCGTTCCTTCGCCAACATGATCGCCAACCTGCCCGAGTTGACTGGCCGCGTCGAGCGTGTCGCGGAGCATCTCGATCGTGCCACGCGGCGTGGATTCCGGCTCGATCCTGAGAGTGTTCAGGCCATCGGCGATGCCGAAGCACGGCGCAATCGTTGGGGTAATGCTGCGCTCTGGCTGATCGCCTTAACCCTTCTTTACGCCGTCCTTCGCCATTTCTGATCGCCTCATGGTAAAAGGGGCAAAGTTTCGACCGGAGTCTGTCGGATGGCGCTCGCAGGCAAGCGTATTCTCCTGATCATCGGCGGCGGCATCGCCGCCTATAAAGCATTGGAATTGATCCGCGACTTTCGCAAACGCGGTGCGTCGGTCCGTGCCATCCTCACCAAGGCCGGAGCGGAATTCGTGACGCCGCTCTCCATCGCCTCGCTGACCGGCGACAAATGCTACACCGATCTCTTCTCCCTGACGGACGAAGCGGAGATGGGGCACATTGAGCTTTCGCGCGATGCTGACCTTCTGATTGTGGCCCCTGCCACCGCTGATCTGCTTGCCAAGATGGCGCATGGCTTGGCGAACGATCTCGCTTCGACGGCCCTTCTGGCTACTGACAAGCGGGTCCTAGTGGCACCGGCTATGAATGTCCGCATGTGGACTCATGCAGCCACGCAGAGAAATTGCGCGTCGCTCAAAAGCGACGGCATTACTTTCGTGGGGCCTGACGAGGGCGAGATGGCCTGCGGTGAATTTGGTCCGGGCCGGATGGCTGAACCTGCGGCCATCGCCGATGCTGCGGCCCGAATGCTCGTTGCGGAAGGCCCGCTGAGTGGACGGCGCATTCTGGTAACGTCGGGGCCGACACATGAGCCGATCGATCCGGTGCGTTACATCGCCAACCGCTCGTCGGGCAAACAAGGCCATGCGATCGCCGCAGCGGCGGCCCGGCTTGGTGCCGAAGTGATCCTCGTCTCCGGCCCTGTGGCGATCCCCAATCCGCCCGGCGTAAAGACGATCCGGGTTGAGACAGCGCGTCAAATGATGCAGGCCGTACAGAACGCTATGCCGGCAGATTGCGCCATATTCTGCGCAGCGGTGGCCGATTGGCGCGTTGCCAATGAGGGCGGGCAGAAATTCAAGAAAGAGTCAGGCGGCCTGCCTGCTCTCTCTCTCACCGAAAATCCCGACATCCTCGCGACTTTGTCGCACATGAGCGACAATCGGCCGGAGCTCGTGATTGGCTTCGCGGCCGAGACGGAGAAGGTCATCGCGCATGCCCAGTCAAAACTGGCGCGCAAGGGCTGCGACTGGATCGTCGCCAACGATGTCTCGCATGAAGGCGGCGTGATGGGCGGCGACATGAACACCGTCCACCTCGTGACCAGAGACGGCGTCGAAGATTGGCCGAAGATGGGGAAGGATGCCGTGGCTGAAAAACTCGTTGCCCGGATCGCTGCAACTTTGAAGGGGCGCTGGGTCTGATGGTGAAGGTTGCGATCCGCCAATTGGAACACGCCAAGGGTCTCCCACTGCCGCATTATGCCACGCCGGGCGCAGCAGGCCTCGACTTATCCGCTGCAATCGGTGAAAATGAGAAAATCACATTGAAACCGGGGAAAAGAGCTCTGGTTCCGACCGGGCTGCAAATTCATCTCCCTGAAGGATATGAGGCGCAGGTCCGGCCGCGGTCCGGCTTGGCTCTCAAGAACGGCATCGCGCTGGTCAATGCGCCGGGCACGATTGACGCCGATTATCGCGGCGAAATCGGTGTGATCCTCGTCAATCTCGGCGAGGGGGACTTTGAGATTACGCGCGGTCTGAGGATTGCGCAGATGGTGATCGCACCGGTCAGTCGGGTCGATCTCATCGCGGTTGACAGTGTAGAGGCCTCCGAGCGGGGCGTAGGCGGGTTCGGATCGACCGGCATTTAACCGGAGCCGACCCTGCCATAGGCAAGGGCGGTTCTGATGATACTCCTGTCGCGTCGCAGCCTGCTGGCCATCGCCGCCGTTGTTGATATTGCGCTTCATGCACGCCCTGCGCCCGCTGCCGCCAAGCTTTTGGCGGCCCGCCACAATCTCCCGCCCCGCCATCTTGAAACCATGCTGCAGGCTCTCGTCCGCGCCGGTATTCTGAAGGGCGTGCGCGGCCCGCGCGGTGGCTACGAACTGGCAAAAGAGCGCCGCAAGATTACGGCGGGCGATATTGTCCGTGCCGCCATGAGCTCAACGGGAGAGGATTCCATTCCACCGATCCCGGAATCGAAGCTGGTGGATCTCGTCGTCGGGCCCATCGTACGCGAGGCGGGCGACGTCTTCCTCGCATCTCTCGACAAGCATACGGTCGAGGATCTCTGTCATTGGGCTGAGGAGCGGAACGTATTTGCGGGCGCGCACAGTCCGCTCGATTATACAATTTAACCTGTAGAATATCTTTATTCCTCGACGGGGAGTGTACTTTTTCTTAAGTTCTCCGGCATGGTCCAGACGGGGCGGCATGAGCCCCATCACAGGGAGATCGCGCCATGAGTGAACCTGCCCGCAGAATTGACCCCGCATCCCGCCCTGCCGGCCGCGGACGGATCTACGAATCCATTACCGAGACCATTGGCGATACGCCGCTGGTCAAGCTGAATCGCATTGCAGATGAGCGCGGCGTGAAAGCCACCATTCTGGCAAAGCTCGAATTCTTCAATCCGATCGCGAGCGTTAAGGATCGCATCGGCGTCGCGATGATCGAGGCGCTCGAGGCGTCTGGCGCCATCAAGCCGGGCGCGACGCTGATTGAGCCGACATCGGGCAATACCGGTATTGCGCTCGCCTTCGTTGCGGCGGCGCGCGGCTATCGTCTCATCCTCGTGATGCCGGAGACCATGTCGGTTGAGCGTCGCAAGATGCTCGCGCTCATGGGTGCCGAACTTGAACTGACACCAGGCCCCCTTGGTATGAAGGGCGCAATTGCGCGCGCTGAGGAATTGAAGGCCTCGATCCCGGGCGCCGTCATTCCGCAGCAATTCGAAAATCCGGCGAATCCGGCCATCCACCGTGCGACGACGGCGGAAGAAATTTGGAACGATACGAACGGCAAGGTCGACATCTTCGTGTCGGGTGTCGGCACGGGCGGCACCATCACCGGCGTCGGTCAGGTCTTGAAGAAATACAAGCCAGCCGTAAAAGTTGTGGCGGTGGAGCCGGAAGATTCTCCGGTCCTGTCGGGCGGTGCGCCCGGCCCGCACAAAATTCAAGGTATTGGTGCGGGCTTTGTGCCTGGCATTCTCGATCGCAGCGTGATCGATGAAGTGATCACTGTTGGCAACCAGACGGCCTTCGACACGGCGCGCAAACTGGCACGCCTCGAAGGTATTCCAACGGGAATTTCTGCTGGCGCGGCCACGGCGGCGGCGTTGGAACTCGGCTCACGCCCTGAGAATGCAGGCAAGACGATTGTGGTGATCATCCCGTCCTTCGCCGAACGCTATCTCTCGACGGCGCTTTTCGAAGGGCTTTGATTTTACAAAACCACGCAAGCCCGGCACTGTCTACGAAGCCGCTCTGCAAGGGGCGGCTTCGTCATATGTGAAGGGCGCTTTCAAGCATGATTGCATTTCCGCTCTATGTGGTTGCGGCCTGTGCCGAAATTGCAGGTTGTTTTGCGTTCTGGGCTTATTGGCGGCTCGACAAATCGCCATGGTGGCTTGTGCCGGGCCTTACGTCCCTTCTTTTGTTTGCATGGTTGTTGACCCGGATCGACACGAACTTCGCTGGACGTGCCTTTGCCGCCTATGGCGGTATCTATATCCTCACATCAATCGGTTGGATGTGGTTGGTGGAACATCACCGCCCTGATCGCTGGGATCTTGCCGGGGCTGCGATCTGTCTTGTGGGATCATGTGTGATTTTGTTTGGTCCGCGTTCAGCGTGACTACTCATGCACGACGGACGAATTCTTCAATGCCATCCTTTAGCAATTTGCATCCAAAAATTGCGAAAGCGAGGCCAAAAAGTCCATCCACAATGCGTGTGAAGCGCCCATAAAGCTGGCGTGCCAATCCGCGCGAAAACAGGAATGAATAGGTGATGTAAACACCAAGCGCGGAGATTGCACCGAGCGGTGCCATGCCGAACGCATGGATTGACGAAAAACCAGACCCAAGCAGAAACGATGTGATCGCGCCCCAAGTCAATGCGGATTTCGGATTCGTCATGTTGATGAGAAATCCGCGCCGCCACGCGGCGGCAGGCGTCAGAGCGAGCGCGCTGGGCGCAATGCTGGGCCCGCTCGCGCGCAAAGCGGAGCGCAAGCCCTTGTAGCCCATGAATGTGAGGTAGCCGCCGCCGATGATACGCAAAAGCGTCAACGTACCGGGATACAAAGCAACCAATGACGCAAGGCCAAGCGCTGTTGCCGCGCCCCATACAAACGTCGCCGTCGCAACGCCGCAGGTCATGAAAAAGGCTGGCTTAAATCCGCGCCCGAGCGCGGCTCCGGACACGGCAATGAAATTCGGACCCGGTGCAATCTGCGCCAAGATCAAACCGCCCCATGTCGCGAGATACAACGTCCACATGGTCAATTCATCTGTGCCAGTCATTACCGACGCGCATTCACAGCGGCGCGCGTCGGTACTATTCCGCGGTTTAACTTAAGCCTTACGGCTTGCGAGAAACGATTCGTGTTCACCCGCAAGTTCGCCCGATAACGCTTTTTCGATCAAGGCACGCGTTTCGTTGACGCCATAAAGCGCCACGAAGGAACCGAAGCGCGGTCCACGCTCCTGCCCGAGCAAGATTTTATAGATCGTTGTGAACCATTGCTGCGAAACGCCGGGCCGCCCATCCGGACTTTTCGATTTGCCGGAGAGATCCGGATAATGGCGGCGGCCCACTTCATAGACGACGCCCTGCAGCGCTTCCGGATCGGTCGATCCCGCATGGGCGGCGAGCGTCTCGGACAAATCCTGAAGCGCGGCGCGCGCCTGATCGTCAGGCGTTTCGTATACTTTCGACGGCCGCACGAAATCGCGGAAATAATTGACGGCGTAGCCGACGAGCTTGTCGAGACGCGGATATTTGTCTGGCGACGCATCCGGCGCATAGCGGCGCAGAAAAGCCCAGAGAACATTCTTGTCTTCGGTATTGGCAACCGCAACGAGATTGAGCAACATGCCGAAAGACACGGTCGATCCCTGCCCGGCGGCATTCGCCAATTGTTCAGCCGCGGGCGGATGGCCGCTATGAATGTGCCAGACAGGATTCATCAAGCGCTCGCGCGGCGCTTGGTTGGGGTACTTCTCTAGGAAGGTTAGATAATCGTCGACATTGCGCGGAATGACATCGAAATGCAGGCGCTTGGCTTCGCGCGGCTTCGAATACATGAACAGCGAGAGGCTTTCCGGGCTGGCATAGCCCAGCCAATCCTCGATCGTCAGCCCATTGCCCTTCGATTTGGAAATCTTCTTGCCCTCTTCGTCGAGGAAGAGTTCGTAATTGAATCCATCCGGCGGCGTGCCGCCAAGCGCACGACAGATTTCCGAAGAAAGCTTCACCGAATCGATCAGATCCTTGCCGGCCATTTCATAATCGATACCCATCGCCGTCCAGCGCATCGCCCAATCGGGCTTCCATTGCAGCTTGCAATGGCCGCCGGTCACCAAGGTTTCGTAGCGCTCTCCTGTGGCGGGATCGCGCCACACGACAGCGCCTTTCGCTGTCAGCACTTCATCGATCGGCACCTGCATGACATGGCCGGTGACAGGATGGATCGGCAGGAAGGGCGAATAGCTTTGTGCACGTTCGGCCCGCAGCGACGGCAGCATGATCTCCATGATCGCGTCATAGCGGTCGAGCATCAGCAGCAAGGTTTGGTCGAAGCGGCCATCCTTGTAGCATTGGGTTGCCGAGAGGAATTCATATTCAAAGTTGAACGCGTCGAGGAAGGCGCGCAGGCGCGCATTGTTATGCTCGCCGAAGGAGGGATGCGTGCCGAACGGATCGGGCACTTTCGTCAGCGGCAGATTGAGCGCGAGCCGCATCTCGTCCTGTTTCGGCACATTGTCCGGCACTTTGCGCAACCCATCCATATCGTCGGAGAAGGCGATCAGACGGGTCTTGATCGTGTCGCCTGTTAGGAGGCGGAAGGCTTGACGCACCATGGTGGTGCGCGCCACCTCGCCGAACGTGCCGATATGCGGCAGACCCGATGGGCCATAGCCCGTTTCGAAGATAATCTCCGATTTGCCTAGCTTCTCCGCCCGCGCGACGAGTTTCTTCGCTTCCTCGAAGGGCCAGGCGGGAGACTGGAGGGCGGCTTCGCGGAGAGCAGGGTCGGTCACGGGCATAAACTTTCAATACGGATCGGACAGGGAGCGCCGGACAATAGAGACAGCGGCCGCCCGGCTCAAGGCGCGGGACATACCCCAAGCGTGCACTGCCCGTCCAATCCGGCGGGGCGATATGGGGGGTACTCATCAACAGGACAGATCGCGGCCACTCCGCTCGCCAGAGTGCGATTATGCCGCGCGCTGCCTTTCTGCCTCCAATTCCGTCACAAACCGCGAGTGTGCCTGTTTCAGCACTCGGCGTACTCCGCCGTCTGGGTCTCACATCGCGCCAATGCGCCAATATCGCGGCCCGGGCCACGGCGTTGAAGACGGGTCCGGAAGCGGTGGCAATCGCATGGGGGCTGGTGACGGAAGACGCCTTTTATGCCGGTTTGGCTCGCGCGCTCGGGATTGGCTTCATACGCCATCCTTTCCCGATCGACAGGCACTTCGTCTCCCCTTACGCCAACGAAGCCGGCTTGACGCGTGACGACCGCGGTCGCCTCATCGCCGCGCCGCAGGGTGATGCGCTCAATCGCTTTCTTGCATCGCGTCCTGCCTTCAGCCTGCTCACAACGCCGACCATTCTGCGCGAAAGCCAGCGCATTGCCTTGTGTCATGCGCAGGCGCTTGCTGCTGCCGGTGAACTCGGTCTGCTTGCGCCGCACGAAACCGCTCATCGTGATGGGAGCGCCTCAGGCTTCGTTGTTGCGGCATGGTTGCTGGCATTAATCGCAATCATGTTTTGCGAGCCGATCTTGTCGCTGCCGGTCACTGTGCCGCTCTTCATGCTTTTCATTTGGACGATCGCCCAGAGGATTGTGGCGGTGGCCGCCAAACGCCTTTCTCCGAGCGCCCAGCCGGCCCCGCTGCTCGCGCCGGGAGATTTGCCATTTTATTCGGTGCTCGTTCCGCTGTATCGCGAAGACGAGGTCATCGGCGCTTTGGTCGAGGCACTCGCGCGGTTGGACTATCCGCCAGAAAAACTTGAAATCATGTTTCTCGTCGAGGTGCAGGATGAGATCACGCGCAAGGCACTTAATCGCTTCAGCCTGCCGCCCTTCATGAGGGTCTTAGTCTGTCCTGATGGTGCGCCGCGTACCAAGCCGCGTGCACTCAATATCGGGCTGAACGAATGCCGTGGCGAATACGTTGCCATCTATGATGCGGAAGATCGGCCCGATCCTGATCAACTTGCCAAGGCTGCAGCGCTTTTTCGGGTTCTGCCTGACGATGTGGCCTGCCTGCAAGCCGAACTGACCATCGAAAAAGCCGATGAAAATTTTTTCACGCGCGGGTTCGCGCTTGAATATGCGATTTTATTTCAGTTGATTGTGCCGTCTCTGTGCGCGTTCAATCTTCCGGTTGCGCTAGGTGGCACGTCAAATCATTTTCGCCGCGCGACCTTGCTAGCCTTACACGGTTGGGATGCGTGGAACGTCACCGAAGATGCCGATCTCGGTCTGCGTCTTGCTTGGCACGGCTATAGCATTGCCTATCTGCCGTCGCGGACTTGGGAAGAAGCGCCGAACAATTACAAAATCTGGCGGCAACAGCGCGTGCGCTGGATCAAAGGCTGGATGCAAACCGCACTCGTTCATCTGCGCGCGGCTGGTCCACGCTGGCACGGGCTGAACATGTTTCAAAAGCTGGCGATGCTGCACCACCTTATTGGCACCCCGATCGCCGCTTTGCTGACGCCACTTTTTGCGCTTGCGCTGGTGGTAGGATGGAATGGCGAATTCACGAGCCCGGTGCATGAAAGCATGATCGCATTCGGCTCTGCTTTGGCGCTGGCGGGCATAACGGCGCTGGCGGCGCTGCTTGTCAGTGCTGAGCCTCATCTCTCGCGCCGTGCGCGTTGGTACGCGATGATCGGCTCGCCGCTTTATGTTTTGCTGATGAGTGCGTGCGCATGGCTCGCACTTTGGGAGCTTGTCTGCCATCCCTTCCGCTGGAACAAGACACCGCACGGTGCCAGCCCCGCCATCGCACCGGATATCGCGATGTCCCGGCGAGCTAAACAAGCAGGCAAGGCCCATCCGGACCAGTTTCGCCGCAAGGCCATGCCGCATTCGCCCTATACCGAGGCCGCGCCGCGCCGATAGCGCTTGGTTGTCCCGAAACCCGCCACGTCCCGGCGGTCCTAGCCCGTACCCAGATAGATGCCGTCGCCAAAGGCGCGTCTGTCATGTGCGGTTCTGGCAAGCCCGGTTTTGAAGGGTCATGCCCTTTTTCCATTGATCTTTCCGGCTTCCCGCCACACATAAGGAGATATCTCAACCGGCCTTGAACCGGTCATGAGGAGCCGAGAGAGCCATGTTTATCCAGACCGAAGCCACCCCCAATCCCGCCACGCTGAAATTCCTGCCCGGCCGCACCGTCATGGCCGATGGCACGCTCGACATTCGCGATCCCCGCGCCGCCGAACGTTCGCCTCTGGCGCGCCGCCTCTATGCGGTGCCCGGTGTCACTGGCGTGTTTTTCGGCTCCGATTTCGTCTCCGTCACGAAGGATGAGGGCGAATGGCAGCACATGAAGCCCGCCATTCTCGGGGCGATCATGGAGCATTACCTCTCGGGCGATCCGATCCTCGAAGGCGAGGCCGATGCCGCATCCGCTGACGAAGAGGAATTCTTCGACGATAAGGACAGCGCAACCGTCGCCACGATCAAGGAGCTGCTCGAAACGCGTATTCGCCCTGCAGTGGCGGGCGATGGCGGCGACATCACCTTCCGCGGCTTCAAGGACGGCATCGTCTATCTGGCGATGAAGGGGTCCTGCTCCGGCTGCCCGTCTTCTACGGCCACGCTCAAGCATGGCATTCAAAATCTTCTCCGCCACTTCCTGCCGGATGTGCGCGAAGTTCAGGCGATGTGATCGCGCATCGCCTGCCTCTTTCCAGCTCTGGAATTGATTTCATGTTTGATACGCCCTTGTCGGATGACGCTTTGCGTCAATTGTTTCTCGATGCCCGCACGCAGAATGCTTGGATGGACAGGCCCGTCAGCGATGGCGAACTAGAACGCCTTGTCGAACTGATGCAGCTCTGCCCGACGAGCGTGAATGCGTTGCCCGCGCGCATCGTTTTTGTCCGCTCGAAAGAGGCGAAGGAAAAGCTGCGTCCGGCACTCTCGCCCGGCAATGTCGATAAGACGATGGCAGCCCCTGTCACAGCCATCATCGGCTACGATACGCAGTTCCATCACCATCTGCCGAAGCTCTTCCCGCATGCCGATGCCAAGAGCTGGTTCGATGGTAAGCCCGATTTCATCGAGGAAACTGCGTTCCGGAATTCTTCAATGCAAGGCGGCTATCTCATTCTTGCCGCCCGCGCGCTTGGGCTCGATTGCGGGCCGATGTCGGGCTTCGACAAATCGGCGGTGGAAAAGGCCTTCTTCCCTGACGGCCATGTGAAGGCGAATTTCCTCTGCAATATCGGCCATGGCGATCCGAAGGGAATGTTCCCGCGCTCGCCGCGCCATGCTTTTGCGGATGTCGCTAAAATCGTTTGAAGACGACGGCGCGCGTCCATAAGTGTATGAAGTGCGCCCCCGTCCTTGGCGGGCTCCGAGTGGATTGGCCATGCCAAATGCGCTAGACGAAGCGGATGGAGGATTCGCGCTTGCGTTGTCTTGCGATTGATACGGCGCTGAACGGTTGTTCTGCCTGCGTGCTCGATACGGGCGCGACGGAGCCTCTTGCCATGGAAACGCTGCCGATCGAGCGCGGCCATGCCGAGGCGCTGTTGCCGCTCATCGAACGCGTGATGGCACAAGTGGAGGGTGGCTTCGCTTCGCTCGATCGCATCGCCGTCACCGTTGGGCCCGGCAGCTTCACGGGTCTGCGTGTTGGAATTTCGGCCGCGCGCGCGATTGCATTGGCCGCCAACGTACCTTGCGTGGGCGTGACCACACTAGCCGCCTATGCTGCGCCCTTAATCATGTTGCAGGATGCCTCGGTTTGCGTTGCCGCCATTGATGCGCGGCATGGGCAGGTTTATGTGCAAGCGGTGGCCCCGCGCAGCATGACGTTGATCACGCCGCGGATTGCGCCGGTGCGCGAGGCGGTGCGTATGCTAGGGCAGGCGTCGATCCGTGTTGTGGGAACCGGTGCCGAGATTTTTGCGCAGGATGCACGCGCCTTCGGTCTCAACGTGATTGCGTCCGACCCAGCGCCCTATCCTGACATCGTCTATGTCGCACGTCTGGGTCTCGTTGCCGATCCGGCGAGCGCACCGCCACGTCCTTATTATTTGCGCGCGCCCGATGCCAAGCCGCAGGCCCATGCGCGGATCGCGCGCGCGGAGCAAGAGACGTGATATGGGATTGTTCGCCCGCCTGTTCGGCCGTTCGAAGCGGCCCGTCATTGCTAGGCTGAAACCGGCCGATGCAGACGATGTCGCTTTTCTCCATGGCGACAATTTCGATCGTGGCTGGTCAGTGCCCGAATGCGAAAATCTGATCGCGGACGCGACCTGCTACGGCGTCGGCGCGCAATTGCCGGGCGAAAAAAATCTCTGCGGATTTCTCTTGTGTCGCATTGCGGCTGATGAGGCGGAAATCCTCTCCATCGCTGTGGCGCGCCATGCGCGCGAACGTGGCATCGCCAAGGCGATGCTGGCGCGCGGCATCGCAGGCCTTGGCGTCGAACGCGTCCGTTCGCTCTTTCTCGAAGTCGAGGCGGAAAATCTGCCGGCGCTGAAACTCTATCGCCATTTCGGTTTCGAGGAAGTGGGCCGCCGCCCTGCTTATTATCGCAAGGCCGATGGGAGTACGGCGGAAGCCATTGTCATGCGCCGGAATTTTTGATCCATGCGCTGGCGTGTTTCTCTCGTGCTGGCGGTGCTCGCGCAAGTGACGCCGCCCATGATGGCGGTGCAGGCGCTTGCTTTGAAATATGATTGGCGTATCGCACACAAAATGCCGCTCTGGTTTCATCGACTCGTTTTGAAACTGCTGCGCGTGCGCGTTCATATCGAAGGTACGCCTGCACCGGATCGGCCTTTGCTGCTTGTGTCGAACCATCTGTCGTGGCTCGATATCGTCGTCATCGGCGCGGCCTTTCCAGTGAGCTTCATCGCTAAGGCGGAAGTCGGCACTTGGCCTGTGATTGGAACCTTCGCGCGGATGCAACGCTCGGTCTTCATCGATAGGACGCGCCGCACGGCCACGCGCGACGCTCATGCACAAGTGGCCAAACGGCTCGCGCAAGGCGATCCGCTGGTGCTCTTTGCAGAAGGGACGACGTCGGACGGCCATCGCGTCCTGCCCTTCCGCTCGGCGCTCATAGGAGCTGCCACAAGCGTGGCTACCGAGGAAGGCGCCGCCCGCGTCCAGCCGCTCATTGTTGCCTATCCCGGTCGGGCGGGGGCCGTGAGCCCGCTGCCCGGGCCTGACCTTGCATGGCACGGCGATATGGATCTCCTGCCCCATCTCAACGATGTCATCACCGGCCCACCCATTCGGGCCGTACTGCGCTTCGGTGAACCGGTCGCGATCACGCCCGAGGTCGATCGCAAGGCGTTAGCGCGCGATCTCGAGGCCGAGATTGCCCGCACTTACGATACGCTGCGGGCGGGCCTCGCCTGACTGAGCGGATCGGGTTCTCCGAAATCGGTTCTCTTGATCGCCAAGAGCGGATAAGAACAGGCCGCAACCCAGCCCGATCTTGAACCATGACCGCGACGGACCCGAAAAAACTCTTCGTCAAATCCTATGGCTGCCAGATGAACGTCTATGACGCCCAGCGCATGGCGGACGTTCTCGCTCCGGAAGGATTCGTCGAGACGCAGGCGATGGAAGATGCCGATATCGTCATCCTCAACACCTGTCATATCCGCGAAAAGGCGGTCGAAAAGGTCTATTCGGAGCTGGGCCGTGTCCGGGAACTCCGCAAGGAGCGCAATGCTGCGGGTCGAGACACCAAGATCGTTGTCGCCGGGTGCGTCGCCCAAGCCGAAGGCGTCGAAATCACCCGCCGCGCGCCATCCGTCGATCTCGTTGTCGGACCGCAGAATTATCACCGGCTGCCCGACCTGTTGAAACGCGCGGAAGCGCGCCGCGGCGTTGTCGATACGGAGTTTCCGGCTGACGACAAATTTTCCGTTTTGCCGATGCCGAGCGCAAAAAAGACGCTGGCGCGCGGCGTTTCCGCCTTTCTCACCGTGCAGGAAGGCTGCGACAAATTCTGCACCTTCTGCGTCGTGCCTTATACGCGCGGTGCTGAAATGTCGCGCGACATGGACGCAATCCTGCGTGAGGCACGCCATCTCGCCGAGGCTGGCATTCGCGAAGTCACGCTGATCGGCCAGAATGTGAATGCTTGGCACGGCAAAGGCCGCGATGGATCGACTTCGACCCTCAGTGAACTGCTTTATGCTGTGGCCGAGATCCCGGGGCTCGAACGGTTGCGCTACACCACGAGCCATCCGCGCGACATGGATGACAGCCTGATTGCCGCCCATCGCGATCTGCCGCAGCTCATGCCTTATCTGCATTTGCCGGTGCAATCGGGTTCCGATAGCATCCTGGATGCGATGAATCGCAAACACACGCGCGAAGATTATCTGCGCCTGATCGACCGCATTCGTGCGGTGCGGCCCGATATTGCGCTGTCGTCGGACTTTATCGTCGGCTTCCCGGGCGAGACGGATCACGATTTTGAAGACACGATGGATCTGGTCCGTCAGGTGGGCTTCGGCTCGGCCTTTTCGTTCAAGTATAGCGAACGGCCCGGCACGCCTGCCGCCGAACTGACCGAACAAATCCCTGAGAGTGTCAAGAACGAGCGGATTTATGCGTTGCAGGCCCTGATCATGGAGCAACAAACCGCTTTCAATGCCGCCACGATCGGCAAGACGGTCGACGTGCTGATCGAGAAGCGTGGGCGTCACCCCGGTCAATGGACCGGCAAATCGCCCTATCTCCAGCCCGTTGTGGTCGAGCATGAGGTTCACACAGGTGACATCGTTCCGGTGGAAATCATTTCGATCGTAGCCAACAGCCTGAATGGACGGGTTGCAGGTCCGGTCAGGAGCACGCAAATTCCATGAAGCACCCAGCAAGGAGCCCCCGTTGAAAGCGCAGGACGGTTTGAATCGCTTCACCCGCACCGAAGTCCGGCCCCGTGAAGGGCTCGCTGAAACGGCCGAGATCAAACTCTCCTTCGACGACAATAAGCTCGCGGGTCTCGTCTTCGGCCATTACGATCAGAACCTTGCGCATCTCGAGCGTAGGATTGGCGTGACCGCCCATGTCAACGGCAATCAGGTCACGATCAAGGGTGCGCCGGACGTCACAGAACAGGCGCGCCGGATTCTCGAAGGCCTTTATGATCGTGTCCGGCAGGCGGGTGCTATCTCGACCGGCGATGTTGATGGCATGATCGAAGAACAATTCATGCAAGGTTCACTCTTCCCAGAAGGTGAGGAGGTCGTAACGAGCTTCGATGAGGTCGGCACGCGCAAGCGCCGCGTGCGCGCCCGCAATGCTGCGCAGCATCGCTATCTCAAGCTTTTGAAGAAGCATGAACTTGTTTTCGCCGAAGGGCCCGCCGGGACAGGCAAGACATGGCTGGCGGTTGGCCATGCGGTGCAACTCCTCGAACAGGGCGCCGTCGAACGCCTGATCCTCTCGCGCCCTGCGGTGGAAGCGGGCGAGCGTCTCGGCTTCCTACCGGGAGACATGCGCGAGAAAGTCGATCCCTATCTGCGCCCAATCTATGACGCGCTTTACGATTTCATGGAAGCGCGCCATGTCGAGCGCGGCCTGCAGACTGGGATGATCGAAATTGCGCCGCTTGCCTTCATGCGCGGACGCACGCTCACAAATGCCATGGTCTTGCTCGACGAGGCGCAGAACACCACATCGATGCAGATGAAGATGTTTCTGACACGTTTGGGTGAAGGTTCACGCATGATCGTCACGGGCGATCCGACACAAATCGATTTGCCGCCCGGGCAGAAATCCGGTCTCGTCGAGGCGGTGCGGGTGCTCAATGGCGTGGAAGGGATTGGCCGCGTCACATTTGCTGAGGCCGATGTCGTGCGCCACGATCTCGTGCGCCGCATCGTGACGGCCTATGAGGCGCAAGGTCGCGGAGAGCCGCCGCGCGCATGATCGTGCTCGATTGCGTCAGCGAAAGTCCGCTGTGGGAACGCCATCCCGGGATGGAGGCGGTGGCCGAACGCGCGCTTATGCAGGCGGCCCGCGATTGCGGCATCACTCTGCTCGACGGAGTAGAAGTGTCACTCCTGCTCGTCGACGACGCACGGATGCGCGAGATGAATCGCGAATGGCGTGAGAAGGACAAGCCGACCAATGTCCTCTCTTTTCAATCCGTACTCCCCGAACGCCTCGCCCATGCGCCGTTTCTTGGCGACATCGTGCTTGCCTGCGAGACCGTCGAGCGTGAGGCGCAAGACGAAGGGAAGAATTTTGATGACCATGCCGCCCATCTGGTCGTGCATGGATTTTTGCATCTCCTCGGTCATGATCATATGAACGACAGAGACGCAGAAATGATGGAAGAACTCGAAACCCGCATTCTGGCTGCGCTCGGCATTGCCGACCCCTATGCGGAGGAGCATTGAGGAATCGATTATGTCTGATGAATCCAGAAACGCCGCCGATCAGAATAAGATTCCGCCGCTCCCCGAGCGTGACAGCGAAAGTCTGATCGATCGTCTCCTCGGTAAGATGGGCTTGCGTTCGGGTGCGTTTATCCGTGGCGATTTGGAGGATGCGCTCGAAGAGGGCGATAATGATGGCGGCTTCTCGCCGGAAGAGCGCGAGATGCTGCGCAACGTCCTGCGCCTGCGCATCCAGCGCGTCCATGATGTTATGGTGCCGCGTGCCGATATCGTCGCGGTGGAGATCGACACATCGCTGGGTGAATTGCTTCGGCTCTTCCGCACCGAGGGCCATTCGCGTCTGCCTGTTTACTCGGACACGCTCGATGATCCGCGTGGCATGGTGCACATCCGCGACTTCCTCGATTACATCGCCGCCCGCGCTGAAGCGGCACTGGGACAGGAGACTGCCACGTCCTCACCTGATCTTGGCCGTATCGATCTGACGATGACGCTGGCGGACGCACGCATCTTCCGCTCCGTGCTTTACGTACCGCCATCCATGCCGGCGCTCGATCTGCTTGTGAAGATGCAGACCACGCGGACCCATATGGCGCTTGTCATCGACGAATATGGTGGCACTGACGGCCTCGTTTCGATCGAGGATCTTGTGGAGATCGTCGTCGGCGATATTGAGGATGAGCATGATGATGCCGAAACGCAACTCATCACACGCGAGAGCGATGAAATCTATGTCGCCGATGGCCGTGCTTCGCTTGAGGATGTCGGCGAATTGCTTGGTCTGAGTTTCGACGAAATCGATATAGCCGAGGATGTGGACACGGTTGGCGGCCTTGTGGCGACGCTTGCCGGGCGCGTGCCGGTCCGCGGTGAAATCATCGCAGGCCCGCTTGGCCTCGAATTCGAAGTGCTGGACGCAGATCCACGTCGGGTCAAGAAAGCACGGATTCATTACGGCATTGGAACGTCAGAGACGCAAGGGGGCATCAAGCCATCTGAGGGGATGAAAAAACCCGTGTCGCAGGAATGATGGAAAAACGTACGACCGGCCTTGCTGGCACTTTGGCCGGATGGCGCGCCGTGATACTCGGCATGGTCGCCGGTGCGATTGGATCGTTTGCACTCGCGCCTTATTATTTTTGGCCCACCCTTTTCATTGCCATGAGCACTGCCATCGTCATGCTCGATGGTGTCGCAGCACGGACGTCAAAAGGTCGTGCGCGCTGGCGCGCAGCTTTCATAGCGGGGTGGAGCTTTGGGTTTGGCTGGTTCGTCGCCGGGCTGTGGTGGCTTGGCATGGCCTTCCTCGTCGAACCCGATCAATTCGCTTTGCTTTTGCCGCTCGGCGTACTCGGTCTTCCGGCGGTGCTAGCTATCTTCTACGGGCTGGCTTTCGTGCTCGCGTCTGTTCTCTGGTCGTCCGGCCCGGCGCGGATTGCTGCCTTCGCGTTTTCGTTGGCGCTGATCGAGTGGATTCGCGGCTATGTCTTCACCGGCTTCCCGTGGAACATGCCAGGAATGGCGCTCGCGGGATCGCTGACGTTTTCGCAAACGGCATCTCTGATTGGCGCGTATGGGTTGAATGTTATCGCGATTTTCGCTGCCGCTGCGCCGGCTGCCTTTCTCGGCCCTGGCTCATGGATTCGGCGCGCGGGACCTCTCATTGCGTCGGCGTGTGTGATGGTGGCGATGGTTGGCTTCGGGCAATGGCGGCTGTCTCAGCCCACACCGCCCGATAGGGCCGGTGTCATGCTCAGGATCATGCAACCCGATGTTCCGCAGGACGCTAAATTCCGACCGCAAAATCGCGACGCGATTATGGCGCGCTATTTCTCCGTTTCGTCGGCACCCGGTGCGGAGAAGGTCACGCATTACATCTGGCCGGAATCGCCTTTCCCGTTTTTGTTGACCCGCGACGCGAAGGCTCTCGAGCAGATTGCTGACATGCTCAAAGGCCGCGCCGTGCTGGTGACCGGGGCTGTCCGCGCGCGCCCTGTTCTGCCGGGTGAAGTCAGCAACGCCTATTTCAATGGCATTCAGGTGATTGGCAGCGCGGGCCAAGTTTTGGGCCATGCCGACAAGGTGCATCTCGTCCCGTTTGGCGAGTATTTGCCGCTTGCCGATTGGCTTGAGGCGTTGGGCCTGCGCACATTCGTTCCGGTGCCCGGCGTGTTTACCCCTGGCGAAAAGCGCGTGGCGCTTCCCGTGCCGGGTCTGCCAGATGCTGCGCCGCTGATTTGCTATGAAGCGATTTTCCCCGGCAAGGTTTTGCCAGATGGTGCACGCCCTCTTTGGTTGTTGAACGTCACGAATGATGCATGGTTTGGCATTACGCCCGGGCCGCATCAGCATTTCGCGCAAGCGCGTTTGCGTAGCATTGAGGAAGGCTTGCCTTTGGTGCGTGCTGCCAACAATGGCATTTCAGCGATCGTTGATTCGTTCGGTCGTTTTCGCGCGCAGCTCAACCTTGGTGAAACGGGAACAGTCGATGGGCCGCTGCCCGGCGCCATCGATCCGCCGATTTTTACTCAAATGCAATCGTTTCCCTTAATGTTAATGCTTGTTTTGCTAGGCGTTATAGCCTTGTTGGGACGTCATTTCGATTGACTTACTCTTAGAAAGTGTAGAGTGTATTTATGTGATTAATACGAGTATTATCGTAGAAATTGTTTAATCATTGTTATGCAACCTGGAATTGATTAGGCCGGATTGCGAAGTCTTTGTTCCCGTTGCGTCGCGCGTTGGCCATTGTCTCCGCAGAGGACGCAAAAATGAAGAAGAGTCCCAATCCAGTCGATGTGCATGTTGGCAGCCGCGTTCGGATGCGGCGCATTCTTGTGGGCATGAGCCAAGAGAAGCTGGGCGATGCGCTGGGCCTAACCTTTCAGCAGGTGCAGAAATACGAAAAGGGCACGAACCGTATCGGTGCAAGCCGGTTGCAGGCCATCGCCAATATTCTCGGTGTCCCGGTCGATTACTTCTTTGACGGGATGCCACAAGAAGAGACTACGCCGATGCTGCCTGCCAATGAAACCGAGGCGACCTATGTGGTCGACTTCCTCTCCACGGCGGAGGGGGTGCAGCTGAACAAGGCGTTCGTCCGTATTCGCGATGCCAAATTGCGCCGCAAGGTGGTTGAGCTTGTCCGCGAGATCGCGGGCGCGCCGGAAGAGGCCGCCTGACCCATAAACGAAGCGTTCGCCAAACCGAACAATTCGTCCGCCATATCTTGACGGAGTGTAAGCCTCCATGGCACCTAGCGCCGGCGGTCCGCAGGGCCGTCCGGCGGGACAGCCGCCGTACTTCCCACATCAGGAGGTCTTAGTGGCGCGCTCAGATTATCTGTTCACCAGTGAGTCAGTCTCGGAAGGCCATCCGGACAAGGTATGCGACCGGATTTCAGACGAGGTCGTGGATGCCTTCTTCCGTGAAGGCGCCGCACAGGGCATCGATCCCTGGCAGATCCGTGTTGCTTGCGAAACGCTCGCAACCACCAATCGCGTCGTAATTGCTGGGGAGACCCGCGGCCCAAAGACGCTGACACCCGATTACATCGCCCACATCGCCCGGCTCGCCATTCGCGATATTGGCTATGAGCAGGACGGCTTCCACTGGGAGGATGCCGATATCGAAGTCCTTTTGCATCCGCAGTCGGCCGACATTGCCGTTGGCGTCGATTCGGCTGGCAACAAGGACGAGGGCGCTGGCGACCAAGGCATCATGTTTGGCTATGCCTGCCGTGAGACGCCCGAACTTATGCCGGCACCGCTGCACTATGCGCACAACATCTTGAAGCGCCTCTCTGATGCCCGCCGTTCCGGTGAAACCAATGTGCTAGGTCCGGATGCTAAAAGCCAAGTCACCGTCCGCTATGCCGATGGCAAGCCGGTTGGTGTGACGCAGATCGTCGTCTCGACGCAACACATTGAAGAGCATAACAAAAAGACGCTTACCTCACACGATATTCGTTCGATTGTTGAGCCTTACGTTCGTGAGACGCTGCCGCAGGGCTGGATCGATCCTCAGACTGTCTGGCACATCAACCCGACCGGCAAATTCGTGATCGGTGGTCCGGACGGCGATACTGGCCTCACCGGCCGCAAGATCATCGTCGACACTTATGGTGGCGCAGCCCCGCATGGCGGCGGCGCTTTCTCGGGCAAGGATCCGACCAAGGTGGATCGCTCGGCCGCTTATGCCGCGCGCTATCTCGCGAAGAACGTGGTCGCGGCAGGCCTCGCCGATCGTTGCACCATTCAGCTTTCCTATGCGATTGGCGTAGCGAAGCCGCTGTCGATCTATGCCGATCTGCATGGCACTGGCCAAGTTGATGTGGCGAAGCTCGAAAAGGTACTGATGGAAGCGATGGACCTCTCGCCGCGTGGCATCCGCACCCATCTCGATCTCAACAAGCCCATCTATGCGCGCACAGCTGCCTATGGCCATTTTGGCCGCAAGGCTGAAGCTGACGGTGGCTTTTCTTGGGAAAAGACTGATCTCGCCGATGCGTTGAAGTCGCGCTTCTGAAGCGGGAATGGATGACGTGACAGCGGAGCGTCGTGACACGGCCTTTTATGGCCGCCGCAAGGGTCATCCGCTCCGCGCGCATCAAGCCGGTTTATTCGATGAGCTCCTGCCGCGCCTGCGCGTGCGGCCGGAGGAGTTGAAAAATCCCGCCACACTCTTTCCGCGCCCGGTCAAAGAACTTTGGCTTGAAATTGGCTTTGGTGGTGGCGAGCATCTCGCCCACCGGGCGCGCGAAAATCCAGACATTGGCTTCATCGGCTGCGAACCCTTCGTCAACGGCATGGCGAAGTTGTTGGCAGCGGTCGACACCGAGCATCTCGACAATATCAGGCTTTACGACAGCGATGCATCCCATGTGATTGCGGGATTGCCGGACGCGTCCGTCTCGCGCGTATTCTTGCTGTATCCTGACCCTTGGCCGAAGCGGCGTCATCATAAGCGGCGCTTCGTCTCTGACGAAATGCTGACCAAGCTCGCCCGCATCCTTAAGCCGGGCGGCGATTTTTGGTTCGCAAGCGATATTGATCATTATGTCGGTTGGACGCTTGCGCGCATTGTGCGTGCGCCTGGTTTCATCTGGCCTGCCGACCATGCCGATGCGTGGCGTACTCCCTATGAAGGTTGGCCCGGCACGCGCTATGAGGCGAAAGCCAAACGCGAAGGCCGCACGCCGAGTTATTTGCGCTTCAAGCGTATTTAGTTGGCATTCGTTTCATTCTCTTCTTCAAGCTTAGCCCGCGCACAAACAAAACGCATCACGCGTTGTGCCGTCGGCACCGTTAATTCATCGAAGCTTGAAAATGCACTGCGCAGCAACGCTTCCGGTAAGTCACGATCCGATTTCGCTGCGAGAAATGCTTTGAAGCATGGCCAGTTGAAACGTACGGACCGCACCAGAAATAAAAGTGGATCGAATTGCGGCGCATCGAAAGCGCGCGCGACAATCGTTGGTGGCGTACCGGCGAGCAGCAACAGGCCAGCCAAAGCCGCTGGAACCTGTCCACGTTGTAATTGCGCGATCAGATAATCCTCATCGAGCCGGTCTGCGGCGAGCGCACTTTCGGCCAGCGGCAAGGCAGATTCGATTGCACCGACAAGATCGACGGCCCCGTCGCGTGCCATAAGGCGCTCGGCATGGCCTTCCAGCATTTCCGTGAGACCGGTTGTGCCGCGCTCTGTGATTCCTGTTTCGGCCAAACGCTGTGCGGCCCGTTCGCTTGCCGCTTCGACAATGGCATTGAGCGTCGTTTCGTCTTCACCGCGCTGACGGAGCAAGGCGAGCAGTGTGCCGTCGCCGGCCGCGGTTTCGGCAAGTTTGCGGAACCCGTCTTCCGAAAGCCGTGCAGCCGCATTGCCGGCAACGATGTGGTGTACGTCGGTATCGCCGCGGTCGACGAGAATGTCGGTCACCCGCTCGCCAATATCCTCGCGCGCCGCCACGGCACGCAAATGAAGTGGTCCGCGTGTTCCCGCAACCATGACAAGGTCGTCTTCGCTGACCCGCGCCGAACGGCGCAGGACAGGCCCAGCAATGGCGATGTCCTCGTCCAGCGCGAGATCGCGGATCGTCTGCAGAGGCGCGTTGGGGACATCGGCCATCCTATCGGCCAATTCGACCCTGGCGTGGAACTCGATCTCGCGGGCCAACCGGACGATGACCTCGTCATAGACGGCGACATGGTCGTCTGTCAGGAGAGGTGCGTGATCGATGAAAAGCGAAGTGATCTGGCGCAAAACGGTCATCCGCTTCGTGGCCTCATGGGTGGCAATGGCCTGCTCGACCTCGGTCACAAAGGAATGGATAGGTTGCATAATCGAATCTCCGCAATCAAAGAGAGAATTACGTTACGTCACTTACCAAAAGGTTGCGCTTTAGCTCAACAAGCAACCCTTTGGTGTAATTTTTGAAAAATCTTGCTTTTGACCAGCTTTGGAGGTAAGAGACCCAAGCAGTAGACATCTCTAACGTGATCTTCGGATCGGATCGTGAGAGTGGGCCCTCCGGGACCCGCTCTTTTTTATTGCCGCGATCCGGCCCGGGGCGACGAGCAGGAAGCAGATTTGAGCGGATCGGCAGATCAGGGCGCGGTAGAACGCCGGTTGATCGTGGAAAACGGTGTTGCGGCCCGCGTGGCGGTGCTCATTGAAGCCGCCATCGAGGACCTCGGCTACCGGCTTGTGCGCGTGCGCGTCTCCGGCCTCAACGGTTGCACAGTCCAGATCATGGCAGAGCGCCCTGATGGCACGATGAGTGTCGACGATTGCGAGGCCGTCAGCCGTGCGATCTCGCCTATTCTCGACCTCGAAGATCCTGTCGATCGCGCGTACAACCTCGAAATATCGTCGCCCGGTATTGATCGCCCTCTCGTGCGCCCCTCGGATTTCGATCGTTGGGCCGATTATGAAGTGAAGATCGAGACCAAATTGCCCGTCCATGGCCGCAAGCGCTTCAAAGGCGTGATCATTGGCGCGGCTGAGGGCGCGGTGGTGATCGAACGTGACGACACTGGCAAGGACGAGGAGGCGCGTGTCGCAATTCCCCTCGCCGATATCGGTGAGGCACGCCTCGTTCTCACCGATGACCTGATCCGAGAATCGCTCCGGCGTGACAAGGCGGCCCGCAAGGCCCGCGGCGCCGAAACCGAAACGGAAGACCAACAAGCCGACGAATTCGAACAGGCGGACGAACCGGCGCAAAAGCCGAAGAAGCCGTCGAAACGAAACAAGGAGTGACACCCATGGCCGTCAGCGCCAACAGGCTCGAATTGTTGCAGATCGCGGACGCAGTCGCGCGCGAGAAGAATATTGATCGTCAGATCGTGATTGCGGCGATGGAAGATGCGATCGCGAAGGCATCGCGTTCGCGTTACGGAGCAGAAACCGATGTCCATGCGGAGATCAATCCGCGCACCGGCGAACTGCGTCTCTCGCGTTATCTGCAAGTCGTTGAACAGGTCGAAAACCCGGCCATTGAAATTGCGCTTGTCGATGCGCAGCGTTTCAACCCTGCGGCCCAGATTGGCGATACGATCGCCGATACATTGCCGCCCTTCGATTTCGGCCGTATCGCCGCGCAATCAGCCAAGCAAGTCATCGTGCAAAAAGTGCGCGAGGCCGAGCGTGATCGCCAATACGACGAATTCAAGGACCGTATTGGCGAAATCGTCAATGGTCAGGTCAAGCGCGCTGAATATGGCAATGTGATCGTCGATCTCGGCCGCGCAGAAGCCATTGTTCGTCGTGACGAATTAATTCCGCGTGAAATGTTCCGCGCCGGCGACCGCATCCGCGCTTATGTGTTCGATGTGCGCCGCGAGCAACGCGGCCCACAGATTTTCCTGTCGCGCACGCATCCGCAATTCATGGCAAAGCTCTTTGCGCAGGAAGTGCCGGAAATCTATGACGGAATCATTGAAGTAAAGGCGGTCGCCCGCGATCCAGGTTCGCGCGCAAAGATTGCCGTCATCTCACGCGATTCCTCGATCGATCCGGTTGGCGCTTGCGTCGGTATGCGCGGTTCGCGCGTGCAAGCCGTCGTTGGCGAATTGCAGGGCGAAAAGATCGATATCATTCCGTGGTCGCCCGATGTTGCGACCTTTATCGTCAACGCGCTGCAACCGGCCGAAGTGTCGAAGGTCGTGCTCGACGAAGATGCCGAGCGCATTGAAGTCGTGGTGCCGGACGATCAGCTTTCTCTGGCAATCGGCCGTCGCGGTCAGAATGTCCGTCTTGCTTCGCAATTGACGGGTTGGGACATTGACATTCTGACGGAAGCCGAAGAATCCGAGCGCCGTCAGAAGGAATTCGTCGAGCGGACACAGACCTTCATGGACGCGCTCGATGTGGACGAAGTCGTCGGCCAACTCTTGGCGTCGGAAGGCTTCCGTTCGGTGGAGGAATTGGCATTCGTCGAGGTCGCCGAACTCGCCTCCATCGAAGGCTTCGACGAAGACACGGCCGAAGAAATTCAAAATCGTGCGCGAGATTATCTCGCTCGTATCGAAGCCGAATTCGACGAGCGCCGCCGCTCTCTGGGCGTCCTCGATGAATTGCGTGACGTGAATGGAATCAGCACCGAGATCATGGTCAAGCTGGGCGAGAACGATGTGAAATCCATCGAAGACCTCGCCGGTTGCGCGACTGACGATCTCGTTGGTTGGACCGAGCGTAAGAACGGCGAAACCACGAAGATCGCCGGGTTCCTCGATGGGATCGAAATCTCACGCGAGGAAGCGGAAGCCATGATCATGGATGCGCGCGTTAAGGCGGGCTGGATCGAAGCTGCTGCCGAGACGGTGGAAGAGGAAGCGGCGGGCTGAGGCCCGCTCTTTAGGCGGGAAACGACATGACCCGCGAAATGGATTTGGACGATGACGGTGCGGATGAAACCGGGCCGGAACGGACCTGCATCGCGACACGCACGCGACATAAGGTCGACGATCTGATCCGTTTCGTGGCAGCTCCCGATGGCTCGGTGGTTCCCGATCTCAAGCGGAACCTGCCGGGGCGCGGGGTCTGGGTCTCGGCGACGCGCCATGCGGTCGCCGAGGCAGTTCGGAAGAAGGCTTTTGGGCGTGGGCTCAAGGCCGATGTTAAGGCCGATGTAGATCTCCCCTCTCTGGTTGAGGGTCTTCTCACCCGGCAGGCACGCGAGGCGCTGAGCCTCGCCAACAAGGCGGGGCTCGTCGTTTCGGGCTTTGACAAAGTGGAGGCAGCGATTGCGCGCGGACCTGTTCGCGTCGTGATCCATGCATCCGATGCGGCGGCTGATGGGGTGCGAAAGCTCTCGCAGGCGCTCAAAAGGAGGTTTGGCGAAAGTGCTAACGTCGAAATGACGTTGCGCGGGCTGAATTTCGAGGAATTGGGTTTGGCATTGGGCCGGTCACATGTGATACATGCAGCGCTTCTAGACGGTCCGGCATCGCGTTTGTGTGTGGCGCGGCTCCGGACACTTGAACGCTACCGGACCGGCAAGGCCGATCGGGACATCCCGGATAATCCGGGTCATGAAGACGGAAAGCCGTTAGGGCAGAGCTGAATGAGCGATACGAAGAATACTGGCGGCGACAAGACGTTGCATGTCCCCTCGAAGACGCTGTCTTTGAAGCGTCCTGTCGAGCAGGGCGTTGTGCGTCAAAGCTTCTCCCATGGCCGGACCAAGGCCGTTGTGGTCGAGAAGGTGAAGCGCCGCACGATCGGGCCGGGCGAGACACCGAAAGCTGAACCGGCTCCCGCGCCTGTCGTAGCGGCTACGCCGCAGCCCGTGGCGCCAGCGCCGGCGAAGCCAGCTGCTGCCGCACCGGCGGCACGCCCGAGCGGTCGCGCACCGACACCGGGCCGCGGCGAAGGCCGCTCCCAGCAGAGTGCGCCACGTTCGGGCTCAGGTGTTGTGCTGCGCACGCTGACCGATGAAGAGCGCGATGCCCGCGCTCACGCCTTGGTCGAAGCCCGCAAGCGCGAAACCGAAGACCGGAAGCGCGCCGAAGACGAAGCTAAGGTTCGCGCTGAGCGCGATGAGCGTGAACGCGTTGAACGCGTCGCCGCCGAAGCGCGCAAGCGCGAGGAGGAAGATCGCCGCCGTCACGACGACGAGGTGAAGCGCAAAGCCGAAGATGAAGCTAAGCGCCGTCTTGGCGATTCGGCTCCGGCCGCCCAGTCTGCGCCCACCTCTGCGCCGCGCCCGTCATCCGATGGGCCTGTGCGCCGCTCTTCGGCCCCCGGCCTGTCGCGTGCACCTGTTCCGGCTGAACCGGACGATGAGGAACGCCGCCGTGGCGCACCGCGCCGCGGTGCTGGCCCCGCTCGCCCCGCCGCGCCCGCCCGTCCTGAGCGCGCGCGCGCAGGTGACGAGAAGCGTCGCGGCCGCCTGACGGTTTCTGCCGCCACCAGCGGCGAGGACGAACGCACGCGTTCGGTCGCTTCTTTCCGCCGCCGCGTGCAGCGCCTTAAAGGCGCCGGCATGGCCGAGCAGAAGGAAAAGATTGCGCGCGAAGTGACGATTCCGGAAACGATCACGATCCAGGAACTCGCCAACCGTATGACCGAGCGCGCGGTGGATGTGATCCGATTCCTGATGAAACAGGGCCAGCTCGTGAAGATCACCGACGTGGTCGACGCGGACACAGCCCAACTCGTCGCGGAAGAATTCGGCCATACCGTTAAGCGCGTTGCCGAAGCGGATGTGGAAGAGGGTCTCTTCGATACGCCGGATGCCGACGAGAATCTCGAAGCGCGTCCGCCGGTCGTCACCATCATGGGTCACGTCGACCACGGCAAGACTTCGCTGCTCGACGCCATTCGTCATGCCAATGTTGTGGCGGGCGAAGCCGGTGGCATCACACAGCATATCGGTGCCTATCAGGTGACTGCGCCCAATGGCGATAAGATCACCTTCATTGACACGCCCGGTCACGCTGCCTTTACGGCGATGCGCGCGCGCGGCGCGAAAGTGACGGACATTGTGGTGCTGGTTGTGGCCGCCGATGACGGTGTCATGCCGCAGACGATTGAAGCGATCAATCATGCCAAGGCGGCGAAGGTGCCGCTAATTATCGCAATCAACAAGATCGATAAGCCAAACGTCGATCCCAACAGGGTCCGCACGGAACTTCTGCAATATGAAGTTCAGGTGGAATCGATGGGTGGCGATGTGCTCGAGATCGAAGTTTCGGCCACCAAGCGCATTAATCTCGATAAGCTGCTCGACGCCATTGCGCTGCAGTCGGAAATTCTTGATCTCAAGGCCAATGCGGATCGACCGGCTGAAGGCACTGTCATCGAAGCCAAGCTCGATCGCGGCCGCGGCCCCGTTGCCACCGTGCTCGTGCAGCGTGGCACTTTGAAGACAGGCGACATCGTGATCGCAGGTTCCGAATGGGGCCGTGTGCGCGCACTCGTCTCAGATCTTGGCGCGCAAGTGCAGAAAGCGGGTCCTTCGGTTCCCGTCGAGATTCTCGGTTTCAATGGCGCGCCCGAAGCGGGTGATCGCGTTGCGGCTGTTGAGAACGAAGCGCGTGCCCGTGAGATCACCGAATATCGTACGCGTCAGAAGCGCGAACGTGCAGCGGCGCGTGCGGGCAAGGCGCGTGGTTCGCTGGCCGACATGATGAGCCAGCTTAAAACGGCAGGCCGCAAGGAATTCCCGCTCGTCGTCAAAGGCGACGTGCAGGGTTCGGTGGAAGCGATCATTGGTGCGCTCGATAAGCTCGGGACGGATGAAGTCGGAGCACGCGTCATTCACGCGGGCGCAGGCGGCATCAACGAGAGCGACATCACGTTGGCGGAAGCCTCGGGCGCTGCTGTCATTGGCTTCAACGTGCGCGCCAATAAGGAAGCACGCGAAGCGGCCGAGCGTTCGGGCACCGAAATTCGCTATTACAACATCATCTACGATCTCGTGGATGATGTGAAATCGGCGATGTCGGGTCTGCTTGCGCCGACCCTGCGCGAAGAACGCCTTGGTGAAGCACGCATCTTGCAGGTCTTCGGTGTGTCGAAGATCGGCAAGGTTGCAGGCTGTCTTGTGCAGGATGGCCGTGTCGAGCGCGGCGCGAATGTGCGCCTCATCCGCGACAACGTTGTCATTCACGAAGGCAAGCTGTCGACGCTCAAGCGCTTCAAGGACGAAGTCAAGGAAGTGCCGTCGGGTCAGGAATGCGGCATGGCCTTCGAGAATTATCAGGACATGCGCGAAGGCGATATCATCGAATGCTATCGCATCGAGGAAATCCGCCGCTCGCTCTGACGGCCTGACCGAAGCTTCGGAATGGCCCGCGCAGTATTCGCTCGCGGGCCTTTTCTTTTCCGTCCTCAAGCCGGTCCGAATCCGGCAGGAATGGTGAGACATGAAACATCATGACGACAAAAAAGGACCGTCGCAGCGCCAATTGCGTGTTGGTGAATTGATCCGGCACGCGATGACGGAGATTCTTTCGCGTGGCGATTTACAGAATCCGGTCATTCAGGATGCGTTTGTCACCATCCCAGAAGTCCGCATGAGCCCCGATCTGAAGATTGCTACGATCTATGTGACGCTACACAATCGTCAGAACGAGAAAGACATCATCCGCGCTTTCGCCGATGAGCGGAAATTTCTGCGCATGGAGATTGCCCATCGCGTCAATCTGAAATTCGCACCCGATCTGCGTTTCCGTCCCGATGAGGGATTGGTCGAAGCGCAGAAAATCGATGCGCTTCTGCGCTCGCCGCAGGTGCAGCGTGATCTCGCCAAACCGCATGACGACACCGAGGACGCCGAATGAGCGCGCCCAAGATCGTTCAACAGAAGAAAACCCGTGTCGAAGTGAATGGCTGGATCGTGCTCGACAAGCCGATCGGCATGACGTCAACGCATGCCGTCTCGGCCGTGCGGCGTTTGCTCAACGCGAAAAAGGCGGGCCATGCCGGCACGCTCGATCCCTTGGCGTCGGGCATTCTGCCGCTCGCTTTCGGCGAGGCCACCAAAACCGTGCCTTATGTCGTCGATGGCGAGAAGGCTTATACGTTTACGGTCGATTTCGGCTCTGAGACGGATACGGACGATAGCGAAGGCCGCGTCACGGAAACAAGCGATCGCCGTCCGACACAGGCTGAACTTGAATCGATCTTGTCGCGTTTCGAAGGCGTGATTGACCAGGTGCCGCCACGCTTCTCGGCGATCAAGATTGGTGGCGAGCGCGCTTACGATCTCGCTCGTGATGGCGAAGCCATCGAAATGAAATCTCGCCAAGTTGAAATCTATTCGTTGAAACTTGTCTCTTTTTCGCCGGAACGCGCCACACTCGCGGCTGAATGTGGCAAGGGCACCTATGTGCGTGCCATTGCGCGCGACATTGGCAGGATGCTCGGCTGCTATGGTCACGTCACGGCCCTACGCCGCACGCGCGTCGGCCCCTTCACCTTGGCGGATGCGACGCCATGGAGCGCGATGGCCGATCAAGCGGAAGCCGCAGCGGCGGCCGTCTTGCCGGTGGAAGCTGGCTTGTCCGAGTTGGAATGCGTGGTGATGAACCGCGATTCCGCCATGCGGTTGCGTCGTGGCCAAAGCGTCATTCTGCGTGGGCGTGATGCGCCGCCAGAGGGCGAACTCGTCTATTCAACCTGCGCTGGCGTGCCGGTTGCGGTCGGCATGGTAGAACGCGGCGAGTTCGTGCCGGTGCGGGTGTTCAATCTGGCGATATGAGCCACGCTTCTTGACGTTACGGCAAATTCGTAGCTACATTTTGTAGCTATGAAACAAGATGCTTTCAAATCGGCACGGGCGAAACTCTTCAAACACGGCGGCAGCCAAGCGGTGCGCTTGCCGAAAGAGTTCCGTATGCCTGGCGAAAAGGTCAGGCTGACAAAAGTGCCGGGCGGTGTTCTGATCGAACCCGATGCGTTCGATTCTAACGAGTGGCTTGCAACGCTACGGCAGTATCAAATGCCTGAGTTTATGGAAGAAGGTCGGGAGCAGCCAGACATGCCGCCGGAACGACCAATTTTTGATTGATGTTTTGCATTGATGCCAACATTGCGATCGCGCTTTTGCGGGGCGGTCGGCCAGATCTCGAGGAGCATTTGGCAGGCCTGTTTGCCCGCGATGTCGTGATCGGCTTGGCAACGATTGTGTTAGCGGAACTCCAATATGGTGTTTATTGGGCTCGCGATCATATGCGAGCCCAGCGCGCCCTCGATGGTCTCCTCCGAGCGCCGTTTGAGATCATGCCGTTCACAGCCGCGGATGCTCGGCGCGCTGGTGAGCTTCGTGCTGGTTTGGCTGCTAAAGGTCAAACGATTGGTCCCTTCGACTCTCTCATTGCTGCCCAAGCGCTTGAACGGAATATGATCCTCGTCACCAACAACATCCGTGAATTCTCGCGCGTGCCGGGGCTGAAGCTGGAAGATTGGCTCACCCCCTAGCTTTTCCGGCCTTTTCGTGTATGAAGACGGCGCACGCGACAGGCTTTGGCCTGCCGCGCTATCGACCTTGCTGGACGACATCCCGGCAGGGCCGCCTCTCCCTCCAACAGATAAGGAGCACCCGATGTCGATTACGGCTGAGCGCAAGCAGGCGCTGATCAAGGAATACGCTACCAAAGCGGGCGATACCGGTTCCCCGGAAGTCCAGGTCGCGATCCTGACCGAGCGCATCACCAACCTCACCGATCACTTCAAGACGCACGCCAAGGACAATCATTCCCGCCGTGGCCTCCTGAAGCTCGTGTCCCAGCGCCGTTCGCTTCTCGATTATGTGAAGCGTCAGGATGTGGGCCGCTACAAGACTTTGATCGAGCGCCTCGGCATCCGCCGCTAACGCCGATCCTCTGAAGGCGGGCCTTGGCCCGCCTTTTCCCTAAAGGGCCTGCAAGACGGCCCTTCCAAGTGAATGGGAGCCCGCTGAGCGGGCTCTTCTCCGGACCGGGAATGGACCCGTCCGGCTACCCCGCCGGGGCCTGCGGATCATGGCAGGATTGCCGGGGGCTTTCGGCAGCAAGGCTGCCTTCCCAAGGAAGCCCCTCGTCGTCTTGCTCATGGCGCAGGTTCTGGCCTCTCGAAGGACTGAACACCCATGTTCGATACCCAACGCGTTGAACTCGTTTGGGCGGGGCGCAAGCTTACGCTCGAAACCGGCCGCATTGCCCGTCAGGCTGATGGTGCTGTGCTCGCGACCTATGGCGAAACCACTGTTCTTGCCACTGTCGTCTCGGCGAAAGAGCCGAAGGCCGGCGTCGATTTCTTCCCGCTCACTGTAAACTATCAGGAGAAGACCTTTGCAGCCGGCCGCATTCCCGGCGGCTATTTCAAGCGCGAAGGCCGTCCCTCGGAAAAAGAGACGCTCGTCTCCCGCCTGATCGACCGTCCAATCCGTCCGCTTTTCGTCGATGGCTACAAAAACGACACGCAAGTCGTCGTCACCGTGCTGTCGCATGATCTCGAAAACGATCCGGATGTCGTCGCCATGGTGGCAGCCTCCGCGGCTCTCACGCTTTCTGGCGTGCCTTTCATGGGCCCGGTCGGTGCTGCGCGCGTCGGCTATGTCAACGGCCAGTTCAAGCTGAATCCGACCATTGCTGAAATGGCCACATCCGATCTCGATCTTGTCGTCGCCGGTACGGCCGATGCGGTGTTGATGGTGGAATCGGAAGCGAAAGAACTCGCTGAAGACGTGATGCTCGGTGCCGTTATGCACGGCCATAAGGGTTTCCAGCCGGTTATCGATGCGATTATCAAACTCGCCGAAGTGGCCGCGAAAGACCCGCGCGATTTCACGACGCCGGATTATTCAGAACTTGAAGCCAAAATCCTCGCACTCGTCGAAAGCGAATTGCGCGTTGCTTATTCGACGCCGCAGAAGAAAGAGCGTCAGGATAAGGTTGCTGCTGCCAAGCAGAAAGTGCTCGCTGCACTCTCGGGCGAAGGCGTTGAAAACCCGGTCGCGCCGCTTCTCGCCGCGTCCGTGTTCAAGGAAGTCGAAGCCAAGATCGTGCGCTGGAACATTCTCGACACCGGCCGTCGCATCGATGGCCGCGATCTCGTGACAGTGCGCAACATCGTCTCGGAAGTTGGCATTCTGCCGCGTACCCATGGTTCGGCTTTGTTCACACGCGGTGAAACGCAGGCGCTTGTGGTTGCGACGCTTGGCACGGGCGATGACGAGCAATTCATCGACTCGCTTGAAGGCACCTACAAGGAAACCTTCCTGCTGCATTATAACTTCCCGCCCTACAGCGTCGGCGAAACTGGCCGCATGGGTTCGCCGGGCCGCCGTGAAATCGGTCACGGCAAATTGGCGTGGCGTGCTGTGCGTCCGATGCTGCCGCCGCATCACGAATTCCCCTACACGATCCGTCTCGTCTCCGAGATCACGGAATCGAACGGTTCGTCGTCGATGGCGACGGTGTGCGGTTCCTCGCTCGCGCTCATGGATGCTGGCGTGCCGTTGAAGTCGCCGGTTGCGGGCATCGCAATGGGCCTCATCCTTGAGGGTGATCGCTATGCGGTTCTCTCCGACATTCTTGGTGACGAAGATCATCTCGGCGACATGGATTTCAAAGTGGCCGGTACTGCCAATGGCGTGACCTCGCTGCAGATGGACATCAAGATCGCCGGCATCACCGAAGAAATCATGCGCGTCGCCCTCAATCAGGCCAAGGGCGGCCGTCTGCATATCCTCGGCGAAATGGCGAAGGCCCTCACCGGTGCGCGTCAGGAACTCGGCCAATATGCGCCGCGTATTGAGACGATCAAAATTCCGGTCGATAAGATCCGCGAAGTCATCGGTTCGGGTGGCAAGGTCATCCGCGAAATCGTTGAAAAGACGGGTGCCAAGATCGACATTCAAGACGATGGTACCGTGAAAGTCGCGTCATCGGATGGCACCTCGATCACCGCGGCGCTCAACTGGATCAAGTCGATCGCGTCTGAACCCGAAATCGGTGTCATCTATGATGGCACAGTGGTGAAGACGACTGATTTCGGCGCGTTCGTGAATTTCTTCGGTGCGAAGGATGGTCTCGTCCATATCTCGCAACTCGCGGCGCAGCGCGTGCAGAAGGTCACCGATGTCGTCAAGGAAGGCGACAAGGTCAAGGTGAAGCTCTTGGGCTTCGACGATCGTGGCAAGGTTCGCCTGTCCATGAAAGTGGTCGACCAGACCACCGGCGAAGATCTCGAGGGCAAGCCGACCGTTGAAGAAATGATCGAAGCGAGCGAGTAAATTTCTCGCTCTGGTTGCAAATACAAAAGGCGGCCTTCGGGCCGCCTTTTCTATTGGAGATTGTGATCAGACTTTGCTGCACAATCACTCCATCTTATTTTAGCTAAGGCATAAACTTTTTTTACGCTAATCCCTCAATGCTCTTGCGCTAAGTCCTCTTCTGCATGTTTTATATATGCCATTGCAGAATGAAATGGATTGGTAAGCCAATGTTCCGCGGAATTTTCAGGGTCTGGTTTGGCGGCAAAAGTAAAGCGCGCCGCCTCTCAATTCTGGCAAGAAAAGTCGAGGCCCCCGATCAAGAGGATGATAATCTGCCGGGCGTCGATGATCCGACTGGTGAAGGCAGTCGATCGCCAGATCCGACAGGCCCCAATCGTCCGGTCTTGGCGTTCGATCGGGATGATGACGGTGTTATCGATCCGGCAAGCGAGCTTGCTTTCCTGCAGGACGCGCCCGATACGACAACAAACTTTGATGCGTTGAAGAGTTTCGATGCCAACGGGGATGATGTGTTCGATGTGAACGATCGCCAATTTCAAAGATTTGGCGTTTGGACTGACGATAATCAGAACGGTCAATTTGAAACCGGAGAGTTCAAGACGCTCGATCAGATGAATATCGAATCCATCGATCTGTCCAAGGGGCTGAGTGGTGACGCTTTATCGATTAAGCGCTTTGATGGATCGGAAGGTCTTCTGAAGCTGACCACGACATCGTCTGTGACGCTATAAAGGTATCAACCGAAACCCCCGGACCTTACGGCCCAGGGGTTCACGGTCCCGCCGGGAGTGAGCGGGATTTCCGAGCGAGAGGGGAGAGATCGCTCAGAAAACGAAGTCATGCCCAGTAAGAGCATCCTTATTGACGTTTTGAAGGGTAATGACCGCACCATTGTCCGCGGTGATGATTGTGCTCGCCCCATTGGCGACGGCATGCGCCAAGATAGCTTCAATCGAGGTGAAGCCGAGTTCGCGCGCATCGATCTCATCGATGCCGACTTTGAAGTCGAGGATCAGATCGGACCCAACGCCGTCGGCTGCTTTGAAGACAAAGAGATCATTGCCGTCACCGCCGAGTAGCGTGTCGTTGCCTGTGCCGCCATAGAGTTTGTCATTGCCCACGCCACCTTCAAGACGGTCGCTTGCAGCTCTTCCAAAAACCGTATCATGACCGGCGCCGCCGATGAGCGTGTCAGAGCCGCCCGCGCCTTCCAGACGGTTGTTAAGCAGATTACCCACACCCTTGAAGGCCGTGTCACCGAGATGGGTCAGACCTTCGATGTTGCCACCAATCGAATATGCCGAAAGCGCGGTTCGGACCGTATCAAAGCCTTGATTGGCGAATTCGATGATCTGGTCCGTTGCGACATTGACGATGAAGATATCGTCGCCGAGGCCACCAATCATTGTGTCTGTACCGGCACCGCCGTCGAGGTAATCATGACCAGGCCCTGCATTGATGCGATCATTGCCACCGCCTGTGTACACTCTGTCTTGACCGGCTGACGCGAGCACGGTGTCATTGCCGCCATTGCCAAAGATCGTGTCGTTTCCATCATTGCCCGTCAGCAATTCGCTTGCCGTCGTGCCTTTAACGGTCTTGCCGATAAAATTGGCGGCGTCCTGCCAGACATGAACCGAGTCGATCTTGTATTCGGCTGGCCACTTTGTTGTGGCATCCGGAGCGCCGGCCCAACCACCCACTGCGAGATTGGCGATGAAGTACATCGGCACCTTCAGGCTCTCGGGCGTTGCAACCGAGCTCATCTGTCTGCCATCGAAATAGAAGGTGATGCGGTCTTCCTGCCAGTCGACGCCGTAAGTGTGCATGCTCGCCGACATATCGCCGACGTTTGCCCGCGTGGCCTTGATGATGCCGCCATCATTGGTGTGTGCCGTCTGGTAAAGAAAGCTCGTGTTCTGTCCCAACACTTCCATGAGGTCGATTTCAGCCTTGACCGAACTATCGGCCGACCGGAGCCACAAAGCAGGCCAAAGCCCTTTGCCAGCAGGAAGCTGAGCTGTGGCTTCGATATAGCCATACTTGAACTGCGCTGAATCCAGCGTGTTGATCATGCCTGAGGTGTAGGCGAAATTATTGAAATTGGCGGCATTCGCACCGGTCGGCTTTGCCGTGATCGTCAGCGTGCCGTCGCCCGTTGAGAAAGGTGAGTAGCCGGGCTGCGTACCCAGCGCATTCACGAAACCCTTGTCGACATAGAGCTGCAATTCACCATTGCTGCCCAATGTACGGAGATTGCCGGGGAAGACTGTCTTCCATCCAGAGCCATAGGTCTCGGGCAAAGTATTCCCGTTAAACTCATCCCCGAAAGTCAAAGTCATACCTGTGCGGGGGGCAATTGCTGTCGTTGTGTAAGTTGTCGACATAGTATTTCTCCCGGGGTTAAACCTTCTTCCTTGTGAGATGAAGGTCCATATGTTGCTTGCCGGGAGATAAACTCCATTTATTGACCTTACAAAGGGTAGTTTTGCGTGGTTTTCAAAGGGATTACATGATTTCAGTACTTGGTTTACGAAAGTAACACTTCGTTACATTTATCGCGTTTTGCAGCATCAACGTGGCTGGAAACGAAAGTCGATTGGACGCCGCATGGAAGAGGGGGCACATTTTCAAAGCTTTCCTTTGCGTGCTCCATGAGGCTTCCGTGCTCACTGCCGTCATCTCGGATATTCACGCGAACCGTGAGGCTTTGACGGCAGTCCTAAGCCATATCCGGGCATCAGGGGCTGAGCGTATCGTTGTGTTGGGCGATATCGTCGGGTACGGCGCTGATCCCGAATTCTGCATCGATGCGGTGCGCCAGCTCGAGGCCGCAGGCGCAATTGTCCTTAAAGGCAATCACGATGAAGCGGCCGCAGGGCTGGACAATGATATGAATGCCACGGCGCAAGCTGCGATTGCGTGGACGCGAGACCGGCTGAGCACCGCGGAGAAGACGTGGTTGGCCGGACTTCCCATCTCAAGCACGGAGCCTGGCGTCCTGTTCGTTCATGCCAATGGCTGGAATCCGCAAGGCTGGGGTTACATCCGCACCCCGCAAGAAGCCGAACGCTCAATGCGGCGCACGACTGAGCGGCTTACCTTTTGCGGCCACACGCATCGGCCTGCGGTATTCCACATGTCACCGAACAGACCCGCCGCTCTTTTCGTCCCTGTTGCCGGCGTTACCATTCCATTGATTGAGACACGTCAATGGCTTGTCATCGCGCCTGCTGTAGGCCAGCCACGGGATGGCAACCGGTCTTCCGGTTACGTCCTGTACGATTCGGCATGTCGTGAAATCACGTTTCAGCGCGTGCCTTATGATTGCGAAACAGCTTCGCGAAAAATTCTAGCTGCGGGATTGCCGCCCTCTCTCGCCGAGCGCTTGCTGAAAGGACAGTGAGAATGCCAGCGATACGTCCCGCCGAGGGAATGGAACTTGACGGTTTCATCTTTGAATCGCGGTTGCATCAAGGCGGAATGGGTTCGCTCTGGCGCGCGCGAGACACCAGAACGGATGAGACGCTTGTCATCAAGATACCCTTTCTGGGCGATGGCGAAGATGCCTCGACAATCGTTGGCTTCGAGGTTGAACAGATGATCATGCCCCGGCTCTCAGGCCCGCATGTTCCGCGGTTTGTAGGAATCGGCGGATTTGATCGTCTCCCCTACATTGCCATGGAGATGATTCACGGTGCGCCACTTGCAGACAAGCGTCAGGGGGCATGGGCCATTGACGATTGTGTCGCAACAGGAATCAAGGTTGCAAAAGCGTTGCAGGACTTGCATCGCCAGCATGTCATCCATCTTGATCTGAAGCCTTCTAATCTCATGCGCCGTGCCAATGGCGACATCGTTTTCATTGATTTCGGGCTCTCACGCCATTTGCAACTGCCTGATCTTCTCGCGGAAGAATCGGATGTCCCGATGGGATCGGCGCCTTACATGGCGCCCGAACAAGTGCTTGGGCGACGTACTGATGCGCGCAGCGATATTTTTGCCATTGGTGTGATCTTATATGAATGGCTCACCGGCGAATTGCCATTCGGCAACCCACAAGGGCAGGGCGGGTTGCGTCAACGCCTTTGGTCTGATCCTACACCACCACGCGCTCTGCGGCCTGATTGTCCGCCTTGGTTGCAGGAAATCATATTGCGTTGCCTGAGTGTCGACCCAGCTCAGCGTTATCCGACGGCGGCGCAACTATGCTTCGCATTGCAGCATCCTGATCAAATCAAATTGACAAATCTTGCGGACAAGACCACGCGTGATCGCATTGGTGCACGCCTTGCACGCTTCTTCAAATCGCGGACAGCCGATCGGCCGCTAAAAGTTGAAAAACCGCCTGTCGATACTGCGCCAATCGTCATGATTGCTGTCGATCTTGCCCATGGTATTGATGAGCTGGCATCCACTTTGCGTATGCAGGCCGGCTTGATTCTCACAACGCACCCCGATGCGCGGATAGCCTTCGTCACTGTTTTGAAAACGGCTCTGCTATCGGTCGAAGATGATAGTCAGCCGGAAGGGCACAATGCTTATGTCCAGCGTCTGATTGAGTTAAAGGACTGGGCGCGGCCTCTAGTCAATCATGAAGAGGTTGTCTCCTATCATGTCTTAGAAGCTGTCGATGCCGCCGCTGCTCTGATCGAATATGCGCGGCATAACAACGTCGATCACATTGTGTTGGGCGCACGCGGATCCTCGACTGTCAGGCGTTATCTCGGCAGCGTATCGTCGCAGGTCGTAGCACAAGCGCCATGTACTGTTACGGTTGTCAGGTTAAAAAAAATGAGTGCAGACGAGGCCGCTTGAGATTGTGTGCGCTGCCTCAATTTGCGCTGCATGACCTGAGCGGCTTTTGATTGGACAGTTGAAACGTTAGCTCTAGGATAGCCTCTCCTCCGGCTCGGGTTACGCATGGCATCCAACATTATTATCAATCTGACACGTCCACGCCATTTCGTTTTAGCAATGATGGCGGCCGTGATCTTTGCCATTTCGGCGGTTGCAGCGGCCGCACTTCTACAAAGTCGTAGCCGCGTGCTTCGGGAAGGTGAGCAGGTCACACGTGATATGGCCAAGCTGATGCAAAATCAGATGATCCATATTCTTGATATAGCGAGTACCATTATATCACTAGAGCGTGTCGATCTTGAAATGCGCAATACGCAGAGTGCAAGCGCTCATAGTCCACAATTGCTCGATCTCATTCGTGATAAACCCTATCTTTTTCGAGTGACTATTGCCGATGCAAACGGAGATGTTGTCACGACATCAATGCTCAATCCGCCCCCGATCAATATTAGTGCGCGTAGCTATTTCAAGCGACATCTTAGCGGAGAGAGTGGGCCGATTATCACGGTGGGGCTACAAAGCCAGGCAAGCGGAGAACCCATCATGCTCATGAGCCGAGCGATCCTTGATTCTTCTGGGAAGATGGATGGCATCGCGATGGTTTCCTTCAACCTTGAGGCGTTAGCGAGTTATTTCACGAATCTTGTACCAGCAGAGTATGGCTCTTTGTTTCAGCTGATAGCGGACGATGGCCGTCTTCTCGTCGATATCTCACCGCTACCTCAATTTCGTGAGCGTTTTGTTGAGCCTGATATCTGGGCGAACGTCAAAAAAAGCCGCCTTGATATGGCAGTCTATCAATCGATCGATAATACGCCCCGTATCTGGGCACATCGTGCGATTCCTGGAACTGATCTTTTCATTCGTGTTGGTACTGATCGTCAACAGATCACGCGCAAATGGAATCAGGATCTTGCCGATTATGCTATGGTTGGTCTTGTGGCTTTCGTCGCCCTTCTTGGATTAACCGGTATCGCTGTGCGCTATGCCGATCGCGAAGAAACAGCACTAAACGACCTCCGCATGTTCAATACAATACTCGAACAGCGTGTGAGTGAACGTACACAAAAGCTTGAGGCATTAACGGAAAAGTTGCAACAATCTGTCGAGGATAAGACCGTTTTATTGCGCGAGATTCATCACCGTGTGAAGAATAATCTTCAAGTTGTTGCCTCAATGGTGCGTCTCTCATCGCATCATGTCTATGATGCACATGCCCGCAGCGTATTCGCTGAGATTGCCCGACGCATCCGCGCGATCGGCCTTGTCCATCAAACAATTTACGAGCAAGAGGCGGCATCGGCAGTCACTGTGCATTCTTATCTGCAACGCCTTGCGATGCTGGAGGGTGATGTCTACGGCATTGGTGAACGCGGCATCATCATCGAAACCCGAGGAGAAGGAGAGCTCGACCTTAATACGGCAATATCGATGGGGCTTGTTGTAAGCGAGGCGCTTGCCAATGCCATCAAGCATGCATTCCCTGACGGGCGTCAGGGTATCATCACCATCATCGCTTCGGCTTCCGAGGAGGAGTGGAAAGTTATCGTTGCCGATAACGGTATTGGCTTTGACAATGAACTAGATGCGGGTACGGGCATCAAGCTTATACAAGCCTTGGCGAGCCAGATGCGAGGCAATGTCACTTTCCTGTCTGATGGCGGCACACGGGTCGAGATGCGTTTTCCGATCCTGCGTAATCCCGCGGAGATATTCACTGATCAGACTGGACCGGCCGCTACCAGAATGATGGCTACAAAATAGGTCTAGCTTTCGATTTGGGCTGTGGTCTTTGAGTTTTTTGTTACGCGCGTATTTCCCAATCATGTGTGATTGTGGCGGTCTTGCCGAGCATCACCGAGGCTGAACAATATTTTTCAGCTGAGAGTTCTACCGCGCGCTTCACCTTGTCCTCGGTTAAGCCTTCCCCCTTCACGATATAATGCATGTGAATGCGGGTGAAGACTTTCGGATCGTCATTGGCACGCTCGGCTTCCACTTCCACATCGCATGTCACGAGTCCGACACGGCCCTTTTCCAAGATCATGACTACGTCGAAGCCCGAGCAACCGGCGATCCCGAGCAGGAGCATTTCCATCGGGCGCGCGCCAAGATTGCGTCCGCCATGCTCTGGTGAGCCATCCATCATCACGCGATGGCCCGATCCTGTTTCACCTGCGAACAAGCGTCCCGATACCCAGCGTGCTGCGGCTTTCATCTCTGCTACCCCTTCTGAATTGCTGCCCAATCTTAGACGCCTTGGTTCATAGCGTCGAGAAATAGCCGTAAAAAAGGGCGCGGATTGCTCCGCGCCCTTCTGTTTCTTGGGAGGTTGGATTTCTTAGAAATTCATGCCGCCATTCAAGCCGGGCCTGCCCGGCTTGAACATTGTTGGATTTGGGCGGCATGAAAAAGGGCGCGGATTGCTCCGCGCCCTCTTGTCCGAGAGAGGCTGGATTTCCTTAAAAATCCATGCCGCCCATGCCACCCATGCCGCCGCCGGCGGGCATAGCAGGCTTGTCCTTCGGCAGTTCGGCAACCATGGCTTCCGTCGTGATGAGGAGGCCAGCCACCGAAGCCGCGTCCTGCAGCGCCGTACGGACGACCTTTGCGGGATCGACGATACCGGCCTTGATCAGGTCGACATATTCTTCGGTCTGCGCGTTGAAGCCGAACGTCTCCGACTTGTTCTCGGCGATCTTGCCGACAACGATCGAGCCTTCGACGCCAGCGTTTTCCACGATCTGACGGATCGGGGCTTCGAGCGCCTTGAGGACGATGTTGATGCCGGCCTGGACGTCCGGGTTCGTCGACTTGAGCGCCGCCACCGCACCCTTGGCGCGGAGAAGAGCGGTGCCGCCGCCGGGGACGATGCCTTCTTCCACCGCAGCGCGGGTGGCGTTCAGCGCGTCATCAACGCGGTCCTTCTTTTCCTTCACTTCGATTTCCGTCGCGCCGCCGACGCGGATCACCGCGACGCCGCCTGCGAGCTTCGCAAGACGCTCTTGCAGCTTTTCACGGTCGTAGTCCGAAGTGGTTTCTTCGATCTGCGCCTTGATCTGATTGACGCGGCCTTCGATGTCTTTCTTCTTGCCGGCGCCGTCGATGATCGTGGTGTTCTCCTTCTCGATACGCACCTTCTTGGCGCGGCCGAGCATGTTGAGCGTCACGGTTTCGAGCTTGATCCCGAGATCTTCGGCGATCATCTGGCCGCCGGTGAGGATCGCGATGTCTTCGAGCATTGCCTTGCGGCGGTCGCCGAAGCCTGGAGCCTTCACGGCAGCGATTTTGAGGCCGCCACGCAGCTTGTTGACGACGAGCGTAGCAAGCGCTTCGCCTTCGACGTCTTCAGCGATGATGAGGAGCGGCTTGCCCGTCTGCACAACCGCTTCAAGGATCGGCAGCATCGGCTGGAGCGAGGAGAGCTTCTTCTCGTGGATGAGGATGTACGGATCTTCGAGGTCCGCAATCATCTTTTCTGCGTTGGTGATGAAGTAAGGCGAGAGATAGCCGCGGTCGAACTGCATGCCTTCGACGATGTCGACTTCGGTTTCGAGGCTCTTGGCTTCTTCAACCGTGATCACGCCTTCGTTGCCGACCTTCGACATCGCGTCGGCCAGGAACTTGCCGATGTCCTTATCGCCGTTGGCGGAAATCGTGCCGACCTGGGCGATTTCCTCAGAGCCCTTCACTTTTGCGGCGCGGCCCTTCAGATCT
>JAIYCE010000005.1 GCA_027488155.1 Hyphomicrobiales bacterium | reverse complement strand
GTAAGGCACTGGCACCCTTCGGCGCAAAGCGCATGAACGGCACCCTCACCGCTCATATGCAATTGGAAACGCGTGGCACAAGCGCAGCGGAATTTCTGCGGGAACTCGACGGTAAAGCAACACTCGCAGTGAAACAGGGCGATCTTGTTGGGATCAATGTACCGGAAATATTGCGCCGGATCGAGAAACGCCCACTTCTAACGGCCCTCGACATACGCGGCGGCCGTACACCCTTCGAAACCGCCACAGCGACCATCCGCATCGCCAATGGCATTGCGGAATTGCACGAGGCAAGCATCGTTTCACCCGCGACACAGATCGATCTCGCCGGCACGCTCCAATTGCCCGAACGCCTCGTTGCGCTGAAAGGGCTAGCCGCGCCCCAACGCGCTGAAGGTGCGGCGCTTCCGTTCGAAATCAAAGGCAGTTTTGACGAACCCTCTTTTGTGCCCGATGCCCGCGCCTTAATTCGCCGCTCGGGTGCCGCCGCCCCCTTCTTTGCGCCCACCAAAGACAGCGTGCCGGACTAAGCTTGGCGGTGTCGCCGTGTCAGCCACGCGATAACAATGACAATCAGCGTCACGGACACAATCAGAACGGTGGAAGCGGCATTGATTTCCGGTGTAACACCGAGCCGCATCTGCCCATAGAGCCGCATGGGCAGCGTCGTCGCGCCCGGCCCCGATGTGAAACTCGCAATCACGAGATCATCGAGCGAGAGGGTGAAGGCCAATAGACATCCTGCGGCGATAGCCGGCAAAATCATTGGCAAAGTCACGCGCATGAACGCAGATAATGGGCTGGCTCCAAGATCGCGCGCGGCCTCCTCATAGGATGGATCGAGGTCGGCGAGGCGTGCATCAACGATGAGCGCCACAAAAGACGTCGTGAAGGCCATATGCGCCAGCGTGATTGTCCAGAAGCCGCGATCCCAATCGAGCGCTACAAACAGCAAGAGTAGCGACAGCCCTGTCATGATCTCGGGTAGAACGAGTGGTACAAAAAGCATGAAGGCAAATAGGCCGCGACCAACAAAGCGGCGGTGGCGACGCAGAGCAAGCGCTGCCATCGTTCCAATGATTGTCGCGCCGAGCGCAGATGCCAAAGCCACTCTGAGGCTAACAAAAGTCGCATCCATCAGAGGTTTATTGGCGAGCAACCCACGATACCATTGCGTCGAGAAACCGCCCCAAACCGTCACGAGCTTCGAGGCATTGAAGGAATAGATCATGACAATCAGAATCGGCAGATAGAGAAAAGCGATGCCGAAGACGAGCGAGACAATATTGAACCGGCTCATGCGCATCAGGCTGTCTCCCGCCTGTCTTCGAGCATACGCAAAATGACCAATGGAATGGCGAGTAGACATAGCAGCAGCATCGCCAGTGCCGCAGCCATCGGCCAATCGCGATTACCGAAAAATTCGCTCCACATCACTTTACCGATCATCAACGTATCGGATCCCCCCAACAGATCGGGGATGATGAATTCACCAAGTGCGGGCACAAAAACCAACAGAATACCTACAATCAAACCCCGCAATGTTTGCGGAAAAGTGACACGCCAGAAAGCACGCAAGCGTGTGGCGCCGAGATCACGCGCGGCCTCCTCAAGCGACCAGTCGAGCTTTTCGAGCGTGGCGTAAAGTGGCAAAACCATGAACGGCAAATAGGAATATGCGATACCGATCACAATGGCGAGATGATTACCGAACAACGGCAAGGGCGCATCGATTAGTCCAAAGGATTTGAGGGCATAATTGATCAGACCTTCCGGCTTTAAAAGTGCGATCCACGCATAAATACGGATCAAAAAGCTTGTCCAGAATGGGACGACAACCAAGGTGAGAAGTAACACCCGCCGATCGCGCGGCGCGCGCGCAATCGCATAGGCAAGTGGATAGGCAATCAGCAGAACAAGCGCTGTCCCGTTTGCCGCTAATCCGGCCGATGAGAGCAACGCATCAATGTAAAGCGTTTCCTCCAGCATCGCTTCGAAATTGCCGAGGCTTAGACTTTTCGCCTTTTCAAGCCAGACGGGCCATCCTTCCGCCCAGGCAAAGGCTGGACGATAAGGCGGACGCGCCTGCGCGCTTTCAGAGAATGCAAGCCGCACCACAATGGTAAGCGGCACTAGAAAGAAAAGCGCGAGCCAGAGAAATGGAATGAGAATGACTGGACGGATTTTCATTCCGGCAAGACCATTGCATCGTCAGGTGCAAAAGCGATGCGAATGCGTTCGCCCGGTTCAGGCATGAACCCAGTCCGGCGGGAGGCATTGAGTATGGCAGCACGCCAGACATGATGCGCTGTTCGCACCCGCAATTCCGTGACATCACCGCGATACAGGCGCTGTTCGACAGATGCGTCGAGTGTCACGGATCCCGGCACTGAAACATACGGTTCCAGAACACGTATTTTCTCCGGCCGGACACCGATTGCGAAATCCCGCACAGAACCTGTTGCGATTTCGAAAGGCGTGCCATCCACCGCGACCAAAGCGCGACCATCAAGGTGCGCGCGGATCTCCGGTTCGATGACATTGGCGTCGCCAATGAAGCGTGCGACCGCCCGACTAACTGGACGCTCATAAAGATCGGCGGGCGTGCCTATCTGCAAAACGCGCCCTGCACTCATCACCGCGATACGGTCGGCCATCATCATCGCTTCATCCTGATCGTGCGTGACGACAAGAAAGGCGATACCGAGTGATTTTTGCAGATGCTTAAGTTCTTCCTGCGTTTCCTCGCGCAGGCGGCGATCGAGTGCGGCGAGCGGCTCATCGAGCAGAAGGAGCTTGGGACGTTTGACGATGGCTCGTGCCAAAGCAACACGTTGCTTTTGCCCGCCTGAAAGCGCTTGCGTCCTGCGCGCGGCATAAGATTGCATCTGCACCAGACGCAGTGCCTCGTCAACGCGTGCAGATCGCTCAGGCTTGGGAACACCCTCCTCGCGAAGCCCGAACGCCACATTCTCGAAGACGTTGAGATGCGGAAACAGCGCGTAATTCTGGAACATCATGTTGACGGGCCGCTTATGAGGCGGAACGCGCGTCACATCCTCTCCGGCGAGAAGAATGCGTCCGCGATCGGGTTCGCCGAAGCCAGCAATCATTCGCATCAAGCTTGTCTTACCGGACCCTGAAGGGCCCAGCAGAGCAAAAAACTCACCTTCGCAAATGGTCAGCGACACATCTTCGACGGCACGCACCGAGCCGAAAGATTGCGAGACATGTTCAATTGACACCAGAGGCGGTCGCCCCGTCACCCCTTGAGTGCCCATGATGCCCTTTCACTCTCACCATCGTCTGATTGCCAGTTTTGGCGCGCTTGAACACAAGGTCAAGAACGCGAAAACGCCCGGGCGTGACCCGGGCGCATCTGTTTTTTGATCGGATAATGTTTTTTACTGGACGTCGTCGTTGCTGACGGCCATCGACGCCACAGGCACCGGGCCGAGCCCATCCTTCTGATAGATATCGTCCCGGAATTGCACGAGGCCATCCGGCGTCGCCCAAGCCGTTATGTAGACCCAATAGACCGGCACAGGCTGGGCGAGGCGTGCATCGACGCGATTACCCGATTGAATGGCTTCGTCGATACGCTGACGATCCCAACCCGGCGTATCCTTCAAGAGCCAAGTAATGTAATCGCGCACATTTTGCACGCGCATGCAGCCAGAGGATACGAAACGGAAATCGTCGCCAAAGATTCCCTTTGACGGCGTGTCATGCATATAGACGCCATGCGGGTTAGGAATATTGATCCGCACGACACCGAGCGAGTTGAAATCGCCGCCGGGGTCCTGACGAAACATATACCGGGTCGCCTCGTCAGAGCGCCAGTTGATCTGACGCGGCTGCAATTCTTGGCCCTGCTGATTATAGATGCGGATCTTGTTTTCAGTCAGATAATTCGGATCTGCCTGCATCTTTGGAATCAGATCCTTGCGGATGATCGAGGCCGGCACAGTCCAAAACGGATTGAAATTGATATCGACAACGCGTGTTGTCATGATCGGGCTCTGCCGGTCACTCTTGCCGACGCCTGCGGCGTGCCGCGTTGCAACCACGCCGTTTTCCACCGTTTCAACGGTGGCAGCTGGAATGTTGGCAACGACGAAGCGGTGGCCCAGATTGCCATAGGAGCGCAGTCGCACGAGATTTGTCTCAAGCTGACGCAAGCGCACATCGGCGGGGATATTCATGGCCGCAACAGTTTGTGCGGTCAGAACGCCGGTCGGGATCAAGCCATGGCGCTCTTGAAAATGCTTCACAGCTGCTTCGACAAACGAATCGAACACGGGGGAGGCACCGGCTGTGGGATCAAGATCGCCAGACGCGACAAGGCGCTTACGAAGCGCAACGACGGCCGGGCCCTTCTGACCAAGGCGTAGCGTGACGCGCGGCATCGCTGGCCAGCCGCCTTGAGCGACGATCTGGCGATACTTCTCAATCATCTGCTCGGTGGCCGCCGTCGTCATCGGCGACAGCACTGAGGTCGAGGACCGCGCAACCGAGAGCGAGGTGACAGCATCATAGCTCTGACGCCATTCGGCCTGACCGCCAATCAGGCTCTGCGACGAGGCAGCAGAGACGCCAGCCAACAGAAAGCCGAACGTCAATTCACGGCGGGTCAGGCGGGGGAAAGATCCGATACTTGTCATCGTGCGTAACCATTCCGTCTTGCAAGCAGGCACAGAGCCACACATCCCAGAGCAAAGTAAACGAAAGGTTTCGACCGTGCCGAAATTCGAAACCCAATGCATAGCAAGAGCGACAGACAAGATGGGCGCGGCAAATTTAAGGCAGGCATCCCGTCTGGAACGAGGCGATGTATAACATGGAAATAGCTCTCCCCGCCACGGCGAGCCTTGTCGCTCTCCTCATCCTTTTCACACTCGTTTGGCGCGCGAGCGTGAAGCTTGCGGATGCCGGGATCATTGACCTGTTCTGGGCCGGCGGCTTCGTTCTGGCCGCAGCCGTCGAAGCGGCGCTCAATCCGCCGACGGAAGGGGGCTGGATCATGCTTACGCTTGTGGGGATCTGGGCCGCACGGCTGACAAGCCATCTCGTCCATCGCCACCGCAATGCGCAAGGCGAAGACGCCCGCTATGCCGCCATGCGGCGCGAAGGCGGCCCTGATTGGCCTGCCCAAAGCCTCAAACGGGTCTTTCTGGTCCAAGCATTGGCCCTGTGGGCTGTCGCCACACCGATCCACGCCACGCTTCTGCCCGGCGCGGCAGCGCTGCAAGCCGGCCCCATCGCGGTGGTCGGCGGTGTGTTGTTTCTTTTGGGGCTGGCGACTGAAGCAGCCGCTGACTGGCAATTGATGCGCTTCAAGGCCGACCCGGCGCGGCGCGGGCAAATCCTGCAGGACGGGCTTTACGCCATCTGCCGCCATCCAAACTATCTCGGCGAAATCATGGTCTGGTGGGGGCTTGGCTTAGTTGCCTTCGGCCTCACGGATCGGGCGTGGGCGCTCGGCGGGCCAGCTCTCCTCACATTCTTCATCGTCAAGGTCTCAGGCGTGCCGCCGCTCGAAGCGGTCCTTGCTGCACGGCCCGGCTATGCCGAATGGGCGGAACGGACCCCGGCCCTCTGGCCACGATGGGCGACGATCCCCGGCAAGTTGGGCAACATCAAAAAGGGCGCCTGAGCGCCCTTTCATGCGTTACAGGCGGTAGCGGATGTGATCGGACCAGAAACGGTCCAACCGGAGTAATGTTTGATTCATGCGACGGAACTCGTCGCGGTTGATCCCACCGATCGGTTCGACATTGCGTACATGCTTCTCATAAAGCTCGCGCACAACATTGTGGATGTCGCGGCCAAGCGGCGTGAGGCTGATGCGAACGGAGCGGCGATCGACGCGCGAACGCTGATGGTGAAGATACCCTAAATCGACAAGCTTCTTGAGATTGTAGGACACGTTGCTGCCGAGATAATAGCCGCGCGTGCGCAATTCGCCCGCTGTCAGCTCCTTGTCGCCAATATTGTAAAGCAGCAGCGCTTGGACGGCATTGACATCCGAACGGCCACGGCGGTCGAATTCATCCTTAATAACATCCAAAAGGCGGCGATGCAGCCTTTCGACAAGTGACAGCGTTTCGGTATAGAGCGGGCGAATATCGTCCTGCAATTCGGGACGTTCGAAGATTGCAACTTCCGAAGCCATCGCCATGATCATTCTCCTTGCACACATGATTCTCAATCAACTTGCGAACAAATTAGCGGCTTCCTCTGAAAAGCATCTTAAATAACAAGATGAATCGCCTGTTCATCTTGTTGAAGTGAACCAAATCTGAAAGGTAAATCAGACGTTCGAATCGATGTTTAACAAAATGCGCGACGCTATGGTTTCACATCTCTGAAGCGGCGCGCGCCGGCAAGCAGAATGAGATAGACAAGGGCCAATGCGGCATAAACCCATGGCCATTCGATGGGATCGAGATTGGAATCGGCGATCGTGCCATCAAGAATGATGGCCATTGCAATGGTGAGAAGCCAAATCACCGCGCCCCAACTGGCCAGCATCCATAAGCCGACAGATGCAATCAGATTAAAGAGCGCAAAGCCTGAAATAGCCAGGCGCATCTGCAATGCAGAGTTTTGATAGACCGTTTCATAAGGACCGATACCGAGAATGATGGCCCAAGCAAAAAGGCCTTCCGCCATCCACACCGCAGCCATCACACGCATGAAGACGATGCGCGTCTTTTCGAACGGAAAACGCGCCAAAGCTTCCATCTCAATGCCCCCGCAATTCACCACCCGGCAACGCCGCAAAATAGGCGGCGATCTCTTGCGGCTTCACCTCTTCAATGCGCGCGGGCGACCAGACCGGTTTCTGATCCTTATCGATGATGACAGCGCGCACGCCTTCGTAGAAATCATGCCCACCAATAATGCGCGAGACAATGCGGAATTCCATATTCATCGCCGCGAAAAAATCGAGTGATGGACCAATGTGCATCTGCTCATGCGCGATCGCCAGAGATGTGGGCGATTTCGTGCGCATGATTGCAAGCGTGTCAGCCGCAAAACGAGATTCGCGTGCGAGACGTTCAAGCGTTTTGAAAATGCCGCCAATCGTATCTTGACCGAACGCGTCCTCAATCAGCGATTCGTCGTTGCGTAAGGGCGGCAAACCCGCATTCGCATTGTGGCGCGAGATCGCATCCGCCGGCGCCTCTCCCTTCACGAGATCGTCACGCAGCGCTTCCATCCGCTCGCTTGGCACATAGGCTGTGGCAAGGCCGAGCGCGACGGCATCGGCAGCTTTGATACGCGCACCGGTGAGTGCGAGATATTCACCCATGCGACCATGCAGGCGCGGCAACGCATAGGTCGCACCCACATCGGGGAAAAAGCCGATGCCGACTTCAGGCATGGCGAACACATATTTGTCGCCTGCGACGCGGTGACTGCCATGGAGCGACACACCCACTCCGCCGCCCATCACGATGCCGTCCACGAGCGCGATATAGGGCTTTGGATAGGTCTTGATGCGGATGTTGAGCTCGTATTCCTCGCGCCAGAAGGCGAGCGCCTCCTCATGAGCGCCGGTGCGGCCGAGATCGTGCAGCGCGCGAATGTCGCCGCCAGCACAAAAGGCCTTATCGCCTGCGCCCATGACCACGACATTGCGGATGCCGGGGTCGACAGCCCAACGGTCGAGAGCCGAGGCAAGGCCGCGCACCATGGTGAGATTGAGCGCATTGAGCGCCTGAGGACGGTTCAGGATAACGAGACCTGCCGCACCCCGCTTTTCGCAAATGATGTCTGGCGCACCGCTCATATCCTGCCCTCCCCCTCTGTCCTGCTCATACCGGAGTTAGCCGGGGAGCCTCCGGGGCGTCAATCGCGGGACTTACCGAGGGGGCGCAGGCCTGCCCCCTCCATCCGGGGCATGGCGCACCGCCTCATATTCAGTCTAAACTCAGTTCAAAAGGATGGGCGGAGGCAGCTCCGCGAGTGAGGACGGCCATGGCGCGCATTACCCCTTTTCCCGGCAGTAAAGACCGGTCCGACGATCTTCGAGCCGAAACCGGGCAGACGCCACTCAGACAAGCCTCTCTCAACCTGACCGTCCGTATGCGGCGTAACCGCAAGGCCGATTGGGCACGCCGCCTTGTGCGCGAAAATACGCTCACCGCCGACGATCTGATCTGGCCCATTTTCATTATTGAGGGCACTGGTGTGCGCACGCCGGTCGCGTCCATGCCCGGCGTCGAGCGTGTCTCGATCGACGAGGCAGTGAAAGACGCAGCGCGCGCCGCCGCGCTCGGTATTCCGGCGCTGGCACTGTTTCCCTATACCGAGCCGGGATTGCGCGATCCCGATGGCAGCCAGGCATTATCGCCCGACAATCTGGTTTGCCGCGCTTGCCGTGCGATCAAACAAACAACGCCACAAATCGGCCTCATCACCGACGTTGCACTCGATCCTTACACAAGTCACGGCCATGACGGGCTGCTCGATGGCCACACAATTCTGAATGATGAAACGGTCGATGTGCTCTGCGCGCAAGCCATTAATCAAGCCCGCGCCGGCTCGGACGTCATTGCACCATCTGACATGATGGACGGGCGCGTCGCCGCCATTCGCGCTGCGCTCGACGCTGCGGGCTTTATGGATGTCCAAATCATGGCCTATGCGGCGAAATACGCGTCCGCCTTCTATGGTCCCTTCCGTGACGCCATCGGCACCAATGCGACGCTTGTCGGTGACAAACGAACCTATCAGATGGATCCCGCCAACACCGAAGAGGCGATGCGCGAGGTTGCGCTTGATCTCGACGAGGGTGCAGACATGGTGATGGTGAAGCCCGGCATGCCCTATCTCGATATCGTTCGCCGGACGAAAGAGACATTCGGCGTGCCGACATTCGCTTATCAAGTCTCAGGCGAATACGCGATGATCAAGGCCGCCGCGCTGAATGGCTGGCTCGACGGCGATCGAGCGATGATGGAGAGCCTTTTGGCGTTTAAGCGCGCTGGTGCTGATGGCATCCTCACCTATTTCGCGCCCTTAGTGGCGGAAAAACTGAAAGCGTGATGTGGCGGCTTCTCGCCGCACTTCTTATCGCCGCCACAACGCTGCTCACTGCATGCCATTTTTCCGGAGCGGATGACGAGCGGATTTGCCGCGCAATCCTGCCTGCAATCAATCCAGCCGGTGCCGCAATCAGTGTTACGCGCAGCTTTGTTGAGCAGGGCACGATCCACATCAATTACGAAACCACATCGAATGGGCGCATGCGCCATCGTTTTATCGTCTGCCAATTCGGTGGCAGCTCTGATTTCACACGCGGACGCGACCTCATCGCGGTAACGACCGAACAGGGTGCGATGAGCGATGCATCGCTCCTCTTCCTCAAAAGATTTTACCTGTCATCGCCAGAAGCCCTGTGGAACGAACCCAGCGCAGCAAAGCCTGCAGCACTGCCAAACCTGCCGCCGTCCATCGCATTGATTGTGCAACATGCGCTTGCGGCGCTGCCGAGCCTTGCCATCTATGCGCTGATCGCGGCCTCCTACGCGCTAATTTACGGGATCGTGGGCCGCATCCTGTTCGGCTTCGGCGAATTCGCTGTCATTGGCGGCACGGCGATGACGCTCTCGATCGTTGCAGGCTTGATCGCCTCACCCAGTTTCGCCATCACCGTCAGCCTGATCGGAATCATGATGGGCCTCGTTGCAGCGGCTTGGCATGGGCTGGCAGCCGAGCGCGTCTTGGTTGCGCCGCTCATCAATCGGCCTGGCCTTCCCGTCCTCATTGCAACGACCGGCATGGCAATCGCGCTTGCCGAATATGTTCGTCTCTCCCAAGGCCAAGGCGGGCGATGGTTGTCGCCGATCCTTTCGTTTCCGGTGATGGTGGCACGCACCGACAGTTTCTCTGTCACCGTTACGCCGATTGCTTTGATCTCAGCCCTCGCCGGTTTTGCAGCTGCGTTTGCGCTGAGCCGCTTGATGAAGCGCGGCCGTTTCGGGCAGCAATGGCGCGCTTTGGCCGACGATCCTGTGGCTGCCGCGCTCTGCGGCGTCGATGCGCGGGCCGTGTTCACCCTCTGCTTCCTGCTGGCCGCAGCCACTGCCGGATTTGCCGGCGTTCTGACCAGTTTGAGCTTCGGCGGGGTGGGCTATGCACAAGGCCTCACGCTCACACTCAAAGCTTTGACGGCTGCAATCCTCGGCGGCATTGGATCGGTGCGCGGCGCGCTGTGGGGCGGCGTTGCGCTTGGACTACTGGAAGCCCTATGGTCGGCCACCATGCCGATCGAAAGTCGGGACATCGCAGTTTACTCAATCTTGGCGCTGGTCCTCATTCTGCGTCCCGGCGGTCTTTTCGGCGCACGGGCGGGGGCGCTCCGTCTGGTGTAGACCTGTCTCTTCCGACG
>JAIYCE010000043.1 GCA_027488155.1 Hyphomicrobiales bacterium | reverse complement strand
CCGCGAGGGCCGCCTTTGTCGTTTCTGTCTGGCGGATGAAAGACATCTGCTGCCGACAACTGGCTGATTTCGAACGGGAGTGACGAATTTGGCGTATGATAGCGAAGCGATGGCCGCAGCCTTGAGCGAATGGGTTGCCATCGAAAGCCACACCTACGACATGCTAGGTGTGAATCGTATGATGGATCTGGTTGCAGCTTCGGTCGCAGGTAGCGGTATTGCGGTGGAAAGGATTGCGGGGCGCGACGGTCTTGGCGACATGCTGACGCTGCGTGCAGGCCCCAACAATGGCAAGAAGCCCGTTGTCATTCTCAGCCATCTCGACACGGTGCATCCGCTAGGCACGCTGGCAAAAGATTTGCCGATCCGTCGCGAGGGCGACAGGCTTTATGGCCCCGGTATCTACGATATGAAGGGCGGGGCCTTCCTCGCGCTCGAAGCTTTCAAAACGGTGCTCGCTGCCAATGTCGCGCAAGTGCCGCTCGTCTTCATGTTCACGCCGGATGAGGAAATCGGTTCGCCGATTTCGCGCATGGCGATTGAAGCCGAAGGCAAAAAGGCACAGGCCGTACTAGTTACCGAACCTGCACGCGATGGGGGCAAGATCGTTACCGCGCGAAAGGGTGTCGGTCGTTTCGACGTCCATGTCGAAGGCCGTCCGGCCCATTCTGGCACGAGCCACGAGAAGGGGCGCAATGCGATTGGCGAAGCGGCCAAGCAGATCGTCGCGATTCAAGCCATGACCGATTATGCGCGTGGCATCACGACAACGGTCGGCATGGTTAAGGGTGGGACTGCGGCCAACACTATTCCACAACATGCCTCATTTTGCGTGGATTTGCGGGTACGCACCGTGGCCGATGGCGAGGAAATGACCCAAAAAATTATGGGCCTTATTGCGTCGGATCCGGACATTAAGGTGAAGGTGACCGGTGACATGAACCGCCCGCCCTTCGAGAAGACGCCGGAAGTGGCCGCTTTGTTCGAGCGTGCGCGGCATATCGCTCAGGGGCTCGGCATCGATCTTATCGACGTGCCGCAAACGGGTGGTGGATCGGACGGCAATTTCACAGCGGTCTATGGCATTCCAACGCTTGATGGGCTTGGCATCGATGGGGACGGCGCGCATACGCTGCACGAACATGCGCTCGTGTCTTCGCTTGGCGAGCGGGCAAGGTTGATGGATGCTCTGTTGCGTGACTTCCGCTGATTGGCGATAGCAGGATGGCGGGCCTTTAACCCGCCATCACGGCTTTCACGCCATCGATGACGAATTGAACCGCCATGGCGGCGAGAATGACGCCAAGTAGGCGCGTCAGAACCACATTGCCAGTGACACCAAGAAGGCGGGCTATACGCGAAGCCAGCAGAAAACTGAAAAGACACGTCAGAACCACCAAGGCGATCACGCCGATTAGCACGCCAAGCCGAACGGTGTCGCCTTGCGCGCGGCCTGCAAGCAGCAGGATGGCCGTGATTGCGCCGGGACCAGCCATCAACGGAATGCCCAGCGGAAAGGCCGCGATGTTGCGGATGTGATCCTCGGTGATCGCTTTCTCCGCCGTCTCGGCTTTGCTTTCCTGACCTCCGCCGAACACCATCTGATAGGCGATGGTGAATAGCAAAAGCCCGCCGGCGATGCGGAAGGCCGGAAGCGAAATACCGAGCGCGTTGATGAGCGGCGCGCCGCCTAATGCGGTCGCTGTCATGATAACGAAAGCGATCAAAACCGCCCTGATGGCAACCTGCCGCCGCATAGCCGGCGTCATACCCGGCGTGAGGCTCAGAAAGAGCGGCGCGAGCCCCGGCGGGTCCACGGTCACGATCAGCGTGACAAGAGCGGAAATGATAAAATCGTCCAGCATTACGCCACTCAATACACGGTTTTCAGCGCTGCCAAGCGTTCTTTCCAGGGTCTTGTCGGTGGGTTTTTTGGCTGGCATCGTAAGTTATTGAAATAACGAGAAAAAAAACCCTTTCATGCGGACGGCGAAACTGGCCTTTCGGAGTGGAATCGGGTAGGTATTGCGAGTCGTTTTTCAAACGGATTCACGCCTTGTCAGAGCATGACGAAAAGGGGTCCGGCCCGGACACTCACGATATCCGGCCGGTCTCGATTACCGATGAAATGAAGCGGTCCTATCTCGATTACGCGATGAGCGTCATCGTGAGCCGTGCGTTGCCAGACGCGCGCGACGGTTTGAAGCCCGTGCATCGCCGCATTCTCTATTCGATGTACGAAAACGGCTACACGCCGGATAAGCCCTATCGCAAATCGGCGCGCATCGTTGGCGACGTGATCGGTAAATATCACCCGCATGGCGACCAATCGATTTACGATGCGCTTGTGCGCATGGCGCAGGACTTTTCGATGCGCCTGCCGCTTGCGGACGGGCAGGGTAATTTCGGCTCCGTCGACGGCGATCCTGCGGCGGCGATGCGTTACACGGAAGTGCGGCTTGCCAAGCCTGCCATGTCGTTGCTCGACGATCTCGACAAGGACACGGTCGATTTTCAGCCTAACTACGATGGCTCCGAACATGAGCCGACCGTCATTCCGGCCCGCTTTCCCAATCTTCTTGTCAATGGTGCGGGCGGTATCGCCGTGGGCATGGCGACGAACATTCCGCCGCATAATCTCGGCGAGCTGGTGGATGCCTGCACGGCCTATATCGAAGATCCCGCGATTTCGATCGATCAATTGATAGACATCGTACCGGGACCGGATTTCCCGACGGGTGGCAGCGTTCTCGGACGCGGTGGCATCCGTGCGATGTATCATCTGGGCCGTGGCTCAATCATCATGCGTGCGAAGACGGAGATCGAGGAGATCCGCAAGGATCGCGAGGCGATCATCGTCACCGAAATTCCGTATCAGGTGAACAAAGCTTCTCTGATTGAGAAGATTGCCGACCTCGTGCGCGAAAAGCGCGTGGAAGGAATTTCCGATCTGCGTGACGAATCCGACCGTGACGGCATGCGCATCGTGATCGAGTTGAAGCGCGATTCCGTTGCCGATGTCGTGCTCAACCAGCTCTTTCGCTTTACGCCGCTGCAGACTTCGTTTGGCGCGAACATTGTGGCGCTCAATGGCGGTCGTCCGGAAACGCTGAACCTTAAGGATTTCATCCGCGCCTTTATCGATTTTCGTGAAGTCGTCGTCAGCCGACGCACGAAATATCTGCTCAATAAGGCGCGTGACCGCGCGCATGTTTTGGTCGGCCTCGGCATTGCGGTGGCCAATATCGATGAGGTGATCCATCTCATACGCACCGCGCCTGATCCGAATACGGCGCGCGAGCGTCTGATGGATCGCGACTGGCCGGCCCGCGATGTCGAGAGCCTCTTGTTGCTGATCGACGATCCGCTGCATCGGATGTCGGAAGCGGGCACTTATCGCCTGTCAGAGGCGCAGGCACGCGCCATTCTCGATTTGCGCTTGCAGCGTCTCACGGCGCTGGGCCGAGACGAAATTGGCGATGAGCTTAACAAGCTTGCGACCGAGATTGCGGATTATCTCGATATTCTGCGCTCGCGCGTGCGCATTATGCAGATCATCAAGGACGAACTCACGGAAGTGAAGACGGCCTTTGCTACGCCGCGCAAGACGCAGTTGCAGGAATCTGAATCCGATTTCGACGATGAAGATCTGATCCAGCGCGAAGATATGGTCGTGACCGTGTCTCATGCCGGCTACATCAAGCGCGTGCCGCTCTCGACCTACCGGGCGCAACGGCGTGGTGGCAAGGGCCGCTCTGGCATGCAGACGCGAGATGAGGATTTCGTCTCGCGCTTGTTTGTCGCGACGACGCATACGCCGGTGCTGTTCTTCTCGTCGAAGGGCCGCGTCTATAAGGAGAAGGTTTGGCGTCTGCCATTGGCCGCTCCGCAGGCGCGCGGCAAGGCGCTCGTGAACATGTTGCCGCTCGAGGGTATGGAGCGCATCACTACGATCATGCCGCTGCCCGAGGACGAGCAGCAATGGGACACGCTCGATGTGATGTTTGCAACATCGTCGGGCAATGTCCGCCGCAATAAGTTGAGTGACTTTGTTCAGGTCAATCGCGCTGGCAAAATCGCGATGAAACTCGATGAGGGCGATTCCATCGTCGACGTTCAGATCTGCAAACAGGAAGACGACGTCCTGCTGACAACGGCTGTGGGTCAATGCATCCGCTTCCCGGTCGATGATGTGCGCGTCTTCAAAGGTCGCGATTCCACAGGCGTGCGCGGCATTGCGCTCGCCAAGGACGACACGGTTATTTCACTCGCCATTCTGTGGCATGTCGAAGCAACTGCCGATGAGCGGGTTGCCTATCTCAAAATGCGCCGCGCCATTAATGGTGAAGCGCAGGCGGAGGAGGGTGCTTCCGATCAGGAGGAAGCGGCCGGGGATTTGTCGCTGTCGCAAGAGCGTTATGCCGATCTTTCAGCGCGCGAGCAGATCATTCTCACCCTTTCTGAGAATGGTTATGGCAAGCGTAGCAATGCCTATGAATATCGCGTCACAGGGCGCGGCGGCAAAGGCATCGTTGCGATGACAGTGAACGAGCGCAATGGCCGTCTGATCGCATCCTTCCCCGTGGAGCCGTCCGATCAGATCATGCTGGTCACAAATGGCGGCCAGTTGATCCGCTGCCCCGTCGAAGGCATCCGCATTGCAGGACGTTCGACACAGGGCGTGATCGTGTTCAATACCGCTGACGATGAACAGGTCGTCTCGGTGGAGCGCATTTCGGAAGATAATGAGGGCGAGGAAGGTGGCGAGAGCGGCGAGGCTTGATGCCTGTCGCACGCCGTCTGGCTCCAGCGCCGCTGGTTTGAACGGGGAATTCAGCATGCGCATCGGTCTCTACACGGGATCTTTCGATCCGCTCACAAACGGCCATGTCGATATTCTGCAGCAGGCACTGCGCGTGCTCGACACGGTGGTTGTCGCGATCGGCGTGCATCCCGGTAAGACGCCTCTGTTCTCGGTCGATGAGCGGTCGGCGATGATTGAGAAGGTCGTGCCGGGCGTGTCGGTTGTCACGTTCGACGGGCTTGCGATCGATGCCGCGCGCGCCCATAAAGCGTCTGTGATGGTACGCGGTCTCCGCGACGGCACCGATCTCGATTATGAAATGCAGATGGCGGGCATGAACGGCACGATGGCGCCCGAGATTGGCACGCTGTTTTTTCCCGCGTCGCCCGCCGTGCGTCCGATCACCGCGACGCTTGTCCGTCAGATCGCTAAAATGGGTGGGGATGTCTCTGCCTTCGTTCCGCCCGATGTGGCGGCCAAGTTGAAAGCGAAATTCGCTTAAGTTTCGCCTGATTGATAGCGGGTTGTTCCCGCCCAACCTCACGGAGTGATCCATGTTTCGTCGTGCTTTTCTGGCCGGTATGGCCTCGTTTGCGGCGCTTGCGCCGTCCTTCGCGCAGAATGCAGCGAAGGCCCCGGCCACCGATCCGCAGAACACGCTCTTTCTCGACACTAAGGACGGACGCATCGTCATCAAATTGCGGCCCGATCTCGCGCCCAAGCATGTCGAACAGTTGAAGACGCTCGCCAAACGCGGCTTCTACAACAATGTTGTATTCCATCGCGTGATCGACGGTTTCATGGCACAGACGGGAGACCCGACGGGAACCGGCACCGGCAAGTCCGATCTGCCGAATGTTCCGGCTGAGTTTTCGCGTGAGCCGTTCAAGCGCGGCACAGTTGGTATGGCCCGCGCACAGGATCCGAATTCGGCTAATTCTCAATTCTTCATCTGCTTCGGCGATGCGCCTTTCCTCAACGGCCAATACACTGTTGTCGGTGAGGTCGTCTCTGGCATGGAAGTGGTCGACAAGATTAAGAAGGGCGATCAGCGCAACAATGGCATGGTCACCGCGCCCGACAAGATCGTGAAGATGCAAGTGGCGGCGGACGCCAAGTAATTCGTGCACTATCAACGACACTAAGAGAGCCAGGTAAAGGAATGACAATGGCTGACGACAATACGCTGATCCTCGAAACCACGAAGGGTAATGTGACGATCCAGATGCGTCCGGATCTCGCTCCCAACCATGTGGCGCGCATCAAGGAACTCGCCAATGATGGCTTTTACGATGGTGTTGTGTTTCACCGCGTGATCGACGGCTTCATGGCGCAGACGGGCGACCCGACCGGGACTGGCATGGGCGGTTCGGGCCAGAAGCTCAAGCAGGAGTTCAACGATGCGCCACATGAGCGCGGCACCTGCTCGATGGCGCGCGCGCAGAACCCGGATTCTGCGGACAGCCAATTTTTCATCTGCTTCGACGATGCCGGTTTCCTCGACCGCCAATATACGGTCTGGGGGCAGGTGGTCGACGGCATGGATAATGTCGACAAGATCAAGCGTGGCGAGCCGGTCATCGAACCCGATCAGATCGTGAAGGCCTATATGGCGACCAATCCGCGCTGAGTAAAAAAGAGCCCGCCGGTTTGTGTCCCCCAACGGGACGCCGGCGGGCTTTACGCAAGACCTGCAATTCTCACTGAAAGCGCAGGTTGAAAAGGTCTCCGATTCCCCCGCAATCCTCTTGGGGACCGTGACCTGAAACTAGACCATAACGCCCATAATAAGCAATAGACCCCAAAGCGAAGGGTCCGGTTAGGGTAAATGATCCGTTAATGCCGGAAGTTTAGCCTATGCATGTCAGCCTCTTCGATTTCGACTTGCCCGAAGACCGGATCGCACTGCGGCCAGTAGCGCCACGCGATGCAGCGCGGATTCTCGTTGTCAGGCCGGAGAATGCGTTGCGCTTCGACGATCGGATCGTGCGCGAACTGCCGGATTTGCTGCAACCGGGCGACATTTTGGTGGCCAACGATACGCGTGTCATTCCGGCGCGGCTTTTTGGCGTGCGCGTGCGCGGCGAGAATGCGGCGCGGATCGAGGCGATGCTGCATCAACGCGTCAGTGGCGAGCGCTGGCGGGCTTTTCTGCGTCCGGCAAAGAAAGTGGACATTGGTGAGCGCATCCGTTTCGGCGACGCGTCTGCGGGCGGCGCTTTGCATCTGGCATCGCTCGAGGCCGAATTGATCGAGAAAGGTGAGGGCGGCGAGGCACTGTTGCAATTTTCGTTTACCGGGCCCGCACTCGACGAAGCGATCGCACGCATCGGCCATCTTCCTTTGCCGCCTTACATTGCAGGCAAGCGGCCAGAAGATGAGCACGACCGCAAAGATTACCAGACGCTTTTCGCCGAGAAAGAAGGTGCGGTTGCAGCGCCGACGGCGGGATTGCATTTCACGCCGGAGTTGATGGAGCGGCTTGCGAAAGCCGGGATTGAAACCGCGCGCGTGACGCTGCATGTCGGTGCAGGCACATTCCTGCCGATGAAGGCGGAGGATACACGCGACCACATCATGCATGCGGAGTGGGGCGATATCACTCCCGAGACGGCAGCCCAATTGAATGCCGCGCGGGCAAGAGGCGGGCGGATCGTGGCCATCGGCACGACATCGATGCGGCTACTCGAAAGTGCAGCGGCTGACGATGGTACGATCAAGCCGTTTTCTGCTGCGACGGATATCTTCATTACGCCGGGCTATCGCTTCAAAGCAGTCGACGCGCTGATGACGAATTTCCATTTGCCGAAGTCAACGCTGTTCATGCTTGTGTCTGCTTTTAGCGGGCTTGATTGTATGAAGGCTGCTTATGCGCATGCGATTGCGCAGGGATATCGTTTTTATTCCTATGGCGATGCATCGCTTCTCTTCCCGAAGCGCGAGGGCAATTCATGAGTGCAGCGGCCTTCGGATTCAGCGTTTTTGCGCATGACGGCCGCGCGCGGCAGGGTGAAATCACGATGCCGCGCGGCACGATCCGGACGCCGGCTTTCATGCCCGTCGGTACGGCTGGAACCGTCAAGGCCATGTATGCCGATCAGGTCAGCGCGCTCGGTGCCGATATCGTTTTGGGCAATGTCTACCATCTGATGCTTAGGCCTGGGGCGGAGCGTGTCGCCTCCTTGGGTGGGCTTCATCATTTCATGGGCTGGCCGCATCCAATCCTCACCGATTCCGGCGGCTTTCAGGTCATGTCGCTCGCGCAATTGCGCAAGTTGAACGAACGTGGCGTGATCTTCCAATCGCATATCGACGGTTCCAAACACGAATTGACGCCGGAGCGTTCGATCGAGATTCAAGGCCTGCTCGGCTCCGACATTCAGATGCAACTCGACGAATGCGTGAAACTTCCGTGCTCTGATCAAGAAGCGGAACGCGCGATGGAATTGTCGCTGCGCTGGGCAGAGCGGTGCAAGACGGCGTTCGGCGATCAACCGGGCAAAGCGATGTTCGGCATCGTGCAGGGCGGCGCCGTTGAAGCGTTGCGCGTGCGCTCGGCCCAAACGCTCGCTGCGATGGATCTGAAGGGTTACGCAATCGGTGGGCTTGCCGTTGGCGAGCCGCAGGATGTGATGCTGCGCATGATCGATACCGTTGAGCCGGTCATGCCGCAGGCGAAACCCCGCTATCTCATGGGTGTTGGCACGCCGGACGATATCGTCGAGGCGGTGCGGCGTGGCGTCGATATGTTCGATTGCGTGATGCCGACGCGTGCAGGGCGCCATGGGCTGGCATTCTCCCGCTTTGGCAAAATCAATCTGCGCAATGCGCGCCATGCCGACGATAATCGTCCCCTCGATGCTGAATCGACGTGTCCGGCGGCGCGGGATTACAGCCGCGCCTATCTCCATCATCTCGTTAAGGCGGGCGAGATCCTTGGCATGATGCTCATCACCTGGATTAATCTGGCCTATTATCAGGATCTCATGGCGGGTTTGCGCGCGGCCATTGCGGCGGGCCAACTCGACGATTTCATTGCCGAGGCAAAAGCGGGTTGGGCGCGCGGCGATCTTCCGCCCTTATGATCGACAGGGCGGTCTGGCTCGGCTATAGAGCGGCCTCGCTGACAGAGGTACGAAGCCATGACCGGTTCCCGCCGTACGAGTGCCGATCTCGATCCACGCCGCCGCAAGATCCTTTTCCGTGCCTGGCATCGCGGGATTCGCGAAATGGACCTGCTGATGGGCCAGTTTGCAGATGCTGAAATTGGAACACTGACCGAGAGCGAGCTCGATGATTTCGAGGCGTTGATTGAAGTGCCGGACCGCGATCTTTTTTCGTGGATCACGGAAACGGAGGAAGCGCCTTCGAATTACGACACGGCGCTTTTCCGCAGGCTGAAAGTGTTTCACACCCATTCGGGTCCCATCCATCTCTAAAGGCCGCCTGATGGCGGAAGCTTCGGAATTTTTATGCCCCCAAAGTCCTCTCTCAATCCGCTGAAAGAGGCCGAGACCGCGCTTCTGAAAAAAGAGAGCGTGACGCTGTCGTCCGTTCCCGACGGATTTGACGCGCTGGTCTTGGCCGATTTGGCGCGTGCGCTTGCGCGTTTGGGCGAGGGACGTGCGGTGTCGCTGATGATGGTGGCGCGCGATGGCCGCCGCCAAGCGGAGTTGGAGGCGGGCCTCGCTTTCGCGGCCCCTGACATCGAGGTGCTCAGCTTTCCGAATTGGGATTGCCAACCTTATGACCGCGCCTCGCCGAATGCCGGGATCGTGGCGCGGCGCATGAACGTGTTGGCGCGGCTCACCGTTGCGCGCGCGGGTGAAGCTAAGCCGCGCATCCTGATTGCGACGGCCAATGGTGTGGTGCAGCGCGTGCCGCCACGCGCGCGTGTTGCGCGCGACTCGCTCGCCATCGCACCGGGCAATGTCGTCGATACGCAGACACTGGCGGCTTGGCTTGAGAATAATGGTTTCTCTCGCGCCTCCACCGTGCGTGAGACGGGCGATTATGCCGTGCGCGGCGGGATCGTCGATCTTTATGCGCCGGGCATGCCGATGCCGGTTCGGCTCGATTTCTTCGGTGACACTGTTGAATCGATCCGTAGTTTCGACGCCGAGACGCAGCGTACGGTCGGCCAGATGCGCGCGCTTGAACTTGTGCCGATGAGCGAAATCCAGCTGACAACTGAGGCCATCAAGCGTTTTCGACAGAATTATGTCGAACGGTTCGGTGCCGCCCAGCGGGACGATCTTCTCTATGAAGCCGTCAGCGAAGGCCGTCGCCCGCCCGGCCTCGAACATTGGTTGCCGTTTTTCTATGACGGGCTCGACACACTGTTCGATTATATCGCGGATGTTCCGGTTCTTCTCGATGCGCGTGTCGAGGAAGCCTGCACGCAACGTCGGGCGCAGGTGAAGGATTCCTATGAGGCACGTCTCGGGGCGATGAAAACGCCACAACCGGGCGTGCCGCCTTACAAGCCCGTACCGCCCGATGCTCTCTATCTGACGGAAGAGGACATCGTCGCTGCGTTCGCATCGGGTTCGGTCGCGCGCTTAACTCCGTTTGCCGAAGCGGGCAGCGCGGGTCGCAAGGTAATCGATCTCGGTGCGCGGGCGGGTCGCAATTTTGCTGCTGAACGTGCACGGCATGACGACAAGGCGGAAGAGGGCAATGTCTTCGACGCGGTGACGGACCATGTCCGTGCGTTGCAGGATAAGGGCAAACGCGTGATCGTTGCGGCGTGGTCCGAAGGTGCTCGCGAGCGTCTTGGCCATGTTCTGGCCGATCATAAGTTAAAGGATCAATCCCCGGCGGCCACGCTTGCCGAAGCGTTGGCGTTGCGGCCCAAGCGGATTGGGCTCGCTCTGTGGGGGCTTGAGACAGGGTTTGAGACAGAGACCCTCGCTGTCATCGGTGAACAGGATATTCTCGGCGACCGGCTTGTGCGCCGCGCCCGGCGCGTGAAGCGCGCGCAGGATTTCATCAGCGAAGTTGCCACGCTTACGCCGGGCGATCTTGTCGTCCATGTCGATCACGGTATTGGGCGTTTTGTGGGCCTCAAGCAGATCGATGTTGGCGGTGCGCCGCATGATTGCGTCGAGATCCATTATGCCGAGCAGGCGAAGCTCTACCTGCCAGTCGAAAATCTCGAATTGCTGTCGCGCTACGGCTCGGAAGACACCGAGATTGCACTCGACCGGCTCGGCGGTGGTGCATGGCAGGCGCGCAAGGCGAAGCTCAAAGAGCGCATTCGCGAGATGGCGCATGCGCTCATCAAGATTGCAGCCGAACGTATGCTACGCGAAGCGCCACGGCTTGCGACGCCCGATGGTCTTTACGACGAATTTTGCGCGCGGTTTCCATATGACGAGACTGAGGATCAGCTTAATTCCATTGAGGCGACGCTTAACGATATGGCATCAGGGCGTCCAATGGACCGGCTCATTTGCGGCGATGTCGGGTTTGGCAAGACAGAAGTTGCGCTGCGTGCCGCCTTCGTCGCTGCACTCTCTGGTAAGCAAGTGGCGATCGTTGTGCCGACGACACTTCTTGCACGTCAGCATTATCGTACTTTTGCGGCACGGTTCGAAGGCTTGCCCGTCACCGTTCGCCAGGCTTCGCGTTTCGTGTCTTCGGCTGAGTTGAAGGCGACGAAAGAAGGATTGGCGGATGGCTCCGTCGATATTGTCGTTGGCACGCATGCGCTGCTCGGCAAGACGATCCAGTTCAAAGATCTTGGCCTGATGGTGATCGATGAGGAGCAACATTTCGGCGTCGGTCATAAAGAAAAACTGAAATCGCTGCGCGCGGAAGTACATGTTTTGACGCTGTCGGCCACGCCGATACCGCGTACGCTGCAATTGGCGCTGACAGGCGTGCGCGAATTGTCGATCATTGCGACGCCGCCGGTCGATCGTTTGGCTGTTCGAACCTTTGTGACGCCCTTTGATCCCTTGACCATTCGAGAGGCCTTGCTGCGTGAACGCTATCGCGGGGGGCAGACCTTTTATGTCTGTCCGCGCATTGAGGATATTGCCGAAGCGCGCGAATTTCTGGGGCGCGAAGTGCCGGAAGCGAAGATTGCCATTGCACACGGGCAAATGCCCGCTTCTGAGCTCGAAAGCATCATGACGGCATTCTATGAAGGCCATTACGATGTGCTTCTTTCTACCGCGATCGTTGAATCCGGGCTCGATATTCCAACCGCCAATACGCTGATCGTGCATCGCGCCGATATGTTTGGCCTGTCGGCGCTCTATCAATTGCGTGGTCGCGTCGGGCGTTCGAAGATTCGTGCTTATGCCCTTTTCACGACGCCGGCCAATCGTACGCTCACGCCGCAAGCGGAGCGCCGGCTCAAAGTGTTGCAATCGCTCGATACTTTGGGTGCAGGGTTCCAGCTCGCGAGCCATGATCTCGATATTCGCGGAGCGGGCAATCTTTTGGGCGACGAGCAATCGGGCCATATCAAGGAAGTCGGCTACGAGCTTTATCAGCAGATGTTGGAAGATGCGGTGACGCAACTCAAGGCTGGGATCGAGGAGGAGACCGAGGCGCAATGGTCGCCCTCAATCACCATCGGCACACCGGTGATGATCCCGGAAGATTATCTCGAGGATCTCACGCTGCGTCTGTCGCTTTACAAACGCCTGTCTTCGCTGGAGGCGGATGAAGAGATCGATGCGTTTGCCGAGGAAATGGCCGATCGTTTCGGGCCTATTCCGGATGAGGTACGACAGTTGCTTGGCATTATGCGGATCAAGCTTTTGTGCCGCGCCGTCAATGTCGAGAAGATTGATGCAGGACCGAAAGGCCTGATCTTCGGCTTCAGAGACAATTCCTTCGCGGAACCGGAAGCCCTGATGCGCTACATCATGAAGCAGGGCATTTTGGCAAAGATTCGTCCCGACATGAAAGTTGTGTTCATCGGTGATTATGCGGAAGCGCAAGCGCGTCTCGACGGCACACTCGAAAAATTGCGCGATCTTGTGATGCTTGTCGAGAAAAAGACTACTTAGGCTGCAGGTGCGGCAGTAGCCTGTCTGATCGCAGAGGCGAGATGTTCGGCTGTCTCCGCGCCCGATACGGCATATTTTTGTCCGAATATGAAGAAGGGTACGCCTTGAATGCCGAGATTTTGCGCGGCAGCTATCTCATCGCGCACCGTGTTCTTGTCTTCGTCCGATTGCAGCAACGCGGTCAATGCTTCGCGGGGAAATCCAGCTGAAACGCCAATTTCAGTGAGAACATTGGCATCGGCCAAGTTCTTTGCATCGACGAAGAAGGCCCGGAACAAGGCTTCAACCATCGCGTCCTGCCTGTTTCCAAAAGCCCAGCGGATCATGCGATGGGCGTCGAGCGTGTTGGGAGAAATTAGAATTCCTGAAAAATTGAATGCGATGCCGAGTTCCTGCCCGAGTGCATTGAGCCGATCGTGCGCCGGTTTGATCGCGTCGAGAGAACCGAACTTCTTTTCCATATAGGCCCTACGGGAAACGCCTTCCGGCGGAATCGTGGGATCAAGTTGATAAGGGCGCCAGCGCACTTCGGTTTTGATTTCTGGGACGAGGGTGAGCGCCGCTTCGAGACGTTTCTTTCCAACGTAACACCAAGGGCAGACCACATCCGAGACAACGTCGATTGCAAGCGTTTCAGGCTGTGGCATGACGTTTCTCCTGTGGTGTGAAAATGAAACGCGCGAAGTGGCCATCGTCTGTTAGCGATGCGGTCAACGGATGATGTGCCGTCTCGCCATTGGGGAGGCGCCCAGCCAATGAGCTATCGAGGGTGAAGCGTTGATCGGGGGTAAGATCGAGCGTTGCAAAAGGCATTACGGTGCCTGACACGTTGGCCATGATTGTGCCAGGTCCAAGCGGTTGTCCGTCGGCGCGTATCAGCGGCAGAGTGAGCGCTTCACCGAAACCGATCATGCCGGTTTCGTCGCTTGGGCGGAACATGTCCAGCCCGGCGCGATAAAGTGTGATGAGCGTGTCGTCCTTTGTGTGAAAATGATCGCGCAGGCGATGGGAGAGTGGGGCAGGCAAGATCCAGTTGGCCGCGCCATCGGCCTCCGCGGCGCGCAATGCTGTCGCCGATGGATCGGCAATCAGATTGAGTTCGGCACCCGCCAACAATGCGCGTAACGGTCCGAGGATGAGACCGGCTTGCGTTGAAAGAGAAACCGCAGACACGATGCGGCGTTCGCGCGGTCCGCGATAGGACATTTGTGCGAGGATGGCTTGCGCGAGCAATTGGTCCTGGCTGTGCGTCACAGGTTCTGGTCCATCGCCAAAATCGGCGAGCGTCACGATGGGGCCGTTGCCTGGCTGTGGTGGATGCAACGGGGCCATGCGTTGTGGGGCCTGTCCATCGAATAGATCGGAGAGGGGCGCGGCGTGTTCATCGTCGCGCGGTCCGAAATTCCAAATATAGAGTGGCATGGCAAGGCGGCGCGCCTGGTGAATGAAACACCGCAGCGGATCGAAATGATCATAAGCCGCCGACACGAGTGCGCGGGGCTTCAAACGCTGGAGCACAAGCGCAATGGCTGCTTCGTCGAGCACGGGCGAGACAAGACATGGTTTCAAGCCGGCACCGAGCGCGCCCAGCATAGCGAGAAAGGCCGGTGCGCCGTTGGGCAATGCAATCAGGATGGCATCGCCCTGTTTGGCGCCTGCGCTTGCAAAACGACGTGCGACGCGTGTCGCGATATGGTCGAGCGTACGCGCGTTGAAGCGGAGAATGCGGCCATCGATTCCATGGTCGATGAAGGCTGTTTGCTGCGGCTTGTCGACCATGGACGCGCACACGAGATCGCGGATCGTCAAGCCCTGCCAGACAGGATCGTGCAGCAGGAGATCCTTGTTCACGGGGCCACCCAAAGTGTTTCAGGCGCAAAACCGAAGAGGGGTGTTTTCTCAGGGCGCTTCACCCGTGCCGCGCGTGCCAGCCATTGCTCGGGTGCGTAAAAAAGCGGAATGACATAGAATTGCGATAATAGAACGCGATCGAGGGCCCGCACAGCGCTGGTAAAATCTTCGCGGCTATTGGACTGCAACATTGCGTCAACCATCGCATCGATGGCGGGCAATTTCGCCCCTGCATAATTGAGGGAGCCTTCGCGCTCGGCGGATTTTCCGCCCCAGCGATTATACTGCTCGTTACCGGGCGAAGGTGATGCGCCCCAGCTGAATTGAATCATGTCGAAATCGAAAGCGGCAACGCGACGCCAATATTGCACGTCGTCGACAAGACGTACTTTCATTGTTACGCCAATCCGCTTGAGCATTTCGGCAAAATTGATGGCGAGTCGTTCCTGCACGCGGCTGACAACAAGAATTTCAAAGTTGAACGGTTCGCCGCGCGCGTTTTGTAGCACGCCATCCTTCAGCGCCCACCCCGCCTTCTGCAATAAAGAGAGGGCTTCCCGTGCAGCTTGGCGGTCGCGTCCCGAGCCATCGGCTTCAAACGGTTTCCACCGGCCTTCGAGAATGTCGGGCCGCACGTCTTTGCTAAACGGGGCCAACAGTTCGCGCTCGCGCGCATTTGCCGTCTGGTTAGCCGATGACAGTGCCGATCCGGCGAAATAGGAATCGGTTCGCTTGTAAAGGCCGTTGAAGAGATGCGCGTTTACCCAATTGAAGTCGAACATCAAGCCCAAAGCTTCACGGACGCGGATGTCGCCGAACAAAGGTTTGCGCGTATTGAAAACGAGGCCGGACATGCCTTTTGGTGTGCCGATCACAATCGGGTCTTTCACCACGCGGCCTTCCTGCACGGCCGGAAAGTCATAATTTGTCAGCCAGCGCGTTGGATTGTCTTCAAGGCGGACATCGTACAGCCCGCCCTTAAAGGCTTCGAACAGCGCGTTTGAATCGCGGAAATAGTCGAAGCGGATTTCGTCGGCGTTATACAGCCCTTTCAGGATAGGCAGATCCTTGCCCCAGAAAGCTGGATTGCGTTTGAACAGAATGCTCTCGCCTGGTTTCATTTGTGCGACCACATAAGGACCAGACCCGACCGGCACAGATAGATCGGTTTCACCAAATTTCAGAATGTCGGTGTGCTGCTCAGATAGAACCGGCATTAGTCCGAAGATCAAAGGCAATTCGCGATCCGATGCATCGGCGAAAGTGAACTTGACCGTTCGCTTGTCGAGCGCTTCCGCTTTGACAGCTTTGGAATAGTAGAAACGGAAATTCGGTTTCCCCTTTTCCTTCAACATTCGCCAGCTGAACAAAACATCGTCGGCGGTCACCGGGGTACCATCGGAGAAACGCGCGAGCGGGTTCAATGTGAACGTCACAGAGGAGCGGTCATCGGGGACGTCGACGCTTTCTGCAAGCAGTCCATAGAGCGTGAACGGCTCGTCGGCCGAGCGCATGAGCAAGGTTTGGTAGATCAGTTGCATCGGTGCGGCGATGCCATGGGCAGCGATACCGCGCACCACATAGGGGTTGAGCGTATCGAAGGTGCCGAGCGCGCCGAAGACGATACGGCCACCTTTGGGCGCATCCGCATTGGTGTAGGGCAGGGCGGCAAAGCCCGGCGGCAGGGCAGGCTCGCCATGCATGGCGATGCCATGGCGTGGCTCAGCACGCGCGGGGTGCAGCGTCAGGCTGAAAATCAGGGCCAGTGCGCCCAACAAGGCGACAGGAAATGTTCGAATCGTCTGTTTCATGCCGGATTATTCTACCATTGACGGGCTGTTTGCGGCGTTTTTCGTGGGAGAAACGTCATGTGTGTCTTTAAGGCTGGAAAGCGCCGCAAGTTAGGGTTATGAGCTTGCCGACAATTCATCCTTCCGCCCGAATCCGGCGCGAAAGGAAGGCTGTTGCGACGTTCCCGCCGCCGCCCACTTGCCCGATGCAAAGGACTTAAGCTCGATGGCGCTTTCATCATTCTATCTGCGGCCTGCCGCTATCGCCCTTGCGGTTTGCGTAGCCACCGGTTCGGCCATGGCCCAGCAACCTCAGCCCGCGCGGCCGGCTGCTCCCGCTCAGAAACCCGCAGCCCCAGCTGCACCCGCTGCGCCGCAAGCTGCGCCGCAGCAGGGCCAGCAGGCCGGTCCGACGGTCGTTCAGGTCAAGCCGGAGCCATCCCAGACCGATTGGCTGAAGGTTTGCGGCGAAGACCCGGGCAACAAGAAGCGCATCTGCTACACGACGCGCGATTTCGTGTCCGATCAAGGTCAGCCGGTTCTCGCCGTCGCTGTCTATGACATTCAGGGCGACCCGAACCGTATCGTGCGCTTCCTGATGCCACTTGGCCTTTTGTTGCAGCCGGGCATGCGCTTCTCGGTTGATGCCGGGCAGGGCCAAGCTGGCAAGTTTGCCGTCTGCTTCCCGAATGGTTGCTTTGCCGAAGGTGCGGTCGGGCAGGCTGTGATCGACCAAATGCGCAAGGGCAATGCGATTAGGGTCAGCGTTCAGAACCAGTTCACGCGCGAAGTGACGTTCGATGTGCCGCTGACTGGTTTCGCCAAGGCCTTCGATGGTGCGCCGATCGACCCGAAAGTGCTGGAAGAACAGCAGCGCCAGATGCAGGAACAGATGCAGAAGCAGGCCGAAGATCTTCGCAAGAAGCTTGAAGGCGGCACGGGTGCAGCTCCAGCGCCGGCGGCTCCAGCCAAGCCTTAATTGTCTCGGCAATCGCATACAAAAGGCCGGCGGAGACGCCGGTCTTTTCGTTTGTGGTTATGGGAACATCAAAAGGACGCGATCACAATCTGTGACAGCGGTTCAATTGAGGGCAGAGCCTTTGGGCCGGTACTGGCCTCGCTCGTCCTTATCGAACACCTCATGCACCTGCGGATGGCGCACAGGTTCGTGGGAATGGTCGGGCAACAGATTCTGTTCCGACACATAGGCGATGTACTCTGTCTCCGCATTCTCGGCGAAGAGGTGATAGAACGGCTGATCCTTGGCAGGGCGCACGTCTTCGGGAATGGAATTGTACCATTCATCCGTGTTGGAAAAGGTCGGATCGACATCGAAGATCACGCCCCGAAAGGGGTAAATCCGATGTTTCACAACCTGCCCGATAGCAAATTTCGCCTGACGTTCCTTCATGGTCTCGGTCTAGGCCCGGCCTGTTTGCCTGTCAATTCCGACGGAACCCGGAGCGGGGCAAGGCGCCTCAGAAGCCATAGACCGGCGCGAAAGCAGGGTCTTTCTCAGCAACGAAGCGGGCGAGATCGACCATCACCTTGGCTTGTTTCCACGTCGCATCATCCTGCATTTTGCCGTCGATCATGACAGCGCCTGAGCCATCCGGCATGGCGGCGAGGATCTTCTTGGCGAAGGCCACTTCCTGCGGATCGGGTGAGAAGACGCGTTTGGCGATGTCGATCTGGCTCGGATGCAGCGTCCATGCCCCGGCGCAACCGAGGAGAAAAGCGTTCCGGAACTGCGTCTCGCAAGCGAGGCTATCTGCAAAATCACCGAACGGACCATAGAAGGCCTTGATCCCATTGGCAGCACAGGCATCGACCATACGCGCAATGGTGTAATGCCAGAGATCCTGCTGCGCGGACGGGCGTGGCGCTTCGCCCGCAGGGTCGGCCAAGACCTTGTATTCGGGATGGCCGCCGCCCACGCGGGTCGTCTTCATGGCGCGGGAGGCTGCAAGATCGGCCGGGCCGAGGCTCATGCCGTGCATGCGTGGGGAGGCTGACGCAATCTCGGCAACATTCTTGACGCCCTCGGCGGTCTCCAGAATGGCATGGATCAGGATCGGCTTGTTTACCCCATGCTTGGCCTCGAGTTGGGCCAGCAATTGATCGAGATAATGGATATCCCATGCGCCTTCGACCTTGGGCAACATAACGACATCGAGCTTGTTGCCGATTTCGGCCACGATCTCGGTGATGTCGTCGAGCATCCAAGGTGAGTTGAGGCAGTTGATCCGCGTCCAGAGCCCGGTTGCGCCAAAATCCGTATTGCGCGCCATGGTGATGAAGCCTTTGCGGGCAGCCTCCTTCGCGTCTGCCGGGATCGCGTCCTCAAGATTGCCGAGCACGATGTCGACCTGTTTGGCGAGATCCGGGACCTTCGCCGTTACCTTGTCGAGATGGGGCGGGACGAAATGGATCATCCGCTCGAGACGGGCCGGGAGTTCGCGATAGGGCTCGGGCGCGCCGATGGCGAGCGGACGGAAGAATTGGCGCGGCAGCTTCATGACACACTCCTAGGCCGGGGCGGCCCAAAGCCGCCATGGTGCGGCGCAATATGGCGCAGGGGCTGGGGCTCGGCAATGCGACGGAGGGGGGAGACGCCGTTGGGTCCGCTCGGGCTTGATCCTTGCCGCGCGCTTAACGCATGCGCTCCAAGATATTGTCGCGCACGACGAATTGATGCCAAAGCGCAGCCGCAACATGCACGCCGACCAAGGCGAACAGCGCATAGGCGACCAGTTCGTGGATTTCCTTGATGGGTTTCGAGGCGGCGCGATCGGCGACAAGCGGGGATGCGATTTGGAACAGTCCGAAATCGATTGTTCCGGCGCGGCGGAATGTGAGCGCAACGCCGACAATCGGCACAAGCGCCATCAACCCATAAAGCCCAAGATGTCCGAAATGGGCCATCTTCTGTTGAAGCGGCGTCATCGTGGATGGCAGCGGCGGCGGCTTGTGAAAGAGCCGCCAGACCACGCGCGCAGTGAACAGCACAAGCACGATTGCGCCAGCGGTACGATGGGTCGTGCTAAGAAAAGAACGCAGATCACCGCGCGGCAGTTCTTCTGCAATTAGGATCGAGGCAGCAGCATAGGCAATCAGCAAGGCCATCGACCAATGAAAGATACGTGCAACCGCGTCATAGCGATCAGCGTTCGTGTGAATATCTGTCATGCAGCACCTCTTGCCGGACTCACCTAAAATTGCATGTCGTATGACGCTTTGATTTCGGTCAAACGTCGACCAAGTCGTGCGCGAATGCCGCGCGATCTTGAATGAAGATAAAGCGCGCTTCGGGCTTGTTGCCCATCAGGCGCTCCACCGCATCGGATGTGCCTTCACGATCTTCAACTTCGATACGAACCTTGAGAAGCGTGCGCTTCTTCGGATCCATCGTCGTTTCTTTTAACTGCGCCGGCATCATTTCACCAAGACCTTTGAAGCGGCCGATCTCAACATTCGATTTGCCTTTGAATACCGTTTTTAGAATGCGGTCCTTGTCGGCATCGTCGCGCGCATAGGCGTTGGTACCCCCGGCGCTGAGGCGATAAAGCGGCGGCACAGCGAGATAGAGATGGCCCTTGTCGATGAGTTTCGGCATTTGTCTGTAGAAGAACGTGATCAGCAGCGATGCGATATGCGCGCCGTCGACGTCGGCATCGGTCATGATTATGATCTTCTCGTAACGTAGATCATCATCGCGATAATGCGAGCCCATGCCGGTGCCGAGCGCTTGGACGAGATCTGATAATTGCTGATTGGCGTTCAACTTATCGCGACCGGCACTCGCCACGTTCAAAATCTTGCCGCGCAGAGGAAGCACCGCTTGCGTGGCGCGATCGCGTGCCTGCTTCGCAGATCCGCCCGCCGAGTCGCCTTCGACGATGAATAATTCTGACCCTTCCATACCAGCCCGGGTGCAATCGGCGAGCTTGCCCGGCAGGCGCAGTTTTTTCGTCGCCGTTTTCCGCGCGACTTCCTTGTCGAGTTTACGGCGCAGACGTTCTTCGGCGCGTTCGACAGTCCAATCGATCAGCTTGACCGCCTGCTGAGGGGACGCTGCCAGCCAATGATCGAAACTGTCGCGCAGCGCCTGTTCGACGATCCGTCCCGCTTCGACGGTTGCGAGCTTGTCTTTGGTCTGGCCCTGGAATTCCGGTTCACGAATGAAGACCGAGAGCATGGCGACACACGTCGCCATCAGATCGTCCGCCGTCACGGCGCTGACGCGTTTCGTCTGGCCGATGCGCTCGGCATGATCCTTGACCGCGCGCAGCAAAGCCGTGCGCAGGCCCGATTCATGAGTGCCGCCTTCGGGCGTCGGAATCGTGTTGCAATAGGAATTGACGTAACCGTCTTCGGCGTCGCCGATCCAAGCCACCGCCCATTCAAGCGAGCCATGGCTGCCTTCGCGCTCGATCTTGCCGGAAAAGATTGGTTCGGCCACCAGCGGACGGCCTTCGATTTCGCGGGCGAGATAATCTTTGAGGCCGCCGGGAAAACGGAACACCGCTTCGGCAGGAACGTCCGTTCCTTCAACGAGAGACGGATCGCATTTCCAACGGATTTCAACGCCGCCGAACAGATAGGCTTTCGAGCGCGCCATCTTGAACAGGCGCTTCGGTGAGAAATGCGCACTGTTGCCGAAAATCTGAGCGTCGGGGTGAAAGCGTACTTTCGTGCCGCGCCGATTGGCGACACGGCCGAGATTTTCGACGGCGCCCTGCGGCTTGCCGCGCGAGAAAGTCTGACGATAAAGCACTTGCCCGCGTGCAACTTCGACTTCCAGCACATCCGAAAGCGCGTTGACGACCGAGACACCGACGCCGTGCAAGCCGCCGGAGGTTTCGTAGACTTTCGAGTCGAATTTGCCGCCCGCATGAAGCGTTGTCATGATGACTTCGAGGGCGGATTTCTTCGGAAATTTCGGATGCGGGTCGATCGGGATGCCGCGACCATTGTCGCTCACCGAAAGGACATCGCCTTTTTCGAGGTCGACGGTAATCACGGTGGCGTGGCCAGCGACGGCCTCGTCCATCGCATTGTCGATCACTTCGGCGAAGAGGTGATGCAGCGCCTTCTCATCGGTGCCGCCAATATACATGCCCGGGCGGCGGCGAACGGGCTCGAGCCCTTCCAGCACCTCAATGTCGGCAGCCGTATAACCACCCTCGTCAGGCGTGCCCTTGCGGGCCGCCGCCTTGGTAGGAAGCGCCTTTTCGGCAGGTTTGGGTGCAGGGCGGCGCGGCGCGGCGCCACCGAAGAGATCGTCGTCCGAGGCCATCGGGTCGGTTCATTCCTATGATTCGCGAGGGGCGACTATCGCATGGGGAGGCGGGGAGGGGAACGGATAGGAAACGAAGCCCACAGAGATTGACCCAGCTTGATCGTGGCCTTTAGGGTGGGCAAAATTTGGGAGGGGCTAAGATGAAGAAACAACTGCGAATTGCGGCGTTCGGCCTTGGGTTGACGATGCTCATGGCGGGAACGGCGCTGGCGCAAGGGCGTTTCATCACCTTCGGCGACTCCCTCTCAGACCCCGGCAATTTGTATGCGGTAACTGGCGGAACCAAGCCGCCATCGCCGCCTTATTGGAATGGCCATTTCTCGAACGGTCTCACGTGGATTGAGCAAATCACAGGAACGCCGATCAATTTCGTCTCTCCGCTGAGTGCGACGGGCCCAGTCAACTACGCTTTTGGCGGCGCTTTGACCGATGCTAGTGCGTCCCCGCCCGGCGTGTTGACGCAGATTGGAGCCTATCTGCAGCGTGGGGGTACATTCAAAGCGCAAGACAAAGTGACGCTCTGGGGCGGAGCGAACAATCTGTTCCAAGAACTCGAACGTGCCCAAACAGGGGGTACGGTCACGCCGGCAACGATCACCGCCGTCGCGACGGCGGCGGCTGCAGACATTGGAACCGCGGCGCGCACGGCAGCGGCTGCCGGTGCCCGCAATTTCGTCGTCCTCAATCTGCCCGATCTCGGTATGACGCCGGCATTTCTCAACACCACCGGGCAGAGTGGCGCGACGCTGGGCAGTCTTGCCTTCAACAATGCTTTGGCCGCGCAATTGGCGGCTGTGAAGGCGGCCAATCCGGGGCTCAACATCATCATGGTTGATGCCGGTGCGCTGTTCTCGCAAGTAACGGCGCAACCGCAGGCATTCGGATTCAGCAATGCCAGTCTTGCGTGCGTGAATACGCCGAGCTGCGTGTCCGCGAGCACGGCCGCACAAAATGCCTATGCCTTCTTCGATGGCGTCCATCCGACGACGGCGGGCCATGCGCTCGTCGCGGCGATGGTGCAAGCCTATCTCAATGCTGGAACGTCGGCTGGTTGGGCGACACCGATGGTCGATGCGCAATGGGCGCAGCGCTAGGACAATGCGCTGCGGCTGATGTCGCGGCAGGATCAGATCGCGCTCGGCCTAGAAGCCGCGGATAGCTATTTTGCGGAAGTGATCGGTTCGGCGTTGAATCAGGGCGGCGGGGCAGGCTCGGCCTTCTCGACCTATACGGGCGGGCTCGCTGCAGGGATGACCCGCGCCGTGGGGCCGTGGAGTTTCGCCGGTTCGGTCTCCGGCCAGAGCGGCTCGTACAGCGCGCAGGGCGCATCCGGCAATCTCACCAATGTCGGACTCGATCTTGCTGCCCAGTACACGCAGGGTGCTTGGTTTGGACGTGGCGCACTCGGTGTGTCGGGCGGCAGCTTCAATGGCATTTCGCGCAAGACGATCGGCGGCCTCACGAATGATTCCAGTGCTGGAACCTATGCCTACAGCGCCATCGTCGAGGCGGGGATGTGGTCGCGCTTCGGCGCCTTTGCGCTCTCTCCGCGCGCTCGTTTCGGTTGGCTCGGCACGACGATCGACGGCTTTGCAGAGACGGGCGCCATTGCGCCGCTAGAGTTCGGCAGCCGCAATGCGGGCACGATGCTGGCGGCCGCCGAAATCCTCGGGGCCTACACAATTTCACAAGGGCCGCGTGGACCGTTCATCGTGCAGGCGAGCCTCGGCTATGAAGGCTGGTTTGGCGGCAATGGCTATGGCGTGGCCGCAACGCTAGCGTCGAATTTTGGCACGGCGCTCAGTGTGCCAGCCACCTCACCCAACGGGCCAGGCTTCATTTATGGGATTGGTATTGCCGGGCCGGTGAGCGAAAGCATGAAGCTCGCCTTCGACATTCGCGGTTCGGTCGGGGACAATGGGCGGCATGGCGAGATCGCACGCGTGTCGCTGACAGGTGCCTTCTAAGGTCCAGCCTTCGCTTTTGTTGCCTCTGCAAGCGCTTCTTTGCATCGTTGCGCTTGCGTTTACGCCGTTGCGCCTTACCTCAGTAGCACAACAACGGAACAGGATTCGACACCTATGGCGCGCATTGCGATCGTCTATTTCTCCGGCTACGGCCACACCAAGAAGCTTGCTGAAGCCGTCGCCGCCGGTGCATCTGCCGGGCAGGTTTCCGTGATCGCCATCGATCAGGACGGCCATATCTCCGATGCCGATTGGGCTGCACTCGATGCGGCTGACGCCATCGTCTATGGCTCGCCGACTTACATGGGTGGTCCGGCTTGGCAGTTCAAAAAATTCGCCGATGCCTCGTCTAAGCGCTGGTTCACCAGTGCGTGGAAGGACAAGGTTGGCGCCGGCTTCACCAACTCGGCCACGGTCAATGGTGACAAGGCGCAGACGATCACCGCGTTCGTTACGCTCGCCATGCAGCATGGCCAGATCTGGGTCGGCACCGGTCTGATGCCGGCCAATACCAAGGCTAATGGCCCTGACGATGTGAACTGGACGGGCGGCTCGACCGGCCTGCTCGCGGTATCGCCGTCCGATGCTTCGCCGGAAGAAGCGCCGCGCAAGGGCGACCTTGAAACGGCGAAGCTCTTCGGGGCACGCATTGTCGAAGTAACAAAGAAACTGCGCGGCTGATTTTCCGTTGCGATCAATACAGAAAGGCCGGAGAAATCTCCGGCCTTTTTTGTTGGCGCCTTATTTCATGTCTCTCTTAGGACGCGATTTTTCCGCCGCCTGTCTTGGTCACAATGACAATTGCCGGACGCGGTGGCATGGCTGGATTGAAATCGGGCCAACGCGTTGCAGGTTGTTCGAATGTGGCGGGAATTGCCTTCGGATCATCATCATCGGCTTCGCCGGGGTGCTGAATCGCGAGGAAGAGCGTCTCATCATTCGCGGTGAAATAGGGGCCGCACATTTCCGCTCCATTGGGAACGCGGAAGAATAATTTTGACGTTGCGCGGGCGGCGCCTTCGGTCTCCACCGCCCACAAACCATCGGCACGTCCGGTTTTGGCGGGCGAATTGCCATCGGTGGCAATCCACAAACGGCCTTGCGCATCGACAGCGCAATTATCGGGCATGCCGAACCAGCCATCTTTCGTTGTATTGGGATTGAAACTTGCGCCAACTGCCGCCACCGAGGGATCGCCACAGCGGACGAGAATTTCCCAACGGAAAGTGGTTGCGGCATGATCGAGCCCTTCCGGGATCATTTCAATGATATGGCCGAAGCGATTGTCGGCGCGTGGGTTGGCTGGATCAATCTGGTCCGATTTACGGCGTGTATTGTTTGTTAGAAGGACATAAACTTTGCCCGTCTTCGGATTAGCCTCGACATCTTCCGGGCGATCCATTTTCGTGGCACCCAGAAGGTCCGCAGCACGCCGTGTCTCAATCAGGACATCGGCTTGTGAGCGAAATCCGTTAGTGTCCGTCAACGGCCCTTGGCCAAAAATCAGTGGCATCCAAACGCCGGTGCCATCTGGATTGTAACGCGCGACAGAGAGCGTACCACGGTCCAAAATGTTGCGATTATTGGCAAGGTTGTTCAGATCGACTGCCGTTTCTGTGACAAACCGATAGACGTAGTCGAAGCGCTCGTCATCACCTTGATAGACAACGTAGCGTCCGTCCTTGCTCATCGCACCAGCCGCGCCTTCATGTTTGAAACGGCCCATGGCTGTGCGCTTCACCGGTGTCGATGTGGGATCGCGCGGATCAATCTCGACGACCCAGCCAAACCGATTCACTTCATTCGGCTCTTTAGCAATATCGAAGCGCGCATGATAAACGCCCCAATTGTACCAATTTCCCGGCGCGCCGTAACGCTTGAGGTTCCGCTCTTCGGAATGGCCATCGGCCTTGCCCCAGAAATAGCCGTTGAAATTTTCTTCACATGTGAGCCATGTGCCCCACGGTGTCATGCCGCCGGCGCAATTATTCAACATGCCCAAAACATTTTTCCCCTCCGGATCATAGGAGGTCTTCATGCGGGCATCACCGGCTGCGGGGCCAGCAATGATCATCGGCGTGTTGGCTGTGATCCGACGCGCATAGCGAGAATTCGGCACGACCTGCCATTTGCCATTAACACGGCGGATCTCAAGCACTGAACCGCCATGGGCGGCCATTTCGATATCGACGAGATCTTTTGTCATCGCACGAAAAGCGACATCTTTTCTGTCTTGCCGTCCAATAGACGGAAACATCAATTCTTCATTGGTGTATTCGTGATTGACGACAAGGAGTCCATGTTCGTCGCTCGTCAGAGGCAGGAAGCCGAGATAATCATTGTTGTAGCCGAATTGTTTTTCCTGCGCTGCGGCTGTCTGCTTCAATGGATCGAAAGCGGGCGCATCGGGTAGGACGGGGTCGCCCCAACGGATGAGGATATCGGCATCGTAGCCATCAGCGACATAATGTTTCTCGTCCGAGCCTGCGGCTACTTCCTTGAAGTTGAAGCTCGGCGTTGTGTTGGCACCTTGAGCCCGGGCCTGATCTGCGGCTGCAATGGCAAGGGTTGATGTCGCTGCACTGATAGCTGAGACGGCCAATGCACCGCGCAGGAGATCGCGCCGGTTGAACCGCGTGGCGATCATCTCACCCATCGTAGGGTTGGTCGAATTGTTTGTCCCGATGTTTTCTGATTCTTCATAAGCAACAGAAATCGGCTGTTGGGTCCCTGACATCGCGCGCGCCCTCTTTTGCTGGAGCCGTTTTTATGACGTGGAGATGTGACCGTTCTGTAACAGCCGTGCTGCTGCTTCGTTGCTCATATTGGGTGCTTAAAACAAAACGGGGCACCTTGCGGTGCCCCGTGAAGTCGGGAGGAAACTCTGAAAACGATCAGAGCGAGTAGTACATCACGAATTCGACCGGGTGCGGCGTCATTTCGAAACGCATCACGTCCTGCATCTTCAGGTCGATGAAGCTGTCGATGAAGTCGTCGTTGAACACGCCACCTTCCTTGAGGAAGCCGCGATCCTTGTCGAGTGAGGCGAGCGCTTCACGCAGCGAGCCACACACAGTCGGGATCTTCTTCAGTTCGCGCGGCGGCAGATCGTAGAGATCCTTGTCCATCGCTGCGCCCGGATCGATCTTGTTGCGGATGCCGTCGAGGCCGGCCATCGTCAACGCGGCGAAGGCGAGATAGGGGTTCGCCATCGGATCGGGGAAGCGCACTTCGACGCGCTTCGCCTTCGGCGAAGACGTGTACGGAATGCGGCACGAAGCCGAACGGTTACGCGACGAGTAAGCGAGCAGCACAGGCGCTTCATAGCCCGGGACGAGACGCTTGTAAGAGTTCGTCGACGGGTTGGTGAAAGCGTTCAGCGCCTTGGCGTGCTTAATGACACCGCCAATGTACCACAGGCATTCCTGGCTGAGGTCGGCATATTTGTTGCCGGCGAAAACCGGCTTGCCGTTCTTCCAGATCGACTGGTGAACGTGCATTCCCGAGCCATTGTCGCCATAGACCGGCTTCGGCATGAACGTGGCCGTCTTGCCGTAGCTCTGCGCAACATTGTGGATGCAGTACTTGTAAACCTGCATCATGTCGGCGGTGCGGACGAGCGTGTCGAACTTCATGCCGAGTTCGTGCTGGGCCGACGCGACTTCGTGGTGATGCTTTTCCACCTGCATGCCCATCGAGGCCATGGCGGCGAGCATTTCACCGCGCATGTCCTGCGCCGTGTCCTGCGGGGGAACCGGGAAGTAACCGCCCTTGATGGCAACGCGGTGGCCGAGATTGCCGCCTTCGTAATCGGTGTCGCCATTGGTCGGCAGTTCGGCGGCGTCGAGCTTGAAGCCGGTGTTGTACGGATCGGCCATGAACTTGACGTCGTCAAAGACGAAGAATTCGGCTTCTGGGCCGACATAGATCGTGTCGCCGATACCGGTTGACTTGAGATAGGCTTCCGCCTTCTTGGCGATGCCGCGCGGATCGCGCTCATAGGGCTCGCCCGTGGTCGGTTCGAGCACGTCGCAGACGATGGACATCGTCGATGCGGCGAAGAACGGATCGATCGTCGCGGTGGACGGATCGGGCATCAACATCATGTCGGACTCGTTGATCGCCTTCCAACCGGAGATCGAAGAGCCGTCGAACATCGTGCCTTCGGCAAAGATTTCTTCGTCGATCATCGAGACGTCGAAGGTGACATGCTGCCACTTGCCCTTCGGATCGGTGAAGCGGAAATCGACGTATTTGACGTCATTGTCTTTGATCGCCTTCAGCACGTCCTTGGCGGTCTTCATCAGTCTCATCCTCTGTTCGTTTGGCCACGCTCAGGTTTCCGCCTGTGCGGGCGTGTGGGAAAGCTCTTTAGCGGAGTTTAGATCGCATCAAGGCCGGTTTCGCCGGTCCGGATGCGGATCGCCTCTTCGACGGGCGATACAAAAATCTTGCCATCGCCAATGCGACCGGTTTGAGCAGCCTTGCGAATGGCGTCGACAGCCCGCTCGACAAGATCGTCAGGCAGCACGATTTCGATTTTCACCTTGGGCAAAAAATCGACGACATATTCGGCGCCGCGATAGAGTTCGGTGTGACCCTTCTGGCGGCCAAAACCTTTGGCCTCGGTCACGGTAATGCCTTGCAAACCGACGTCCTGAAGGGCTTCCTTCACATCGTCGAGCTTGAACGGCTTGATGATAGCCTCGATCTTCTTCATGGCGCCTGCTGTTTCCGCGACTTGGCGGCCCCTCGATCCCGGCCTCGGGCGAGGCCGTCCGGAACAGGCTCGCACATAGCACTCTGCCTGCACTCGGTCACGGACGATTTTATGTCATCCGCCGGAAATTTCGCCATCTGACTGCATATTGTGCATGCAACCTGGACGGAAAATATGCATAAAATATAGGCAAATGCGTAACGTTTGGGCGAAGTCGTGGTCAGCGTTTGACTGGTCTTGTCCTCTGTGTGGCAAAGCGCTCTAAAAGGCTATGCCCGATATGACGCTCTTGCCATTGTTCTCCAATGCGGATGCCTCCGCCGCCGATCGGCTTGCCGCCGAGGCCGGCGTGCCGACGCTCCGTCTCATGGAAAATGCCGGACGGCTTGTGGCCGAGGCAGCACAGGGGCTGCTTCCGGCAGGTGGGACAGTGTTGGTGGTCTGCGGGCCGGGGAACAATGGCGGGGATGGGTATGTCGCCGCGCGGGTTCTTTTGGGGCGCGGATACCACGTCATGCTCGCTGCACTCGGATTACCGCGGGTTGGATCCGATGCGGCGGCAATGGCACCTTCATGGCTCGGGAAGACGGTGCTTCTCGATGATGCGGATCCTGACGGGTTCGATTTGGTGATCGATGCTTTGTTTGGTGCCGGGCTCGGCCGGGATCTCGATGGCGCTGCGCGCGCCTTCATCGAGCGCCTCGCCGCGAGCGACGTTCCGGTTCTTGCGGTCGATGTCCCGTCTGGCGTCGATGGCGATAGCGGGCAGGTGAGGGGTGCAGCGGCTCCTGCCACACTCACAGTCACGTTCCACGCACCCAAACCGGGGCATTATCTCGAACCGGGTGCCAGCCTATGCGGTGAATTGCTGGTCGGTGCGATCGGTATTCCCGACGATGCCGCCAGCATCATTGGTGTGAAGACCTTCCTGAACGGTCCGGACATGGCGTGGGCGGCGCTCCGCCTGCCGGAAACGACGGGGCATAAATATGCCCGCGGTCATGCGCTGATCCTGTCGGGCGGCGTTGAAGGGGCGGGCGCAGCACGGCTCGGGGCGCGCGCAGCGCTGAGGGTTGGGGCCGGACTTGTCACAATTGCGGCCCCCGAGGAGGCGCTTCTCGCCCATTCGGCAGCGCTCGATGCCGTCATGGTAAGGCGCGCGGACCATTGGGCCGCGCTTTTGGCCGATCCTCGTAAGAATGCGGTCCTCCTTGGCCCGGGTGGTGGGATTGGCGCTGCTATGCGGGCAGCCATCCATACTGCACTCGGCCCGCAGCGTGACGTCGTGCTCGATGCCGATGCGTTGACAAGCTTCGCGGGTGAAGCGTCCGCGCTCAAGGGGATGATAGCGGCCGCCCAAGCACAAGGGCGCGTCGTCATCACACCGCATGAAGGTGAATTCCAGCGTCTTTTCAGCGGTGAAGAGGCGGTGGCGAGAGTCGAATCGAAGCTCGAGCGCGCCCGCCAGGCAGCGGCTTTCCTCAATGCTGTCGTGTTGCTGAAAGGGGCGGATACGGTGGTTGCAGCGCCCGACGGGCGAGCTGTGATTAACGCCCATGCTTCGCCTTGGTTGGCGACGGCAGGATCAGGCGATGTGCTGGCCGGTCTGATCGCAGGCCTTCTCGCTCAGGGTGCAGAACCGTTCGAGGCGGCCTCTGGCGCAGCATGGTTGCATGGGGAGGCCGGGATCCGGCTTGGTCCAGGGCTCATTTCCGAAGATATCCCAGCGATTTTGCCGGAAATCTTAAACGCGCTTCTCACTTGACCTCAAACCAGGCGGACATGCCGCCATCAAGTCTTTCAAGAATGGTTGAGCCGATGAGCCATTGGCCCGGTAGTCCCGCAAGGAAGGCGCAGCGAATGGTTTTTCCTTCGGGAATGATGATCGTGTCGAGCCAATAGGGCTCCCAGCCATCGTCGAATGGGTGCAGTGCCCGAAAACAATGGCCGTGAATATGGATCACATTTGGCGTCGCCGCTTCATTCTTCACCGCCAGTACGACAGGCTGACCTGATTTGACTGAGAAAAGCGGCTTGCCGGGATTGGGCAGGCCTTTGCGGCCATTGATAGCCCATTCCGCCCCTGCACCCTGCAACGCAAGATCGGCGCGTAACGCTCTCTGAAGCTTGATTGATTCTGATAGAAGCGGGTTCGGTGGAAGGGGCGCGATTGCAGGGCGGGCCACCGTTTGCGCTGAGGCGGCACCCGCCGTCTCAATGATCGCGAGGGGGAAGCCTTGGCCGATGAGGGCGGCAACAATGGCGCGTTGCCCGGGTTCGGGTGGCATGTCAAAGACAAGCTCAAAACGGTTCCCGGGGCCGAAAGGCAGGGTCGCCTTCAAGGGTTCGAATGTATCAGTGGGCTGTCCGTCGACGGCGACAACATAAGCGCGCACGCCATCGAAGCGGATTTTCATGATCCGGGCATTGCATAGATTAGCCAGGCGCAGTCGAACGCGGGCACCCGGCGCCACCGCGATGCGGGCCGGCGCCGGAATACCATTCACGGTGATGATGTTCCCGAGCCGTCCCGGGCCCGCAGTAAAGGGCTGAAGTGCGCCCTGATCGGTGAGGGCCCAGTCGGAAATGGCAAGGACATGGTCGGCATCGACCGCGGGGAGGCCGGGGTCTTCGACCACGGCGATCCCAGCAAGTCCGCTACCGGTCAATTCGGCTGTTCGGCCTGGGACGAGCGGACGATAGATAAAGGTGCCGTAATCGGGTGGCGTGAAGAGGATTTCACCCGCGCCACCCCCGGTGATCGGAAGGGTGGTGAGACCGGCGACGCCATCCGCGGGGTTTTCGATCCGCATGCCGTGCCAATGGATAGAGAGAGGATCGTTCAGGGCGTTGCGCAGAGCGATGCGGGCCGGTTGGCCCTTGCGCAAACGAATGACAGGTCCGGGGGCCGTCCCGTTGAAAGTCAGGACGGCGCTTGCCGCATTGGGCCGGATGTCGGCAATGCCGGGGGCCGCCTCGAGCTGAAAGGATTGTGTGCCCGACACTGGCAAGGCGCGTGAGCCCAAAAGATTTTGGGCCTGAGCCGGCATGGCCGCCATGGCCAAGGCACCAGTCAAAAATGTGCGGCGGGTCGGAGAGGGTGGGCTATAGCGAGACATTTCCGGTCTGGACGGTCAAAAGACGAACTTTCCTACAGCAATTCTGACGTCTGCGGCGGTTTTTTTCGCTCGGAGGGCCGAGGGACATTGTTGTCGACCCACGTCGCAAAACTGGGTGCCTCATCTTCTCATGGATCTGAACCAAGGCGTTTCACATCCTAAACTCGCTCGGATCGGCCCAATCAAGCGAGAAAAAGCCGTCCTTGATGCTGGCAAGGACGGCTTAAGCGATAACACCTGCGACCCTACTTGGTGCGAGCAGGGTTGTGCTCATTGATCAGGTAAAGACAAAATCCCCGGCCGAAAGTGACGTGATGCCCGAAAGAAACACGGTGTTTCCGCCTTTCGATAGGGTGGCACCGTCGGCGGCAAAGGTCAGGCTTGCCTCGACAGCGGCCCAATTCGTAAGGCCCATTCCGCGCGCATCGATGACGTCATCGCCACCGAAATCGAGGACAGTATCGTTGCCTGTGGTGGCACCGAAAAAGAAGGTATCATCGCCGCAACCGCCACACAGCGTGTCATTGCCGGCATCGCCGCGGATGAAATCATTGCCGGCGTCACCGTAAATCTTGTCGTCGCCGGTATTGCCGACAAGGAAGTCGTCGCCTGCATTGGCTCTGATCACGTCGTCGTCGATCCCGCCATTGATCGTGTCATTGCCGCATCCACCGAAAATGCAATCATTGCCAGCGGATGAGCCAGAAATACTGTCGTCGCCCTTTCCACCATAGATCGTGTCGTTTCCGGGACCTCCCGAAAGAGAGTCATTGCCATCTGAGCCATAGATCAGGTCGTTCCCAGGCCCACCGCCAATGGTGTCGTCACCGGGGCCACCATCGAGGCTATCATCCCCGGCGCCTGGCTGGAGGTAATCATTGCCCTTGCCACCGGCGAACATGTCGTTGCCGTTGCCACCTTGAATCGTGTCGTCCCCGCCTTTGCCATCGACCGATGTGCCAGTGAGGAGTTCGCTCGCATCTGTGCCCACTTTCGCAAAGGGGCCCCATTTGATGAGCGGGATGTCTTTACAATCAGGTTTGTTGGTGTCGGTTTTGCAGTGAGTGTCTTTTTTATCGTCGTCGCATTTATCGAAACGATCGCTTTTGTCGGGACGATCGCACTTGTCGAACCGATCACTCTTGTCGAATCGATCATTTTTATCGGACCGATCATATTTGTCGAAGCGGTTGTTATGATCGAACCGATAATCTTTACGATCATTGTCTCGATTGTAGAAGAAATTCATGTTGAGCTTCAGCATAAGCATTACTCCTCTACTCAGGACGAAAAGCATTACGTTACGTAAGATAATATTTTTTATTCGATATTCAAATTTTAAATATTATCAATTTCTTGGAACTTTCACGTAAATGCATCAAAATGATGCTCACGTTGTTGACTTCAGGCTGTTCCATCAGGCGATGATGCTGAAAGGAAGAGGTCGACCCACGCCCTGATCGTGGTGTCCTTCCGCTTCGGAGAGAGCTTGCCGATGGGCTGTGATCGGCCTTTGTAAAAACCCGGAGTTTTATGTCTGCGTTGACGGGGTGTCGGCCGCAAAAGCGGCTCAAGATCGGCCTTGCAAGCCTCTGAGGGAGCGTCTAATAGGGCGGCGGCGGTCGTTGCTGGCGGGCGTGGCGGAACTGGTAGACGCGCTGGGTTTAGGTTCCAGTGACGAAAGTCGTGGGGGTTCGAGTCCCTCCGCCCGCACCAGTGCCGCAGGCTTTCTGGGGTTCAATCGCGCCGGTACCGATTTTCAGACAAAGGCAAAAAGACAATGCAGGTTACGCAAACGCTGTCGGATGGGTTGAAGCGCGAGTTCAAGGTCGTGCTCCCCGCGAAGGATCTTGCCGACCGCCTCGCGGCGCAACTCGAGGATCTCAAGGACAAGGTGCAGATCAAGGGCTTTCGCCCTGGCAAGGTTCCGGCCTCGCATTTGCGCCGCGTTTATGGCCGTTCGGTCATGGGTGACCTCGTTCAGGAACTCGTGAACGAAGGCAATCGGAAGATCATCGAAGAGCACAAAGTGAAGCTCGCGATGCAGCCGGAAATCATTTTCCCGGAAGACAAAGAGAAGGTCGAGGCCATTATGGAGGCCCGCGGCGATCTCGAATATTCGGTGAAGGTTGAAGTTCTTCCGGAAATCGCTGTCGGCGATTTCTCGGGCATTGCCGTGACACGCGAAGTGGCAGAAGTCCCGGATACGGAAGTCGATGAAGCCATCAATCGCATGGCGTCACAGAACAAGCCCTATGCGCCGAAACAGGATGGCGCCAAGGCCGCTTCGGGCGACCGCGTCGTGATTGATTTTATCGGCAAGATCGATGGCGTTCCGTTCGATGGTGGCACAGGTACCGACATTCCGGTCGACATCGGCTCAGGCTCGTTTATTCTGGGCTTCGAAGATCAGCTGATCGGCGTGAAGAATGGCGATGCGCTCGTCATCACTGCCTCGTTCCCGGACAATTATTCGGCTCCGCATCTCGCCGGCAAAGCCGCGACCTTCGATACGACGGTCAAGGCGGTGGAAGAACCGGGTGAAGTGAAGATCGACGATGAGTTCGCAAAGGGCTTCGGTCTCGAAGATCTCGCTAAGCTCAAGGATGCGATTAAGGCTTCGATCCTGAACGAATGGCAGAGCGTTGCGCGGCGTAAGCTGAAAAAGCAGCTGCTCGATGCACTCGACACTCAGTACAGTTTTGATTTGCCGCCGACGCTGGTCGAGCAGGAATTCAAAGGTATCTGGTCGAATGTCGAGCAGGAGATGCAGGCTTCGGGCAAGTCCTTCGCCGATGAAGACACGACCGAAGACGATGCCCGCGCCGATTACAGGAAGATTGCTGAACGTCGCGTGCGCCTCGGTCTTGTGCTTGCCGAGATTGGCGAACAGGCCAAGGTCCAGATCACGGATGATGAGCTGACGCAGGGCGTTATTGAGCGCGCCCGCCAGTTCCCGGGTCAGGAAAAGATGGTGTGGGATTTCTATCGCAAGAACCCACAGGCCATGGCCGAAATCCGCGCGCCGATCTTTGAGGAGAAGGTCATCGACCACATCCTCGCTTCGGCCAAGGTCACGGACAAGGCGGTCTCAAAGGACGAACTCTTCAAAGAAGAGGACGATGCGGAAGGCGACAAGCCCAAGGGCAAGAAGGCTTCCAAGGCTAAGGCCAAGAAAGACGATTGATTTTGGTACGGGCCGTTTGGCCTTGTACCGGAACGGGACAGGCCGGACCTTTGCGTCCGGCCTTTTCGTTATTATCTTAGGTTACAGGAATCAGCGCTCGGCCTTCGCCGGGCTGCCTTCAGTTTAGAAATTCCCGAAAAGGTTCAGACACATGCGCGATCCCATTGAGGTCTACAACAGCATGCTCGTCCCGATGGTGGTCGAGCAGTCCAACCGTGGTGAGCGCGCCTTCGACATCTATTCCCGCCTATTGCGGGAGCGCATCGTGTTCCTCACGGGCCCGGTCGAAGACAATATGGCGTCGCTCGTTGTGGCCCAGCTCCTCTTCCTCGAAGCCGAGAACCCCAAAAAGGAAATCTCGATCTACATCAATTCGCCGGGCGGGGTCGTCACCTCAGGCCTCGCGATCTACGATACGATGCAGTTCATTCGCCCGCCCGTCTCCACGCTTTGCATCGGGCAGGCGGCCTCGATGGGTTCGCTTCTGCTGGCCGCAGGCCAAAAAGACATGCGTTTTGCCCTGCCAAACGCCCGGATTATGGTCCATCAACCGTCAGGCGGCTATCAGGGCCAGGTGACGGACATCCTGATCCATGCGCGCGAGGTCGAAAGCCTCAAGCGGCGTTTGAACGAGATTTACGTCAAGCATACGGGCAAGGACTATAAGGCTATTGAAGAAGCCCTTGAACGGGATAACTTCATGACGGCCGACATGGCGAAGGAGTTCGGTATCGTCGACCAGGTCATGGAAAAGCGGCCAGAGGCGGCCGCATAAACCCGGTCACAGGCGTTCGATCCGGCCAAATTGGGCTTAGAAGGGCGAAAACGGGGGGTAATTTCCTCCGCAGGTGCCATTGTTCCGGCGGTTTTCGTTCATATCTCGGAACATTGGGTCCAATCGGTTTAACGCCCTATTGATCCCTTGCCGGCACCATGTTTGCATCAGGGTGTCGGAGTCGGCCTTCCGGGGGATTCGTTTCTCTGGTGCCTGCCAATGTCGTCAGCGGACGAAACTCGTTTTCGGGCGTTGCGGCTCAATGATGGACACGCTTCGGCCGCATCGTGCGGCAGGAAGCGGAAGCGGAGGTGGTTCAATGAGCAAGGTCAACAGCGGCGACACCAAGAGCACGCTGTACTGCTCCTTCTGCGGCAAGAGCCAGCATGAAGTTCGCAAACTGATCGCCGGGCCGACCGTGTTCATCTGCGATGAATGCGTTGAGCTCTGCATGGATATTATCCGTGAGGAGAGCAAATCCTCGCTCGTGAAGTCGCGCGATGGTGTGCCCACGCCGAAGGAAATTCGCAAGGTCCTCGACGATTATGTCATCGGCCAAGAGCACGCGAAGAAGGTTCTCTCGGTCGCGGTTCATAACCATTACAAGCGGCTGAACCATGCGACCAAGCACAATGACGTCGAACTGGCGAAGTCGAACATTCTGCTCGTCGGCCCGACAGGGTCGGGCAAGACATTGCTAGCGCAGACGCTCGCCCGCATTCTCGACGTTCCGTTCACCATGGCGGATGCGACGACACTGACCGAAGCCGGCTATGTCGGCGAGGACGTCGAAAACATCATCCTGAAGCTGTTGCAGGCGTCCGATTACAATGTCGAACGCGCACAGCGCGGCATTGTTTACATCGACGAAATCGACAAGATCTCGCGCAAGTCCGACAATCCGTCGATCACGCGCGACGTGTCGGGCGAGGGCGTGCAGCAGGCACTTCTCAAGATTATGGAAGGCACGGTTGCGTCGGTGCCGCCGCAAGGCGGGCGCAAGCATCCGCAGCAGGAATTCCTGCAGGTGGATACGACGAACATCCTGTTCATCTGCGGCGGTGCGTTTGCGGGTCTGGAGAAAATCATCTCGCAGCGTGGAAAGGGCACGTCGATCGGCTTCGCCGCCAAAGTCGAGGCGCCGGAGGATCGCCGCACGGGCGCTATCTTCCGTGAAACCGAACCGGAAGATTTGTTGAAGTTCGGCCTTATTCCTGAATTCGTCGGCCGTCTGCCGGTGATTGCGACGCTTGAGGATCTCGATGAGCCTGCGCTCAAGAAGATTCTGACGGAACCGAAGAACGCACTGGTGAAGCAGTATCAGCGCCTTTTCGAGATGGAAGATGTCGAGCTCACCTTCACCGATGACGCCGTCTCGCTGATTGCACGCAAGGCGATTGAGCGTAAGACGGGCGCGCGCGGCTTGCGTTCCATTATGGAAGGCATCCTGCTCGATACCATGTACGATCTGCCGAGCCTCGATGGGTGCGAGCAGGTTGTCATCGGTCCGGAAGTGATCGAGGGCAAGGCGCGTCCGCTCTACATCTATTCGGACAAGGCCGCTGAGACAGCCACTTCGGCCTGAGGCCATGGCGCGGCGACCCGTTCTTAACGATCGCCGCGTATTCTTCACCTGCTGCTTGAAACAGGTGGTGGTGAAGCCCATTTTGTATGTGTTGCCAGATTGCTCATGAGTGAAGCGGGCTCAGGGCGCGATCGAGACCCCAAGAGATCGCGTGGAGCGTTTTGCGAGGATCTGACAACACCGCCGGCCCGCCCTGTCCACCCCCGGAGCAGGGCCGCCTGACCACCATCGGAGCGGCGACGATTCGCGTGCTGCGTTCGATGACACAAAGGACAGTAGATTCATGACACAGTCGAGACAGCGTCCCACGATTACGCCCGGCACCGTTGGCACTTATCCGGTTCTGCCGTTGCGCGACATCGTCGTGTTCCCGCATATGATTGTTCCGCTTTTTGTGGGCCGCGAAAAATCGATTAAAGCGCTGGAAGAAGTGGTGAAGAGCGAAAAGCTCATCCTGCTCGCCACGCAAAAAAATGCGTCGGATGATGATCCGGCCACTGGCGACATTTACACGATCGGTACACTTGCCAGTGTTTTGCAGCTTTTGAAGCTGCCGGACGGCACGGTGAAGGTGCTTGTGGAAGGCGTGGGCCGCGCCAAGGTTTCCGAATATGTGCGCGCTGACGAATTCTACGAAGCGACCGCCGAAATGGTGGCCGACGAGATTCCGAACGAAGTCGAAGCTGAGGCGTTGTCGCGCTCGGTCGTCAGTGAGTTCGAAAACTACGTCAAGCTGAACAAGAAAGTTTCGCCAGAAGTGGTGGCAGCCGTCACGCAGATCGAGGAAGCCTCAAAGCTTGCCGATACGGTTGCATCGCATCTTGCTGTGAAGATTTCCGACAAGCAGGACGTACTTGAGATTTTCAACGTGAACGCGCGCCTTGAAAAGGTGCTTGGCTTCATGGAGAGCGAAATCTCGGTGCTGCAGGTTGAGAAGCGGATTCGCACGCGCGTTAAACGCCAGATGGAGAAGACGCAGCGCGAGTATTATCTCAACGAGCAGATGAAGGCGATCCAGAAGGAACTCGGCGACGAGGACGGCAAGGATGAACTTGCCGAGCTGGAAGAGCGTATCAACAAGACGAAGCTTTCCAAGGAAGCGCGCGACAAATCTTTTGCCGAATTGAAGAAGCTGCGCCAGATGTCGCCGATGTCGGCGGAAGCGACGGTCGTGCGCAATTATCTCGATTGGATGCTTTCTCTGCCATGGGGCAAGCGCTCCAAGGTGAAGAAGGATCTTGTCGCGGCGCAGGGCGTTCTCGATTCCGATCATTTCGGTCTTGAGAAGGTGAAAGAGCGCATCGTCGAATATCTTGCCGTTCAAAGCCGCTCGAACAAATTGTCGGGTCCCATTCTGTGTCTCGTCGGTCCTCCCGGCGTCGGTAAGACGTCGCTGGGCAAATCGATCGCCAAAGCGACGGGGCGCGAGTTCGTACGCATGTCGCTTGGCGGCGTGCGCGACGAAGCTGAGATCCGCGGCCATCGCCGGACCTATATCGGTTCGATGCCGGGCAAGATCATTCAATCACTGCGCAAGGCAAAGACGCAGAATCCACTTTTCTTGCTCGATGAAATCGACAAGATGGGCATGGATTTCCGTGGCGATCCGTCGTCGGCGCTTTTGGAAGTGCTCGATCCGGAACAGAACTCGACATTCAGCGATCACTATCTTGAGGTCGATTACGATCTGTCGAACATTATGTTCGTGACGACGGCCAATACGCTGAACATTCCCGGTCCGCTGCTCGACCGTATGGAAGTGATCCGCATTGCGGGTTACACCGAGGACGAGAAGCTCGAAATCGCCAAGCGCCATCTTATTCCCGAAGCGATCACCAAGCATGGCTTGGCGCATAAGGAATGGCAGGTCACCGACGAAGCGCTTCTGCTCCTCATCCGTCGTTACACGCGGGAAGCAGGCGTGCGCAATCTTGCGCGCGAACTTGCCAATCTGGCCCGCAAGGCGGTGAAGGAAATTCTCATCTCGAAGAAGAAGAGCGTGAAGGTGACGGCTGACAATCTGCCCGATTACCTCGGCGTTCCGAAGTATCGCTTCGGCGAGACGGAGACGGAAGATCAGGTTGGTGTCGTGACGGGCCTTGCGTGGACGGAAGTCGGCGGCGAGTTGCTCACGATCGAAGGCGTGATGATGCCCGGTCGCGGCAAGATGACCGTGACGGGCAACCTCAAGGACGTGATGAAGGAATCGATTTCAGCGGCGGCGTCTTATGTACGTTCGCGCGCGGTCGATTTCGGGATCGAGCCGCCCCTGTTCGATCGTCGCGACATCCACGTCCACGTCCCCGAAGGAGCGACGCCGAAGGACGGTCCGTCCGCCGGCATCGCCATGGCGACCGCCATCGTATCGGTGCTCACCGGCATTCCGGTGCGCCGCGACATTGCGATGACGGGCGAGGTGACACTGCGTG
>JAIYCE010000012.1 GCA_027488155.1 Hyphomicrobiales bacterium | reverse complement strand
CGCCTGCTAAAAAAAGACGGCCATATTGCATGGTCTCACAGACAAAATTACGCATTGCTACAATATTTTTTTGAATAACTTTGCCCTCTTTGAGCTGCCAGCCATTGTCGTTGCGTACGCGCTTTTGTAGTTCGTCCCAAATTTCATTATCAGACCAGCGCGATATGTCGTCATTTGGATCGCACTGAAAATACATCCGTTGAACCGTTGGTGTTCGTGTGCTGATAAGGGCAAAGCCATCATCGCTCTGTGCGTAGATCAGTTCATCTGCAGATGGCGGAGCTTCGCAGAGAATACCAAACCAGCTACATGAATAGGTGCGCGTGTATTCCATGCGCTTGTCTGCTGGTATAGCTTGACGCGATGGTCCGTGAAAACCATCGCACCCTGCAATGAAGCCTGCGGTGATTTGGCGATCCTCCTCGTCAGTCTTTAAACGCAATACCGGATTGGTCGTGGTTATGTCGTGTAAAGCGACATCTTTAGCTTCAAAGAGAATTTGGATTCCTGCTTCGAGATTGGCGGCAATGAGATCTTTGATAACCTCATGCTGAGGGTAGACGATGATGAATTTTCCGTCGGTCAGTTCAGTGAGATCGATGCGGTGGCGTTGACCTCCAAAGGCAAGCTCAAAGCCATGATGGATTGCGCCATCGTGCATCATCCGGTCGCCAAGGCCAAGTTCCTTCAATAAATTGATCGTTGGGTGTTCAAGGACGCCGGCCTTGATCGTTTTTTCGAGGACTTCACGCGATTGCCGCTCAACGATGATGCAATCGATACCGTTGCGTTTGAGGAGAAACGCCAGAAGCAGGCCAGCCGGCCCAGCCCCGATGATGCAAACCTGGGTTGATTGCAAAATCATCGTGATGGTTGCCTTTCCTGCATTCACTTTACGTGAGCCGCCCGTTATTTTTTGGCGGCTTTCACCGGATCTTTTACCATCGGAATGGTTTCGAATTCGATATTGTAGATTTCGCCATTCTTTCGCTCGGTCCGACGAATATAGATGTTCTGTACGATGTCGCGTGTTTCGGGATCGATCAGAATCGGACCGCGGGGGCTTTCAAATGTCATGCCTTTCATGGCGTTTACCAAAACGTCGCCATCGGTTTTTCCGATTGTCTTGTTCAACGCTTCAGCAATGAGACGCATCCCATCATAGCCGCCTACGGCCATAAAATTCGGCCGTGTACCCGGATAGGCCGCTTTGAAAGCGGCGACAAAAGCTTTATTTGCAGCAGAATCATGGGCTGCGGAATAATGCTGTGTTGTAATGGCACCAAGCGCGACATCGCCAATGCCTTCGAGGAGATCGTCGTCCACGACATCGCCTGGACCAATGAGCTTTATGCCGGATTTATCGAGACCGCGTTCGACGAATTGCTTCATGAATTGTGCGCCGATACCAGCAGGCACAAAAACAAATAAGGCATCTGGCTTAGCTTCTGAGGCGCGTTGCAGAAAGGGTGCGAAATCTGGATTTCGCAATGGCACACGCACGCTTTCCACGGTACCGCCACCTGCTTTAAATTTATTTGTAAATGATGTTTCTGCATCGATACCCGGACCGTAATCGGTCACGACCGTAAACACTTTCTTGATGTTGTTCTTCAACGCCCAATCGGCCATCGGTTCAGAGGCTTGGGGCAGTGTGAATGACGAACGGACGATGAAGGGTGAGGCTTCGGTGATGGTTGCCGTTGCTGCGGCCATCACGATCTGAGGCACTTTTGCTTGTGTAGCAATTTGTGCTGCTGCCAAAGCGAGTGGCGTCAAACCGAACCCGGAAAGGACGGCGACCTTGTCATTGACGACCAGTTCCTGTGCAAGGCGCCGCGTTGATTCGGCATTGCCTCCGTCGTCCTTCAAAATGAGTTCAAGCTTTTTACCGCCGGCGGTCGCACCATTTTGTGCAAGGAAAAGCCGCGCGCCCATATCGACTTGTTTGCCGATCGACGCAAACGGGCCGGTCATTGGCAGGATCAAACCCACTTTTACGACGTCTTGTGCCATCGCATGGCCTGTAAAGGCCATCATGGCGATTCCTGCGATTCCAGAAATCAAATGCCGGCGGTTCGTCATGGTTTCCTCCCGCGCAAGATGCTTGCTGAAACATTCTCATAACGCTTGTGCACGCTTGCGGCCTTTTCGGTCTCTTTGGTTGCTGTAATAACCTAGCGTCAGCTATACCGTCATAGGTTGCAAGCGGTTGATGTTACGCATTGAAGATGATGGTGGAAACCCTTCGGATTTGTGTCCCTGACGTGGGACGGACCTAATCCATGCGGGGTACTAGCCGTTCGCGGCGGAGAGCCAAGACAATGCTGCTTGAGCGCTTTTAAACGTCCGCTTGGGGTCGCCAATGCCCGTTTTGCCATCGATGCGGCTGGAGGTTATAGGGGGCGGTGAGTGTTCTTGACGGTGTGTGGTCTGGTGCAAGGCCATCCCGGCTCGAGCGTCAGGTCAGGGTTGAGCCGAGGAGTTGTAGAGATGGTGATTGATCAGGTGCCAGTATCAACCGGTATGAGCCGCCGTTCTTTTCTTCTGGCGTCGGCAGCAAGCCTCGGCGCTATGGGGCTTGCTGGATGCAACACGACTGATGGTATCAGCCAAGCCGAGGCGGCAAAAATGTATGCGGCCTTGCCGCATGAGAAATTCCCGGTCCCAGCTGTAGATGTCAGCAAGGTTGACCCGAAATATTACCGTCAAACAGTTCGCTATGAGGTTGATGAAGCGCCTGGCACCATCATCGTGGATCCAAGCAATTACTTCGTCTATCGCATTGAGGGCGATGGTGTTGCAACGCGCTATGGCGCAAATGTCGGACGGCAGGGCTTCTTGTGGAGCGGGGATGCCTATGTGGGCCGTAAGGCGGAATGGCCTGTTTGGACGCCGCCCAAGGAAATGATGTTGCGCCAGCCCGAGACGAAGAAATATGCCGGCGGGATGCCGGGTGGTCTTGAAAATCCGCTCGGTGCACGAACGCTTTATCTCTACCAGAATGGTGCGTACACGCTGTACACAATTTACGCCACGATCGACGCTGAATCAATTGGAACCAATCTGACGAGCGGCTGCACCGGATTGCTGACTCAAGACATGATGGACCTTTACGAGCGGACGCCTGTGAAAACGAAAGTAATCGTCCTCCCGGCTTGATCCGTATTTCTGCGCCAAAGGGCATGCGCTCATCTAGCATGGGCGCTCACCTATTCCCGTCCCTTGGCTGCTTGACAAACCTTGGCTGTCCCTTCCTCATCGGATGGCATTTTGGTAGGGGACCAGCTCTTTGTCGGACATCTTGAGCTTCATTCCCTTTCTGGTGGCGGTCGTTGCGATTGCGGCCAGCGGAGCTGTGTTTCGCCCCGGTGAATGGTACCTGTCGCTCAATAAGCCGCGGTGGACGCCCCCCAGCTGGCTATTCGCGCCTGCATGGTCAGTTCTCTATCTCATGATTGCTATTGCCGGGTGGCTGGTTTGGAAACAGGCTGGATTTAGCTGGGCATTCGGCTTTTGGATTTTGAATCTGGCCGCCAATGCGGCTTGGTCTTGGTTGATGTTTGGCCGCCGTCAGATGGCATTTGCGCTTGTGGACGCAATCGTGATGCTGATCACAATTCTTGCCTTCATCCGGTTTGCATGGCCGATCAATCAATTAGCCGCATGGTTGTTCGTACCGTATATGGCGTGGGTATCATTTGCGTCGGCTCTCAATCTATCGCTCCTCTTGCGCAATCGTACTGCACGCTTCTAGCATTCCCAGTTGTGCGTGAATGATTATCGCCTGGGTACCTTCGGAAAACGACTATGCTGACAAAGCCGGATCTCGAAACTGCTTCCGCACTTCTGTTCAAAACATGGAACGAGAAGAAGCGCTTGGTGGAACTGCCCGTAGCATTGAAGCCTTCCTCGCGCGAAGAGGCTTATCGGATCCAGGCTCTGCTTGAGAACCGCACGCAGTTTCCTCTATTTGGCTGGAAGATTGCTGCGACCAGCGTTGCTGGACAGGCGCATATCGGTGTCAGCGGGCCGCTTGCTGGGCGTATTCTTCACGAACGTGTTTTTCAGCCCGGTGCTGCCATTTCCTTGGATGGAAATCTGATGCGGGTTGCGGAAGTGGAATTCGCGTTTCGGCTGGGGCGCGATATTGTCCCGCGGGTTGTTCCTTACAAGATGGAAGAAGTGCTAGAGCATGTTGAAACGCTGCACCCGGCGATTGAAATCCCTGACTCGCGCTATAGCGATTTCGTGCATGCCGGCGAATGCCAGCTGATCGCCGACAATGCCTGTGCGCATCAATTCATGTTGGGTGAATCAACGCAGGTAGATTGGCGCAATATCAATCTTGCAGGTTTTCAGGTTCGTGTTGTCGTGCGCAAGGACGGTAAGGATGATATCCGTACCGGGGTTGGGTCGAATGTGCTCGGCGATCCGCGTATCGCGTTGACGTGGATTGCAAATGAATTGTCTGCGCTTGGCATCGCACTTAAGGCGGGGCAGACGATTACAACAGGCACATGTCTTACTCCAATCGACGTTGCGCCGGGCGATGAGGTCTATGCTGATTATGGTGCATTGGGTTCGATTTCGGCCCGCTTCACATCATAAGCACCACATCATTCGGGAGGATGTTTTGACCGTTACTGTTCACACCGTGCCGCCTTGCAATCTAACAAGGGAAGAGGTGGAGGCATGGCGATCCGTACCTGTCTCTGTGGCTGTTGATCTGGCGCGTGACATTGGCCAGATAGATCCGGCGATCAGACCGTTGAAGCCGCCGGGTCAGCAGTTAAAACTTTTTGGACGAGCTGTTACAGTTTTATGTGAACCTCCTGATTTTGGAGCGGTCATTCATGCACTCGATGTGACGCAGCCGGGTGACGTGCTCGTCATTGCGGCAGCAGCCAATAGCGAATTTGCCATGATCGGTGAGATCCTCGGCGGTTACTTGCAGCAGCGCGGATGCGTCGGTCTTGTTTGCGATGGTGCTGTGCGCGATGTCGCAGCACTCGCTGGATTGCCTAATTTTTCGGTCTTCTCGCGGTTTATCACGCCACGTGGTCCCGTCTCAGCCACGCAAGGGGCCGTGAATTGTCCCGTCGTTGTTGGCGGTCAAATCGTGCATCCTGGCGATCTCATCATCGGTGATGATGATGGGCTGGTCGCATTGAAACCTATTGCTATTCGTCGTCATATCGCAGGTGCGCTCGATAAGCTTGTACGTGAAGAGGAATGGATTAAGAATCTTGCTGCTGGACGCTCGCCACTTGAGACGTTTGGCTTGAATCCGGCTTTACGCGTTTAAACTCTCATTCATGGCGGAACGATCGCATGACCGAAACTGACCAAGATCTGCTTGTATCCTCTGAGGACGGTATTGTCGTTGCCACAATCAACCGTCCGCAGGCGCGCAATGCTTTCACCTTTGCCATGTATGAACGACTTGCGGCACTTTGCGAAGCGCTCAATTCTGATTCCAATGCACGGGTTTTGGTCATCACGGGGGCCGGTGGAAAGGCGTTTTCGTCCGGAACCGATATTTCGCAATTCAAAGTGTTCGAGACGCCTGAGGATGGCTGGGCCTATGAGGATCGCATTGAAAATGCGTTAGCATCCATTGAGACATGCCGCGTGCCGACCATTGCTGCCATAGCGGGTGCCTGTACGGGCGGTGGCGCAGCAATTGCGGCATGTTGCGATTTGCGCGTTACGACTTCAACGCTGCTATTCGGCTTCCCGATTGCAAGGACGCTTGGCAATTGTCTCTCGACTAAAAATTATGCGCGTCTTGTGGCTCTGATTGGACCGGCGCGGGTCAAAGACCTCATTTTTCGGGCGCGCCTGGTCGAGGCCACCGAAGCGCACGCGATCGGCCTTGTGAATGAGGTTGTCGATAGTTTCGAGGAATTGATGCCGCGCGCTTTGGCCTTAGCTGGACAGATTAGAGAGCATGCTCCGCTGACGATGCAGACTTGCAAAGAAGCGCTCTTGCGTTTGCGAGAGCAAGGTGTTGATGCCGATGACAGGGATCTGATTGCCACCTGCTATATGAGTGCGGATTTCCGGGAGGGAATGCAGGCGTTTTTCGACAAACGCAGGCCACAATGGAAGGGGCGCTAAAGTTGTAAGTCGCGAACAAGTGCGGCCCGAGACCGGATTTATCGTAACCGAAGCAGTCATTTCATAGTATCGAAACCCAAAATGGGTTTTTTTGATTCGACTTTTGATCCGTTTGAGATCAGGTTGTCACAGAGTTGAGGGGCTGGTCTTCGTCTTTTGCGGTACAATGCATAAGTAAAAGTTGTATCAAGGGTGGGCGAGGGAATCGGTTTACCCTTTGGTATGGTGGAGTTTGTTGAATGAGTTCGTCAGAGCGTGTTGCCGTTTTTATCGATGGTGCCAATCTCTATGCCGCGACGCGGACGCTGGAATTCGATATCGACTATCGCAAATTGTTGGCTGAGATAAAAAGCTGGGGCCGCTTAATCCGAGTTTTTTATTACACTGCGATCGTCGAAGACGAAGAGTACTCGTCCATTCGTCCGCTGCTCGACTGGCTCGACTATAATGGTTTTTCAGTCGTAACAAAGAATGCAAAAAGCTACGTTGACGACACGGGACGCCGTAAGATCAAAGGCAATATGGATATCGAGCTTGCGATCGACGCCATGGAGTTAGCGCCCTTCGTCGATCACGCCGTGATTTTTTCAGGGGACGGAGATTTTACCCGCGTCGTGGAAGCGATGCAGCGTAAGGGTGTACGGGTGTCCGTCGTCTCGACTCTGGCGACAAAGCCTCCCATGATTGCGGACGAGCTGCGCCGCCAATGCGACGAGTTTGTCGACCTAACGCAGCTCATTCCAAAAATCGGGCGTGACCCAGAAGTTCGTGCCGAGCGGATTCGCAAGCGTAGCGAAATAAAGACGGATCTCGAATAACGCGATTGCTAAGGCGGCCCCTGGGCCGCCTTTTTTATGGGCTGATTGTCTTCTGTTTAATTTCATTTGATGAAGCTTTAACCGTGTTGCGTTATGCCAAGCGATGTTTGTACGCTTGCGTATGCGCCGATGCCTGAAACACTCGGGTTCGGTATCCTTCTTCTCAGCGCGTGATCCTCTCCAATCAGAGACAATGCTTATGGCCGACGCACCTCATGGCCTCGATAATGGCCTTACCAATTATGGCGACAAGGATTTCGCCCGTTTCCTACGGCGTTCCTTTGCCCGCTCGATGGGGATCTCGCGTCAACTTCTCAACAAGCCGGTGGTTGGGATCGCGATGACGCCGTCGGGTTTCAATAATTGCCACCGGTCCATGCCTGATCTCGTCGAGGCTGTATCGCGCGGCGTTCTTGCGGCGGGTGCTTTACCTCTGCCATTTCCAACTGTGTCGCTGGGCGAAGTTTTCCTTAATCCGACGAGCATGATGTACCGCAATCTGATGGCGATGGACACCGAAGAGATGATCGGGGCGCAGCCAATGGATGCCGTGGTCCTGATCGGCGGATGCGATAAGACCGTGCCGGCCCAATTGATGGGTGCAGCTTCTGCCGATCTACCGGCCATTCAGCTGGTGACGGGGCCGATGTCGACAGGCCGTCACAAGGGACAAAAGCTCGGCGCGTGTACGGATTGCCGAGGTTTTTGGGCGAGATATCGCGCTGGTACGGTAGAGGAGGCAGAAATCAAGACCGTCGAAGGCCGTCTTGCTGTTACCGCCGGGACATGTGCAGTGATGGGCACAGCGTCAACCATGGCCTGCATTACCGAAGCGCTCGGCATGGCGTTACCTGGCACGGCGGCCATTCCGGCTGTGCATTCCGATCGCCTCGTCGCGGCTGAGGAAACGGGTCGGGCGGCAGTGCAATTGATTCAGAGCCGGATCAAACCAAGTGCCATCATCACAGAAAAGTCCGTCGAGAATGCTCTGCGTGTTCTACTCGCCGTGAGCGGTTCGACTAATGCGCTCGTTCATCTGACGGCGATTGCAGGTCGCCTTGGAATCCGAATTCCGTTGGCGCGTTTCAATCAACTTTCAGACGAGACGCCCGTGCTCGTCGATCTTAAGCCCGTTGGCGATGGCTATATGGAAGATTTCCATGCTGCGGGTGGAATGGGCGCGCTTCTGCGTGAATTGAAACCGCTTTTGCATCTCGATGCGATCGATGTCGAGGGTCGCACGCTTGGCGAGCGTTTGGCAGAGCCGCTTGAATGGGTCGATCGTGCCTTCATTCGCGCCTTTGACAATCCGATCTCGCCGGTCGGCGGGCTGATTGCACTGTCCGGAAATCTCGCGCCGGATGGCGCAGTTTTTAAACGCGCCGCTGCAACGCCATCCCTGTTCGAAACTGAGGGCCGCGCGGTGGTTTTCAACGGTCTCGCGGATCTTGCGGCGCGGATCGACGACCCCGCTCTCGATGTTGCGCCGAACGATATTCTCGTTTTGCAGAATGCCGGTCCTCATGCGGCGGGTATGCCTGAAGCGGGTTATCTACCCATTCCCAAGAAATTGGCACAGGCGGGTGTGAAGGACATGGTGCGTATCTCGGATGCGCGCATGTCAGGCACTGCATTCGGTACCATCGTGCTCCATATTGCACCGGAAGCCGCGATCGGCGGACCGCTCGCTGCAGTCCGCAATGGCGACATTATTCGCCTCTCAGTTGCACAGAAGCGCATCGATCTTTTGGTCGAAAATGCGGAAATCCAAAATCGGTTAGCAGATCATCGGCCGCCACCGGCTCCTGCGCGGGGTTATAAGGCGCTTTATCGGCACAGTGTGCTGCAAGCGCCGGAAGGGTGCGATTTCGATTTTCTTGCCAAGACGGGAGTCTTCGGTGATGGAACAATGCCCAAATAAATATGCTTAATGTCGACGCGGAGAAAGCTTTCATGTCGCGTGAACAGATCATTGCCGATGTTCATCGGATGTTCGACGAGGAAAGGTTTAAAAATCACCTCAGTCGTCTCGTCGCGATGCCGACGGAGAGCCAAAATCCAGATCGTGCGCCCATTCTCAACGAATACATTGCTCACGAAATGCAGCCGCTCTTTGAAGGAATGGGATTCACGTGCACGGTGCTGCATCATCCTGTCGCCAAAGGGCCATTCCTATTCGCCGAACGGCATGAGGCGGATGGATTGCCGACGATTTTCGGCTATGGCCATGGCGATGTCATCCGCGGGCTCGATCGCGAATGGAAGGAAGGTCTTTCGCCTTGGGTGCTGACTGATCGCAATGGCACATGGTATGGCCGTGGTGTAGTCGACAATAAGGGCCAGCATCTCGTCAATATCAGCGCCTTGCAGGCGGTCCTGAAGGCGCGTGGCAAACTTGGCTTCAATGCGAAATATTTGATTGAGATGGGCGAGGAGATGGGTTCGCCGGGTCTCAAGGAATTGTGTCAGGAATATGCCGATCTGTTTCGCTCCGACATTCTGATCGCGTCCGACGGACCGCGCCTCAATGCCGAGAGACCGACACTGTTTCTAGGTGCACGCGGTGGTATCACCTTCGATCTTTCCATTCACGCGCGCGAAGGTGGCCATCATTCAGGTAATTGGGGCGGCATCCTGTCCGATCCGGCGATTCAGCTTGCGCATGCCCTTGCATCGATTACGTCATCGACCGGTCAAATCCGCATCCATGAATGGGTTCCTAAAAATCTGCCGGATAATGTGAGGCGCGTGCTTGAAGGGTGTGAGATCGATGGCGGCGTCGATGGGCCAGTGATCGACCCTGATTGGGGCGAGCCGGGACTGACTGCGGCAGAGCAGGTCTTCGGTTGGTGTTCGTTCGATGTGTTGGCCATGAAGTCGGGTAATCCCGAGACGCCCGTCAACGCCGTTCCGCCGAACGCTTGGGCGCGCTGCCAATTGCGCTTTGTCGTCGGTATCGATGTGGACGACATTCTCCCGGCACTACGACGACATCTCGACCGTCACGGATTTACTATGGTCATGATCGAGAAGGCGCGCGATGAAGTCTTTCATGCAACACGTCTTGACCCGGACGATGATTGGGTGCGTTTCGTCTATCGCTCGCTGGAGACGACAAGCGGAAAGAAACCCGCCATTCTGCCTAATCTTGGCGGCTCATTGCCAAACGACATCTTTGCCGACATTTTGCATATGAAGACGATTTGGGTGCCGCATTCCTATCCCGGTTGCTCGCAGCACGCGCCGAACGAGCATGTGCCTTCGTTGCTGTTTCGCGAGGCGCTTGGAATCATGGCAGGCCTTTACTGGGACATCGGTTCAGGCAAAGCGCCGCCCGTCTGAGGAAAGAGGCAGGCAGCCTCATGCCCAGGACCGACAGCAAGGAGCGGCGGCCGTCCTGTTTTGCAAATCTCTTCCATACGCGGGCAGCGCGGATGAAAATGACATCCCGATGGTGGGTTGAGAGGCGAGGGGACTTCGCCTTTCAACACTGCAAAACGTTTCTTCCGCATATCGATGCGTGGTACTTCGTCAAGCAGCGCGCGCGTGTAGGGATGCGCTGGCGCTTCGAACAAGGCATCGGTATCCGCCGTTTCCACGATGCGGCCGAGATACATAACCGCTACCCGATCGGCGATGTGACGGATCACGCTCAGATCGTGCGAGACAAAAAGATAGGTCAGGTTCATCTCGGCGCGCAGATCCATGAACAGGTTCAGCACTTGTGCCTGAATGGATACATCGAGCGCAGCGACGGCCTCATCGCATACGAGTACTTTCGGCTTCACTGCCAAGGCGCGCGCAATACCGATCCGCGCACGTTGCCCGCCCGAGAATTGATGTGGGAAGCGGCCCATGACGCTGGGGTCAAGCCCGACCTTTCGCATCATGCCAGCGACGTAATCGCGCTTTCCGGCAGCATCGACAAGACCATGAACGACCGGCGCTTCGCCGATGATGTCCTCGATCCGCATGCGGGGATTGAGGGAGGCCATCGGATCCTGAAAGATCATCTGAACCGCGAGCGCATCGGCGACTTGAGTTGAGGCTACACCATCTTCGCGCGCGCGCCCCTCATAGAGAATGCGGCCAGCACTCGTCTGCATGATGCCTGCCACCATGCGGCCTAATGTGGATTTGCCGCAGCCCGATTCGCCCACAAGACCTAGCACCTCGCCCTGACGGATCGTGAGCGTGACATCATCGACAGCGCGGACAATCTGTTCGCGATTGTGCGCGCCCAGCATGTTGGCGATCTTGCCCGCTAGATCCACGCGCTTCACGAAACGCTTCGAGACGCTTTCAATCTCGATCAGAGCGGTCATCGCACGTCCTCGCGATCCGGCACGGGATGGAAACAGCGCCAAGCGCGGCTACCGTCATGCGTCAGGGTAGGTGGCGCGGTGCTGCAATCGCCCTGAGCGAACGCGCAGCGCGGTGCAAAGGCGCAACCGGATGGCAGGTTGGCGAGCGAAGGCGTCATACCAGGAATCTGTGCGAGCTTTTCACCGCGCCGATTGTTGCTCGGTGCCGAGCCCAACAGTCCATAAGTGTAAGGGTGGCGCGGATGGTCGAGCACGGGATCGACATCGCCTTCCTCGACGATGCGACCAGCATACATAACGGCGATACGGTCGGCGAGGCCTGCAACGACAGCGAGATCATGCGTGATCCAGATAAGTGCTGTGCCGGTTTCAGAACAGAGTTGTTGCACCTCGGCGATGATTTGCGACTGGATGGTAACATCGAGTGCGGTGGTCGGTTCGTCAGCCACGAGAAGAGCGGGGCTCATTAGAAGTGCAATCGCAATTGCTACGCGCTGACGCATGCCGCCAGATAATTGATGCGGATAGGTGAGGAGCCGTTCCGCGGGCGACGGAATGCCGACTCGTTTTAGGGCTTCTTCGGCACGGCTGCGGGCCGCTCTCTCGCTGACATTTTCATGCGCTCGGATGGTCTCGATCATCTGCGTATCGATGCGCAGGACCGGATTGAGCGTCGTCATCGGATCTTGAAAGATCATGGCCATGCGCTCGCCGCGCAGGCGTCGTAATTCATCCTCGGGCAACCCGATCAATTCCGTGCCTTCGAGCTTGATTGAGCCTGATGCGATGCGACCCGGGGGATCGATAAGCCCGAGAATGGAAAGTCCGGTGACCGACTTGCCGGAACCGGATTCGCCGACGAGACCTAGCACTTCGCCGCGATAGACGTTGAGCGATACGCCATCGACGGCTTTCACCACGCCCTGCCGCGTACCGAATTCGACCTTGAGATCGTGAATGGAAAGGATCGGCGCGCTCATTGAGCGAGCCTTGGATTGAGCACGTCGCGCAATCGGTCGCCGACAAGATTGATCACGACGATGGCCAATACGAGTGCCAAGCCCGGCCAGGTCGAGATCCAATATTTGCCGGACATCAGATAGTCATAGCCATTTTTGATGAGCATTCCGAGAGAGGGCTCAGTGACAGGCACACCAACACCGAGGAAGGATAATGTCGCTTCCAATGCAATCGCGTGGGCAACCTGTACGGTTGCCACCACGATCAGCGGCGGAAGACAATTGGGCAATAGATGGCTAAACAAAATCCGCGAGCGCGGTAGAGCGAGGCAGCGTGCTGCTTCTATATAGTCGCGATTACGTTCAACCAGCGCATTGCCGCGTACGGTGCGGGCATAGTACGCCCATTGTACGATGATGAGCGCGACGATGACTTTGTCGACGCCGCGCCCGAAGGCGGCGAGCAACACGAGCGCGATCAGGATGGCTGGAAAGGACAGCTGTAAATCGACGAGCCGCATGACGAAGCTCTCGACCTTGCCGCCCTTATAGGCCGCAAAGACGCCGATCGACGCGCCGATGATGCAGGCAAAGAAAGTAGACGCTACGCCGACGAAGAGTGAGATCCGCAGGCCATAAAGGATGGCCGAAAGCATATCGCGGCCCTGTTCATCCGTGCCGAGCCAGAAAATCTTGCCGTCCATGGATTTCGATCCGGGCGGCAGGCGTCCATCCATGATATCGAGTTGGGCGAGATCGTAAGGATTCTGCGGTGCGACCATTGGTGCAAAGATCGCGATGAGAAGCAGAAGAACCAACAGTCCGAATGAAACATAGGCGGATGGTTTTGCAAAGAATTGGCTGATGCGTTGGCGCCATAGGCTTTCGCCACGATCGAGGATGAAGGGCGTGTCAGTCATCCTTCTGACTCCTGCAGACGCACCCGCGGATCGAGGGCGGCATAAAGCAGATCGACGATCAGATTGATAACCACGAATATAACGACCACCATCATCAGATAGGCAACGATCACTGGGCGGTCGAGGCGACCGATAGAATCGATCAGAAGCTTACCCATGCCGGGATATGCGAACACAGTCTCGGTGACGACGGCAAAGGCGATCATCGAGCCGAGCTCAAGCCCGAGAATAGTCACGATCGGAATCATGATGTTCTTCAGCACATGCACGAGCACGATGCGGGTCGGCGAGAGGCCTTTGGCACGAGCGAAGCGGACATAATCTTGTAGCACCGCCTCGCGCGTGCCGGAGCGCGATAGCCGGACGACGAGCGCGGCTTTGTAAAGTGCCAGCGTGAAGGCAGGTAGCAACAAATAGCGCAAACCCTCCCAGGTGAGAAACGAAACCTGAATCCCGAAAAGGCTCGTCGTTGGACCGCGTCCGCCCGAAGGCAGCCACTTCAGTTGAACTGCAAAGAGCAGGATCAACATCAGGCCGATCCAGAAATTGGGTAATGAGAACCCCAAGATCGAACCCGACATGATGGTCCGGCTCGACCATGCATCGGGTTTCAGTCCGGCCCAGACACCAAGCGGGATACCGATGAAGATCGACATGATGAGCGCGACGAAAGCGAGCTCAAGCGTGGCGGGCATGCGCTGAATGATCAGTTTCAGCGCGGGTTCGTTGAATACGAAAGAGCGTCCAAGATCGCCGTGAAGCGCGTTCCACACGAAGAGGCCGAATTGCTCCCAGAGCGGCTTGTCGAGGCCGAGGCGCGCCGAAATCTCCGCCATCTCCTTTGCGTCGGCATTGGGATTAGCGAGAATATCGACAGGATTTCCAACGGCATAAATCGAGACAAACACAATCGTCGCCATCGCTGCGATGACGAGAAGCGCCTGTCCGACACGCCGGATAAGATAGGCGAGCATGATAATTTTCAAGAAAAGGTACGGCGTCTCGACAGAGACGCCGTACTGTTAAGTTACTTGGCGGGCTGGACCTGAAAAGCGAGCGTGTATTGGTCGACACGCGGCTGGTAGGTGAGTGTCTTCTTGAAGGCCCAAGGAGTCACCTCGAAATGCAGCGGGATGATGCCGTAATCCTGCATCGCCTCTTTCGACGCTTCCTGCAGCAGCTTTTCGCGGGCCTTGTCGTCAATTGTGCCGAGCGCTTTGGCGGTCAGCTCATCGACCTTCTGATTTGAATAACGACCGCGATTGGTGTTGCCAAAGCCGGGCGCATAATTCTGTGTGGTGACGAGGGCTGCAAGCGAGTTCGACATTTCGCCCGTGTCCGCCCCCCAGCCTGCGAGATAGGCTGAGAAATCATATTTGTTGCGGCGGGAGAAGAAGGTCGATGCCGTCATTGAGTCGACGGTCGTCTTAATGCCGATGCGGGTCAGCATCTGCGCCACAGCTTGCGCCACTTTCTCGTCGTTGATGTAACGGTCGTTGGGCGAACCGAGGACGAGTTCGAAGCCGTTTGGATAGCCAGCCTCTGCGAGAAGTTTTTTAGCCGCTTCCGGATCGTAGCGGTCCGGTTTGCGATCCGGCGATGTACCAAAGAGCGGCACAGGCAGAAGTTCGCCAGCCGGCACGGCCACGCCGCCCATGATGCGTTCGACGATAGCATCGCGATTGATGGCCTTCGACATGGCTTCACGCACGCGCTTGTCGAGGAAGGGGTTCTTGTCGGTGCCCTTCACGCCCGGCGTTTTCCAATCAGCGCCTTTGAACTGGTCGAGGTGGATGTAGATGATACGGTTCGACAGGCCCTGCACGACGTTGAAGCCGGCCTTCTTGATCTGGTCGAAATCCTGGATCGGCGGATTTTCGATCATGTCGACATCGCCTGCCAGAAGGGCCGCGACGCGGGGGCCAGCCGAGGTGATCGGGCGGAACGTAACCGTTTTCCACGCGGGCTTGTTGCCCCAGTAAGTATCGTTTCGCTCGAGCACGAGCTGCGTGCCGCGGGTATATTCCTTCAGCTTGTAGGGGCCAGTGCCGATGGCTTTCGTCGGATCGTTGAAATCGGCCGATTTCGGCGGTGTGCCGACACCGGTGCAGCCCGATTTTCCGAATTTGAGATCGGGACCAGCGCCGAACGCATCGGCGGAGATGATGCCGAAAACGGACATTTCAATCGGCAGCAGTGGGTAGGGGCCCTTGGTCTTGATAATCAGCGTCTGCGGATCGGGCGTTTGGATATCTTCGATGCCCTTCGTCGCAATTGTGAAATTCGAGGGCGAGTTCTCAACGAGCGGGATACGGCAAACCGAATAGATCACGTCGCGAACGGTGAAGTCCTTGCCATTGGAGAACTTCACGCCGGGGCGGAGTTTGAATTCCCATGTCGTGTCGTCGACATTACGCCAAGATGCGGCGAGGCCGGGCTGCGGCTTCTGGCTCTCGTCAGCCGAGACAAGCGATTCAAAGATGTGGCGGCGCAGCGCGTTGTTCTGTCCGACATTGTGGAAATGCGGGTCGACCGATGTCGCTTCGGAGGCGACGCCGACCTTGAGATCTTGCGCGGTGGCAACACCCATAGTGCCGGCCAGAAGGGCTACGGCCAAAGCGGAGCGTTTATACATGGTGAAGTCCTCTCCCGTGTCCGTTTGCGGACTAAGTTATGGGACCCTAGCATAGGGGCGCCTCCCGGGGAGGCAATGCCAACCGACTATAGGGAACTTCATGTCCACCGAATTGACGCCGCCAGAAACCGTTCTGGCCGATGCCAAAGCGATCCTGGCCGCTTTGGTCCGCTTCGATACCACGAGCCGGAATTCGAACCTCGCGCTGGTGGAATGGGTTGAGGTCTATCTGTCGCGGTTTGGGGTGGCCTCGCAGCGAATCTACGACCCGACGGGCCAGAAGGCGAACCTCTTGGCAACAATAGGTCCTGTGGACGTCGCTGGTTATGTCCTCTCTGGCCATACCGATGTGGTGCCCGTCGATGGGCAGGATTGGACGTCGGACCCGTTCATGCTCACGGAAAGGGATGGGCGGCTCTATGGCCGCGGTGCCTGCGACATGAAAGGTTTTCTGGCGGCCTGCCTAGCTCAGGTCCCGGGGATGGTGGCAGAGCCGCTGGATCGGCCCATCCACCTGGCTTTTTCCTATGACGAGGAGGTCGGTTGTATCGGCGTGCGCTCCATGATTGCCGAACTCGCTGGCCGTCAGGTGCAACCGCTGGCCTGTTTCGTGGGCGAGCCGACCTCGATGAATGTTGTCGTCGGGCACAAAGGAAAACGCAGCCAGCGTGTCGTTGTCACCGGTCGGGCCTGCCATTCATCCCTTGCGCCCAAGGGCGTCAATGCCGTTCACGCAGCGTCCCGTATTGTGGCGAGGATTGCCGATTTGGCCGATGCGCTCGCAGCCCACGGTCCGCGCGATGCCATGTTCGACGTGGCCCATTCAACCGCCCATGTGGGGGCGATCACGGGTGGCACGGCGCTCAACATCGTATCCGATCATGCCGAGTTCATCTATGAAATCAGGGTCGTCGGCGCTGACGATGTCGATGCTTTGGTGGGGCATATCGAAACCTATGCTCGAGACACGCTGTTGCCTGCCATGCGCGCGGTGGCGCCGGAAGCGGATATTGTGTTCGAAGACCTTTCCGAGTTTCCCGGCCTCGATATTGCGCCCGATTACGAAGCCGTGACGCTGGCGAAAAAGCTTGCGGGCAAAAACGGGCACAGCAAGGTGGCCTATGGCACGGAAGCGGGGCTCTTCATGGTCCGCGGCGGCATCCCCTCCGTCATCATCGGGCCGGGCGACATTGAGCAAGCCCACAAACCGGATGAATATCTGGCGGTATCCGAGCTGGCTTCTGCCTGCGCGTTCGTGGGACGCTTGGTCGCGCAAGCGCGGCAACCAGTCGCCTGAGCAGGTTCGTTAGTTATTGTGCGCTGGGCGTGAATTACAAAAGCATGGCTTCGTCTATGACGTCGTCTAGCAGGTCACTCTCGTCGGCCTATCACTGTGCTTTTGGTGCAGCCAATATTTGCGATCAGGCTCCGGTCTTTACTGGACTGGCTTTAGCTTGATGATCGCGGTGGTGGCGTTGTCGATCGCTTCGCGCGTGTAGAGCAACGGAACATATTGTCCATCGGCCCAGAGTGGCGCGAGGTCGCGGTAATGTGGTGAGCGCGGGTCGCCCGATTGGCCGGGTGCGTTGATGCAGCGGCTTTGATCCCACTCTCCGACATCGACAACAATGCGCACGGATGCGCCCTGCATCGTGCGAAAATCAGATGGACGATAGCCGGTATGCATCGGGCTCGTTCCGCTGCCGCCATGCGAGAAGGGGCCGATGTTCCATGCTTGCGTGCTTGGTACAACAGCGGCGAGTGGATGCTCGAAAAAGGCATGATGGACGCGGCCCCATTGCCATAGTCCCGGGTCGTCGCCGAGCCTTTGTCTGCAATCGACGAGAGCCTCTGCAAGGGTCGCGCGAATGAGTGCATTGCGCGCCCGTTCAGCGTCTGTGCCAAAGCGCGCATCTGGGTTCTCAAGCGCGCGCAGGAAAGATTCGATATCGCCCGGCAGGACCAGAGCACGCAAATCGGTATCCGGCACGAGTTGCGCCAATAGTTTAGGCTTGAGATGTTTCGTCCACCAAATCTCGCACAATGCGCCCGCTGCACTTTGTGCATCGAGCGATCCATTCCAACCTGAGAAAAGACTTTGGACTATCGGCTCCTCAACGTGGGCGAGTGCAAGGGCTGCAAGGCGTCGGGCTGGATGAGAGACGGGGTCGGTCTGTAGCGCGCAGGAATCGGCGACTGAAACCCGATCGAGCGCATGTAAACGATCATGGATGCGATCTGTGCGGGCGCGATCGATCCACTCATACCCGACCGGATGAGGAAAATCGTCAGGCAGGTTCATCTCGTTGGCGGTCGCGAAGAAACCCTTATCAGCCGATACGACCCGTGGCAGCTTTTCATGATCGAGGAAACCTTGCCATTCGAAACGTCCATCGCCGGGCACGGGCAGAAGCCCATCCCAGCCTGCGCGGAGCGGTGTCCAGCCCGCGGGCACCCATGCAAATGTGCCTGTCACATCGGCATAGACATGATTGACCGAAGGAACACCCCAACCGCGCATCGCTTCGCGATAATCTGCAAGTGTCTTGGTGCGCATCGATGCAATCGATTTGAAATAGGCCGATGAGCCTGGCTCAAACCAGACGGAGCGTACGGCGTAGGCGCGATTGTTTGGCTTGTCTTCAAACAGGACTGGGCCATGCCTCGTGAAACGAAGCGGTAGCTTTTGTTCCGGAGCGCCGCGGACGGCAAACAATTCCTCGATGATGTCTATCGTGGCCCAACCGTTTTGCCAGCGATAGCGCGCAGGGTCGGCGGGGTCGGTTTCATAGACATAAACGTCTTCCTGATCGGAATAGAAGATCGTTAGACCGAAGGCGGAATGGCCGTTGTGGCCGATATGGATTCCGGGCAGGACAGGCTCACCTGCACCGATCACATTGAGGCCCGGAGCCGACAAATGCACGATGTAACGAAGCGAGGGGAGGCTGTGGGCGCGGTGCGGATCGTTTGCCATGATGGGGCGGCCACTTACTGATTTCGACGGGCCAATCACCCAGTTGTTCGAACCGGTTGCCGCAAGATCCTGCAACACGTCGCCAAGATCGTTCACTTGCGTCCAAGTCCATGCTTTCTCAAGTGGGCAGGCAAGGCGTTCCTTGGAAAAATTCACACTGGCCGTGCCCAGTTTGAAAAGCGTGATGATGTCGAGCGGAATGGTCGTAAGATCGATGCCGTCTGCCGCTTGTGGAACGATGGCAGGTTCCAATAATTTGCGCAGCAAATCGGTGTCGAGATCGGTACGCGATAGAATCCTCGCCCGCAAAACTTCCGACAAGGCATTGCGGGTCAGGCTATGGCTGCGAATGCGGACGACGTCTTCAGCCTGCCATTCGGCGGGCTTTGTGCTCATCAATCCAAATTCGGGCGGCAGTAGGTCTGGCTTGCGCTGCGTCAGGGCGATGTAAGCGTTGATCCCACGCGTGAATGCCGTGCAGATCGCCTGCGCATCAGGCGCATAAGAATCCCATTCCGCCTGCATGTCGCCACGATAGAGGAAGAGGCGTGAAGCGAAATCCTGCGCCAGATAGCCCGGACCAAAATCGGCTGCGAGCAGCCCGAGGCCGCGTTTACGCCAGAGATCGATCTGCCAAAGGCGGTCGCGCGCGGCATTGAAGCCTTGCGTAAAGAATAGATCGTCGAGATTGGCGGCGCGCAGATGGGGAATGCCCCATGAATCGATGATGATCTCGGCATCGGCGCTGAGGCCCGTGACCTCGATGACCTCGGTGGCTGTCACGTTATCCTCCTTCAGCCATGCTCTTTCGCCCAGCGGACGACATCCTCATGCGTCGCAAACCAGCAATCGCCCTTGCTCTTTGCAAGGCGGATCAATTCTTCGACGATCCAGATGCGCGAGCGATGGGTAATGACATGCGGATGCATCGTCAGCTGGAAGATGCCGCCAGCCTCATAGGCGGCTTCGAATTCTCGACGGAAAATGTCGAAGACATCGGAAGGCGGCGTGTAAGGTCGCAGCGATTGAAAGCGGTGCATGATGAAATAAACCGCATCGTCGCGAATCCATTCCACCGGCAATTCGACGATGCCTGTCGGTTTACCATGCAGCAGAAGTTCGTAGCAATCCTCATCTGCCATCAGCGATGAATCGTAAAGGAGGCCCAACTCCTTCTCAATGGCCAATGTTCCGGGACTGAAATCCCATGACGGCGTGCGCATTCCAACCGCGCGCTTGCCTGTAATCTGTTCGAGTGTATCGGCCGAACGCAACATCAGATCGCGTTCGTTCTCATAGGGAAGTACCGAGTTGAGTTCGTGGATCCAGCCATGAATGCCGATTTCATGGCCTTCGGCGACCAGTGCTCGCTGCTCGTCGGGATGAAGCAGAGCGGCGACGGCTGGAACGTAGAATGTGGCCTTGACGTCATATTTGCGTAGGAGATCCGCGATACGCGGGACGCCGACACGGGCACCGAACTGGCCCCAGCTCATCCGACCAATCGATTTTCCGCCATCGCGCAATTCGTTTGTTTCGTGATCGGAGTCGAAGGAAAGCGCGACAGCGCAACGCGCGCCGCCTTTCCAGCTTTTCGGATTGAAGCTTTTCCCCGCACGAACTTGATTGACGAGTTTGCGCCAATGCTCTTCTGGCCATTGCCAAGGTTGCATGTCATTCGGCGTGGTCATGGCTGATGTCCTTCGGGAAGTATTCGGCGATGATGAGGCGATAGTAATGAGCTGACATGCGCGCGACAGAAGCTCTATGCAGTGGATGGCGCATCGGCTGCATGCCGCAAAGCATGACAGGCTGCCCAATGATGATGGGAAGCGTCGACATCACTGAGCACGGGCACGTGTCGGCGGCACATGTCGAATGCGAGCGGGCAGCGTTCGTGGAAGGCGCAACCTGATGGCGGCCGAAGTGGGCTGGGCAATTCCCCGGCAATAGCTTTGAATTGCGCTTCGCTACCGTCCGCCTCGAGACGCGGGATGCTGTCGAGCAAAGCGCGCGTGTAGGGATGCGCTGGAGAGTTATAAATCGATGCTGTGTCGGCCTCTTCAACGATGCGGCCGAGGTACATCACGGCGACGCGATCGCAGATATGGCGGACGACGCCGAGATCATGACTAATGAAGAGCAGTGTTAGATCGAGCTCTTCGCGCAAAGACAGAAACAGGTTCAGAATTTGCGCTTGGATCGATACGTCAAGGGAGGCGACAGGCTCGTCGCAGACCAAGACATCAGGCTGCATCGCCAGCGCGCGTGCTATTGCAACGCGCTGCCTCTGCCCGCCGGAAAATTGATGCGGATAGCGTTCAGTCACATCGGACGGAAGGCCGACACGTTCGAGCCATGAACGGACGTAAGGCCCCAATTCAGCGCGGCTGACTAAGCCATGGGCCAGCGGGCCTTCGCCAATGGCCGCGCCAATTGGCATCCGTGGGTTGAGCGACGCAAACGGATTTTGAAAGACCATCTGCACACGGCGTGTCGCTTTCGCTGCGCCCTGAGTAACGGCTTCGCCGTCAATACTGACATGTCCCTCGTTGGGCGGAATGATCCCACACAAAATTCGGCCCAGCGTCGATTTTCCACAACCGCTTTCGCCGACAAGGCCCAGCGCTTCTCCCCGGTTGATCGAAAGGCTAACATTCGTGACAGCGTGAACCGTGCGCGGCGGTGGTTCGACGCCGAACTTCGCCAAAAGTTTTTCGGTCCATGGCGCAGACGATGTGAAACGGCGCGTGACCCTGTCAATCGTGACAAACGCTCCTGTCATGGCGCACGCTCCAAGGGATGATAACAGGCAAAACCGTCCTGCGGTGTGCCCGACCAAGGCGGAATCTTGGAGCGGCAAAGATCGCTCGCGAATTGGCAGCGCGGCGCAAAGGCGCAACCCTGCGGCAGATTGGAGAGCGAGGGCATCGCGCCACGAATCTGAGGAAGCTTCGCTTTCGGTGGGAAACGATCGGGCCGTGAATTGAGAAGCCCTTGGGTATAGGGATGGCGTGGCGCGCGAATGAGTGCGCTTGTGGTCCCTTGTTCGACAATGCGGCCTGCATACATCACAGCAATGCGATGGGCGAGGGCCGCAATTGTTGCTAGATCGTGTGAAATCCAAATCAATGCCGTGCCGGTTTCCTGCGCTAAACTGCGCATTTCCGCCAAGATTTGGGCTTGGATTGATACATCGAGCGCGGTGGTCGGCTCGTCGGCGATGATGATGTCTGGGCTATGTAGAAGTGCGATGGCGATCGCGACGCGCTGGCGCATGCCACCGGAAAACTGATGTGGATATGCATCAAGACGTGCAGCCGGATCGGGAATGCCGACTTTGGTGAGAACCTCGATTGCACGCTTCGTGAAATCACTCTGCTGCTGGCCTGCATGCGCGTCGAAAGCGAGTTTCATCTGTTGGCGGATCGTCAGCACAGGGTTCAGCGTCATGGCGGGATCCTGAAAGATCATCGCTATGCGCTTGCCACGAATGCTGCGTAGCGTGTTGATGGACGCGCCGACTAATTCCTGTCCGTCGAAGCGAATGGAGCCTCCGGCAATCTCGCCGGGTTGCTCAATGAGGCCGAGCAGTGAAAATCCAGTCACTGACTTGCCCGATCCGCTCTCGCCGACAAGGCCGAGAATTTCACCGCGATCGAGGCTGAAGGTGACATCGTCCACAGCATGTAACAAGCCGTTACGGGTATTGAAGATGGTTTTAAGGCCAGCGACCGACAGAAGAGGTTCGCTCATCGGCGAAGCCCCGGGTTGATTTGATCTCGGATTTGATCGCCGACAATATTGACAGCGATGATGAGAATAATGAGCGCGATACCGGGGAAAATAGAAATCCAGTAGCGGCCAGACAGCATATATTGAAAACCATTCGCAATCAGCGCGCCGAGCGAGGGTTCTGTCGGTGGTAGGCCTAAGCCAAGGAAGGACAGCGTCGCTTCAAGCGCAATCGCATTTGCAACTTGTACAGTGGCAACCACGATCAATGGTGGCAGGCAATTCGGCAAAATGTGCCGGAAGAGTACACGCAAAGACGATAGCGGTGTCGAGCGTGCGGCCTCCACATATTCCTTGCTGCGCTCGGCGACGGCAGCACCATGCGCCGTGCGAGCGAAATACGTGTAGTGTGCGGCGGCTAGAGCGACAATTAGTTGTAGCTTGCCTTGCCCTGTCAATGCGGAAATCACAAGGGCGAGCAGGATGGCAGGAAATGATAATTGTAGATCAACGATCCGCATGGCGATGGCTTCAAAGCGCCCACCAATGAAAGCCGCACCGGCACCGAGGGACACACCTACAGAAAATGCAATCGCGCCGGCTGAAAGCCCAATCTGCAACGAAATCTTCAATCCGTAGAGAATGGCAGAGAGGAGATCGCGCCCTTGCGCGTCGGTTCCAAGCCAATGGGTAAAGCCCTTGCTGCCGACAAAGCCGGGTGGACGGCGTGAATCAGAGAGAACGAGACTGGACAGGTCATAGGGGTTCTGCGGTGCTATTAATGGTGCGAGGAGTGCCAGCGCGACAAGCGTGAGAACGACAACGAGGGCCGCAACAGCGATCCTGTTTTCGGCAAACTCATCCCAAAAGCGGCGCAAATGTCCTTGTGCCATCATCAGCTCTTTTGCATGCGCGGATCGAGCGCGACGTAACACAGATCGACCAAGAAATTGATCGCGATGAATAAGAGCGACACCAGAACGAGATAGGCGACCATCACCGGGCGATCAAGCGATTGGATTGAATCGATGATCAGCTTGCCGACACCGGGCCAAGAAAAAATTGTCTCAGTGACAACGGCAAAGGCAAGCGTAGAGCCGAGCTCAAGTCCGAATACCGTGACCAAGGGGATGGAGATCAGACGTAGGACGTGATGGCGGATGATGGTTGCCTCGCTCTGCCCGGTCGCGCGCGCGAAGCGCACCGTATCGGTGAGCATGATCTCGCGCGTGCCAGCGCGTGCCAGCCTGATCATCAGTGCAAGCTTGAACAGCGAAAGATTCAGCGCCGGCAAGAGGAGATGCTTCAGCCCGTTTCCTGTCAGAAAACTCCATTGAATCCCGAAAAGCGACGCTGTCTCGCCACGCCCGCCTGCTGGAAGCCAGCCGAGCGTCACGGCAAAAGTGAGAATGAGGACGAGGCCGATCCAGAAGGTAGGAACCGAAAAACCGATCACAGAGATTCCCATGATCCAGCGTGCCGTGCGCGATTGTGGCCGATAGCCGGCATAGATGCCGAGCGGCACACCGATCAACGTTGCACCGAGAACGGCGGCCAGTGTCAGTTCGAGCGTTGCCGGCAGCCGTTGAAAAATGAGTGTGGTGACCGGCATGTTGAAGACAAAAGAGCGACCGAGATCGCCATGCAGGACACGCCAGACGAATTGTCCGTACTGTTCGTAAAGCGGTCTGTCGAGGCCGTAGCGGGCGATGGTTTGCGCGCGGATTTCTTGGGTTGCATCTGGAGCCAGCAAAACGTCGATCGGGTTACCGATCGCATATACGCCCAGAAAAACCAGGAGAGACATCGCGGCCATGACCACGATTCCCTGGACAATTCTCTGAACGATGAAAGCAGCCATAACGTTTCGTTAGCCTGTCCATGGTCCGTCAATGACGGCGCGTGTTTCGTCGACGGCAACCTCCCACAGAGCGAGCATATCCGTATCGGAGCGTTCGTAGAGGCCCCAATAATTGCCATCGCCCAGCAGACGCCGTTTCGTTCCCGGGTCGGATTGCGCAAAAGCGTCCTGATCGAGACGGGGCTTGGAGCCAGATGGCAACTCTACGCCGGGCAGTCGCGTCCATGGGAAATTTTCCATCCATGATGCATGAGATGCGGCGGGATCAAGCTCTTGAACTTTCGCCCATGTGCGCGGCACCTTCCACCATTCGTGGAATTTGATACGGGCGTCGCGATGGGTGTTGAGCCATTCGGCAAAAAGGCCTGCAACGGGACCATTTCCACCATGGCCATTAACAATCACGATGCGGCGAAAACCCGAGCGATAAAGACCGTTCAAAATATCCTCAAGCACGCAAATGTAAGTGCTGAGCTTGAGGCTGATTGAGCCGGGAAAATCGACGAAAGACGGTGTCATGCCATAGGGTAACACGGGGAACACGGGCACACCCTGTGGAGCGGCTGCTTCCACGGCAACGCGTTCGGCCAAGATCATATCGACGCAAAGGCTCAGATAGGCGTGTTGTTCGACACTGCCGATTGGTAGCACACAACGATCGTCCTTGCGGGCGCGGGCTTCTACCTGCATCCAATTCATGGTGGCGATCTGCATCGGTTCCCCTCCCGCTTGATTGGGGGAGCTTGACCTAGTCTCCGATTTGCCGTCAAGTTCCACATGGAACTATCAACCACGGATCGTCCGATGAGGGGTGAGAGGCTTCCAATGGCTACCGGCCCGGTCGCCGCTTTGCCGCAGGACGGCGGAGCGCTCGATCCGCTCACGCTTGCGAAGCTGTGGTCAAATCCCTGTTGGTTTTCGTTCCGCATCAATTACCTTAGCAATCATTTCAACGTTCCCGTTTATGGGTACATTGAACGACGGTATGGCTTGCTGCGGCCGGAATTCGTGGTTCTCTTTTCCACCGGATTGAGTGAGGGTGTCTCGGCGAGCAGTATTGTTGTCTCATCAGGCTTTCCGAAAAACACAATCAGTCGTGCCATTCAAAAGTTGCTGCGACGTAAGATCGTCAAGCGCGCCACAGATGAGGACGATGGACGGCGGTTCCAGCTTCGCCTGACGAAACTCGGGCGCCAGATCTTCGACGAGATGATGCCCATCATGTGCGCACGCGAAGATACGATGCTGGCGGCGCTTTCACCGAGTGAACAAAAAACACTTTCGAATTTACTCGCCAAGATGGTGATGAACTCACCGGACTGGCAAAATGAAATCCAAGAGGAGGGGTAAACATGTCCACTTATCAAAAGCGGAGCCGTCTCACGCCGGTTCTACTCTCGACAGCGCTGGCTTTCGGTCTTTGGCAGGCTTCGGCCGTCGCGCAAACGCTCAATATAGGCGTGCGCGCGGGCCCGGAATCGATTGATCCGCATTTTACAGCCACTGGCACTCACGCCGAAGCGCTGAAGCACGTTTTCGATACGCTCGTGTGGTCGGGGTCGGAACTGCAACTTGAGCCACGGCTTGCCGAAAGCTGGAAAGCCGTCAACGATAACACATGGGAATTCAAGCTACGCAAGGGCGTGAAGTTCCATGACGGTTCGGATTTCACGGCAGACGATGTCAAGTTCTCGATTGAGCGCATCCCGGCCGTGTCGGGCCCCAACCCGACTGTTATTTATGTTCGGCGCGTCAAGGAAGTGAAGGTGGTCGATCCTCACACTGTGCATGTGATCACAGATGGGCCGGCACCGACACTGCCAAACGATTTCATTCGCCTGTTTATCGTATCATCGAAAGCCGCGAAGGATTTCTCGACCAAGGAAACGGCGAATGAAGGGTTCAATTCCGGCAAAGCCGCGATCGGAACGGGGCCGTATAAATTTGTTTCTTGGACGCCGAAAGATCAATTGGTTCTCGAACGGTTCGATGGATATTGGGGCGGCAAGGAGCCGTGGCAGCGCGTTGTCCGCAAGGAAATCCCGAATGATGCTGCACGCGTTGCGCAATTGAAGGCGGGTCAGCTTGATCTGATTGTGCGTGCACCTGCTGCCGATGTGGCGAGCCTGTCGCGCGATCCTAAGCTCAATGTCGTCAAAATCGATACGGTCTATGTCTTCAATGTGGAAATGGACCAGAAGGACAAGCCGGCGCAGGTCACCGCTAAGGACGGATCGCCGCTGCCCTCCAATCCGTTTAAGGATGCTCGGGTACGGGAGGCGATTGATCTCGCAATTGATCGTCCCGCTTTGGCAGAGTTCGCGATGGAAGGGCTTGGTGCGCCAGCAAACGAGCTCGTGACGCCGTCGATTTTCGGCTATAGCAAAGCGGTTCCGGCGTTGAAGCCTGATATCGCTAAGGCAAGAAAGCTGATGGCGGATGCAGGCTATCCGAACGGTTTCAAGGTAACGTTTAGCTTCACCAATGACCGCTTACCCGGCGACCGTCAGGTGGGCACGTCGATAGCGCAAATGCTGTCACAGATTGGCGTTGAAGTTGTTGCCAATGGTCAGCCAAGTGCCGTTTTCTTCCCTGCGCGCACGCGTGGAGAATACACGATGTCGATGTCGGGTTGGGGTACGCTTACTGGTGAGAGCCATTACACGCTCTCGTCACTCGTTCACACCAACGATCCTGCAAAGAAAATGGGTGCATTCAACATCATCGGTTATAGCAATCCTGTGATGGACAAATATCTCGGCGATGCTGCTGTCGAGATGGATGTCGATAAGCGTCGCAAACTTCTTGAGCAGGCCAATGAACTTGTTGCGAAAGATCGCCCGCGTCTCCCGATTGTTGCAATCGGTTCGGCTTGGGCGATGCAGAAAGACAAGGTGACCATTAAGCCACGTGTTGACGAGGATACGTTGGCGATGGATATCAAGCCGGCTAAGTGAACAGGCGTGGGCGGACAGCTTTGCCTGTCCGCCCTTTTTCTTTTTCCGCGAAGGATTAGGTCCTATGACGAATGCGCCGATTGCCCTTGCGCTCCATGGGGGCTGCGGCACGCTCCCGCCTGAGGAACTGACGACGGATGAATGGGCGCAATCGCGCGATCACATTGCCGATGCATTGCGTGCGGGATGGGACATTCTGCGGCGCGGCGGGCGGGCGCGCGAAGCGGTTGAGGCGACCGTTGTCGTGCTTGAGGATTCGCCGCATTTCAATGCCGGCTATGGAGCCGCACTGAATGCTGATCATGAGCATGAGCTTGATTCCGCCATCATGGACGGAGCAAGCTTGTCGGCAGGGGCAGTGGCCGGTGCGCGGCGCATACGCAATCCAGTGAAGGCAGCGCGGGCCTTGCTTGAACGTCAAGATGCGATCTTGCTGATCGGTCCTGCGGCGGATCGCTTCGCGGAAGAGGCAGGTCT
>JAIYCE010000086.1 GCA_027488155.1 Hyphomicrobiales bacterium | reverse complement strand
TGTCTCCTTCACTTACGGTGTCCAAATCTCCAATCCAAAAAACGGCCCAAATACGCCCGGGAAACGCGGTTCTTCGGTGGAGACGAGGGAAACGGCCTTTTGGGGAGACTGAGTGGCTGGGGGACCTGGATTCGAACCAAGATTAACGGAGTCAGAGTCCGCTGTTCTACCGTTGAACTATCCCCCAACGCGGCCGGGCCGATGGGCCGGACGATTGGTGAGCCGCTAGATAGCGAAGGGCGGGCGGGATGACAAGGGGATCGGCCCCAAAAGCGAAAATTTAATGTATTTCAGGGTTTTGGGTCGAAAAAGCGAGCTTGCGGCATGGCCTTTTTGGCGGCACATTCCCGCGTCATAAGGGTTCGTTCGGGGCTTAGAGAGGGTAAAGATATGATCGCGCGCATGATGGGAATGACGGCTTTGGCAGTGGCTTTGGCCGGTTGTGTCAGCACGCAGAGCGGCCCGCAGGTTCCGATTGGCCCGCAGGAATGCAACCCTATGAATCAGGCGACCGCCTATGGTGTGCAAACCGTCTGGCCAATGGAAGTTGGGCAGGCCGGTTGTAATGGTGCTTTGTCGCTCGGCGGCACGTTGATCTCGAGTTCGATCTCGCAACAGCCGCAGAATGGCACCGCAACGATCAACATGGATGAATACACCTATACTCCGAAGCCCGGCTTTACCGGCAGGGACAGCTTCGTCATGAAGGTTACCGCCGCAGGTGGCGCAGCGAGCGGTACCTCGATCATCAAATTCGATATCACGGTGAAATAGAACTCTTTCTGCCTTGCGCGTCAGAATTTGTAGTTCACGCCCACACGCATGAGGCCTGCTCCGTCACCGGGGCGAGCAGTTAAGACATAGGTGCTTCCGTTCATAGTGGCGGAAGTGCTCTTCGCTTTGCTTTCGAGATTGAGGTAAAGCCCTTCAATGCGGCCCGTCCAATTCTCGGTAAAGGCGTATTCGAAACCGCCGCCGACAGCAAAGCCCTGATTGCTAGTCGAATCGCCAGAGAGCGGATTTTCGATCAGCCCGCCATAGGCGAAGCCGCCTGTCGCGTAGAACATAGTCCGGTCGATGGCATAGCCAAGCCGCGCACGTACCGTGCCCATATATTGGCTTTGTCCGCTTGAGAGCCTGAGCCCTTCAAAGCCGTTCCATTCAACTGCCCCGCCGAGATCGACATATTGGATATCGGCCTCGAAGCCGAAAACCCAATGGCCACTCTGCCAATTATATCCGGCCTGTCCGCCACCGACGAAGCCGCCGGGCATGGTGCTTGAGCGCATAAAACTTTTATTCCGCGCAGTTTCGACAATGCTGACATTGAGCGCTTCGGACCAGCCATAACCCCCATTCAGACCGACATAAAAACCCGTCCATTCCATGGTTGGCTGAACAGGCGGCGGCAAGGTTGGCATTGCCGTTTTGGGTGTCGCCATATCGGCTGCGTGGACAGTGCCGATCAACAAAACAAATGTGCTGCCTACAATCGCAGGTTTCAAAAACTGCATCGGATTCTCCAATCGCTTTCTTGCCAATCACGCAAACGTAAACAAATATGGTTAATGACGGGTGAGCGGCGCAGGGCCTTTCACCGTGATGGGAAAAGACGCCATGCTTCTAATCGGGATGCTCGATAGCCCTTATGTGCGCCGCGCTGCAATTGCCGGCACCTTGCTCGGGCTTGAATTCGAGCATCGCTCCATTTCGGTGTTTCGCCATATGGAGCGTTTTCGTGCGATTAATCCGTTGATCAAAGCGCCTAGCTTTGTTGCTGGCGACGGGACCGTATTGATGGACTCCGAATTGATCATCACCCATCTCGAAGATGTGGCGGGCAAAAGCCTGCGGCCGGAGGCAGGCACGGCGCGCACGCATGATCTGCGCACAACTGGAATTGCACTTGTTGTTTGCGAGAAAGCGGTCCAACTCGAATATGAGCGTAAGCGCCCCGAAGCGATCAGGTTCCAGCCTTGGCTCGAGCGTGTCCGTACGCAATTGGGCGATGCTCTTTTGTTGCTCGATGAAATCTGCGCACGCGATGGCGAAGCGGCGTCACACCATCTTACCCATGGCTCAATTACAGCTGCCGTGGCGGTCGGTTTCATCCGCTTCACGCTCAACGATATCGTTGATCTGTCACCCTATCCGGCGCTGACCGCCCATGCCGATCGGTGCGAGGTCACGCCTGCGTTCAAGCATTGGCCGGTTGATCGTGAGACGCCCTAATCCGTCGCCTTATTCGATTAGGCCTCATCCAGTGTAGGATGGCACGGCAGGCGAATTGCTCTTGCCCGTCTCGATTTGCTAGAGTCGATGCTCGCAAGTGCGGAGCGTTGCCATGATCCCTCTGTCGGTCCTTGATCTCGTCCCTGTCGCCGAAGGGCAGGAACCAGCCGATGCACTTAGAAATTCGCGTGCGTTGGCCCAAGCGGCAGAGCGGTATGGTTATTCCCGCTACTGGGTAGCCGAGCATCACAATATGGTCGGCATTGCCAGCGCCGCGACTGCAGTTGTCATCAGCCATCTCGCCGCTGGAACAAAGACGATCAGGGTCGGTGCCGGCGGCATCATGTTGCCAAACCATTCGCCGCTGGTGATTGCAGAACAATTCGGCACGCTCGAAGCCTTGTTCCCGGGCCGGATCGACCTTGGCCTTGGCCGCGCGCCGGGGACCGACCAGATCGCCATGAGAGCCATGCGCCGCGATCCGGCCGCATCCGATCAATTCCCTGAAGACGTTCTGGAATTGCAGGCGCTGCTCGGCGATCCGGTCGAGGGCCAGGCCTATCGCGCCGTGCCGGGCGAAGGGACACATATTCCGCTGTGGATTTTGGGATCGTCGCTGTATGGCGCGCAATTGGCCGCCATGCTTGGCCTGCCTTACGCCTTCGCGTCTCATTTCGCGCCGGATGCCTTGGTTCAGGCGCTCGAAATCTATCGCGCGCGCTTTCGTCCATCCGCTCAAGCTGCGCGGCCCTATGCGGTGGCCTGCGTGAACGTGGTTGTGGCGGACAATGATGCCGAAGCCAAACGGCTCTTCACCACCATTCAACAGCGTTTCGTTTCGATGGTGCGCGGCACGCGCGGCAAATTGCAGCCGCCGATCGATGATATTGAGACCTATTGGTCGCCGCTCGAAAAAGCGCAGGCCTCACGCATGCTCGCGCGCTCCTTTGTGGGATCACCCCAGACGGTGCGCCAAAGTCTGGAAGCCTTCATCGCCGAAACCGGTGTTGATGAACTGATGGTGGCATGCGCTCTTTATGATCATCAGGCGCGTCTGCGCTCGTATGAATCGCTGTCGCAGATCGGTTTGAGCACCCCGTTGCAACGCGCAGCCAGTTGACCGATCAAAGATCGATCATGCGACCTGACGTTGAGGGGCTCGCGGTGACCCGCACATCAAGACGTACCTGTGCATCCTGATCGGCAACGCGTACGGCATAGAGCGCGCTGTCTTTCCCCTGATAGCCTGACTTGGCGATAAACAGCACGAGTTGCCCCGGAATAGTCTGGCCCGGGCAGGCACTATTTGCCGCCGCCGTGATCGAAGCACGACGCACGACGAGTTTGCCATGGCGCGGCTCATCGAGCAGGCGTATTTCCGGCAAGGGCGTGCGCGTGCAATCGCGCTTTGCGGCGGGGTAAAATGCAACCTTCTGTGGCGTTCCTGCACGCACCGTCACCGCTTCCGTCCGCGGCGCGATTTGAGCCTGAGCCTTAGCCTGAGCAACCGCACAGAGAACGAGAATGGTCACCAGACATGGAAATTCGCGCATCGCAAACATCTCCATAATGTTCTGCTAAACATGTAAGGCAGAGGGCCTCACCGCTCAAGCGGGTCCGTGGTGCTCCGCCTCGCGTTCCATCGACGCACCGCGCAAGCCACCCTTCATCGTAATACGCGGATAAAGTCGCTGCATTTCCGCAAGAAGAGGCGCGAATGGCACGTCCTGCCAGCGGCCATGATCCTCAAGATAGGCCATGAATTGTTGCCCCCGATCGTTGAAGGGTTGCAACAAGGCATCGCGCGTACCGTCAAAGGGGAGCGGGTCTACACCGAGCTTGGCACAGAGCGATGCGTTGAAGGTCGGCGAGACTTTCAACCAATGTCCATCAAGTTGAACGGCGACGAAGCCGTGATAATGAAACACATCTGTTCCGATGCGCTCCAGTAACTCTGGGGTCGCGAGATGGTTGCGCACATCGGCTAGCCCCAAGGCGGCCGGAATTCCCGCGGCACGGCACAAAGCAGCAAAGAGGGACGCCTTGCCGACACAATAGCCATGCCCCGCCTTCAATACGGCACTGGCACGATAGGTTTCGGGGTCTGTGTAATCGACATAGGGATCGTAACGGATCCGATCGCGTGTCAGCAGATAGAGCTGTCGCGCCGTCTCTTGCGGCGTTGCGCCGCGATGGATCGATGCGGCCTCGATGACCGCTGGCGCATTGCTATCGATGAAGTGCCCGGGCCGTAATGCGTCCGCGCGCGCGAGTTCTGCAACACCTTTCATCCGGCCGGGCCTCCGAAATAATCGGGACGCGGTATCGTCCATTGATCACCCCAGAGTTGATTTCCACCATCGACGGTCAGAACTTCACCTGTGATAAACCGGCCCGAGGGCGCAGCGAGATAGGTAACGGCGTCAGCAACATCCTGTGCGCTACCAAAACGCTGCATGAGATTGGAGCGGGGTAATTCACGCCGCGCTTCCTCCGAATAGACCTCCATGCCGCCCGTCGCGATGGCACCGGGCGCGACGCAATTGATGCGGATGCCAAGCGGCGCCCATTCCGTCGCCAGAGTTTTGGAGAGGTGGATGACGCCTGCGCGTGCTGCGCAAGTATGAGCAACGCCCGGCATGCCACGCACGATCACGGCGACGATATTGGTGATTGTGCCTTGCGTCTGCTGATCGCGCCAATGGCGAGCAACCGCCTGCATCATATACCAGCTGCCATTAAGATTGGTGTCGATGACGGCATTCCAACCCTTTATCGAGAAATCGATAGCCGCTTGCGGAAATTGTCCGCCAGCATTGTTGACGAGATGGTCTATTCGCCCATGCTTATTGGCGACATCGATTACGAGCTGCACAACGGCCTCGGGATCGCGGATCGACATCGCATGAGTGCTGACGGTGCCGCCGTTCTTGCGGATCAATTCCGCCGTCTCTTCCAGTCGCTCAATGCGACGCCCGCAAATAGCGACGCTTGCACCAAGGGCTGCAAATTGAACTGCGATGGCACGGCCAAGCCCGCTGCCGCCACCAGACACAAGGACAACTTCACCGTTAAACAGCCCATCGCGAAAAACCGGCTCAGGGCCGCGCGCAGGAAAAAGCGTCATCCGTTCAACTCCTGTGCGAGTGCCGACGAAACCGGCACCGGGAAATCCATCACCATTTGCGCAAAGCCCTTGCCCTGCGGGTCGATCCGCAGGGAGACAATGCCGCCGCCTCCGAGACTTTCATGCAAAACGAAATTGAGCGCTGCGATACCGGGCAATTCGTACATATCGACATGGGTGACGCCAGTCGCTGCAAAAAAATCTTTCACTGCTGCTGCTGTGAGCGCAGCCTTAATGAAAGGCAAATAAGCAGGCTTGCGTGCAATCACGCCGATATTGGCATTGTTGCCCTTGTCGCCGCTGCGTCCAACGGCGAGCCTCACGAGTGGCACCGTTACAGAACCGCTCGCGTCCGCTGCAATCGCGGGCATTGGCATGGGGGGTAATGCAACGCGGTGCGGAAGGTGCGCGACTTTATGCTCCTGGCCCTCGAACAGGATAGTGGGCGTGACGGCATCGGCAGGGATAAGGAAAGAATAGCCGCGAAAGACCGGCGCTACATTGGGTCGTCCTGCAAAAAATCCGGTCAAACCTTGCGCCATAGCAGTGGCCGCCGGTACGATTTCTGAGGCCAGAAGAGCGAGTGCTTTTTCATCCGTATGGCGCGCACCGATTTTCAACACGACGTCGCGGGCGTGCGACGTACGGGGATCGTCGCCATACACGGTTCCCGCGCCAATGACTTCGATTGATGTTTCGGTGAAATCGGAAAAGCCGCGTGCCGTGATGAGACGGCGTGCGCGTGCAAGGATCGCATCGCCAGTACGTTGTGCCTTGCGCGCTGCATCGCGCCCGATGATTGTCATCGTCCCCATCACGCGGAAACCGTCGAGTGCGGTGGCACTCACTTTCAACTGGCCCGTCGGGGCACGGCCCCTGCAGCTCCCGACTGTGACGGCATCGGGCGCGGTTTGAGTCAGCGTCACATCGCGCCAATCGCAGACGACGTCGGGGAGAAGGTACCGCGCAGGGTCGTCGATCTCGTAAAGCATTTGTTCGGCGACGCTGAGTGGTGAGACGAGGCCGCCGGTATCTTCGGGTTTGGTAATATCAAAACCGCCATCTTCGCGCAGTACAGCGATAGGAAATCCCATATCCTCCCAGCCGCGGACATCATGCCAATCTGTGAAGATCCCGCCCGTCACTTGCGCTCCGCATTCGACGAGGTGCCCGGCGAGCGACATCGCGGACAGGCGATCGTCATCGTCGGTGGCGATACCAAATTCATGGATTGCCGGACCAAGCACCACGGCAGAATCGACGCATCGCCCGGTGATGACGATGTCGGCTCCAAGCGCCAAAGCTTGCGCAATGGGACGCGCACCGAGATAGGCATTGGCGCTGGTTAGATTGCGCGGTACCGCTAGGCCAGTGAACATGTCCGTGTAATCACCGTTTGCCGCGACGGATAACACATCGTCGCCGATGATGACGGCTATGCGCGGATGAACGCCCAACGCAGCGGCACGGACCGCGAGCGCTTCAGCCGCAGCTTGCGGATTCATACCACCGCCATTGGCC
>JAIYCE010000016.1 GCA_027488155.1 Hyphomicrobiales bacterium | reverse complement strand
GTCGAGCCCTGAGGTGGGTTCGTCGGCCAAAAGAATGCTCGGCGTTCCACTCAATGCGATAGCAATCAGCACACGCTGCGCCATGCCGCTTGACAGCTCGTGCGGCAGGGCGTCGAAGCGACGCACCGGATCGTTGATGCCGACCTGCCGCAGCAAGTCCACGGCCTGGGCGCGCGCCTCCCGGTTGGACATGCGCGCATGGGCCCGGCAGGCCGAGACGATCTGCTGGCCCACAGTCAGCATAGGATGCAGCGCATTGCGCGGGTTCTGCATGATGATGGCCGCGTCGCGACCGCGCACCTGTCGAAGCTCATCGGGCGACATCGCGCTAATGTCGCGCCCGAGCAGCTTCACCTCGCCTGCCGTGATCCGCCCGGGCACGCGCACCGCTCCCAGCATCGCGGCTGCAGCGGTCGACTTGCCACAGCCTGGCTCGCCCATAATGCCGACGAACTCGCCCGCCCGCACCGTCAGCGAAAAGTTGCGGACAGCTTTGAATACGCCGCCGCGACCGTCGGGAAAGTCGACGCAAAGACCGCTCGCGGTAAGGACCGGCTCCGTTCCCACACCGTGGCGCTCCGTCACGGGGCGTTCAGTCATACGCTTGCTCCAACGCGTGGCCGAGCGCAGCATAGCCAAGGATGGTCAACGAGATGGCGAACCCGGGAAAGACGGACATCCACCAGGCGCCGGTGATCATCTGTGGTCCGCCCTGGGCGATCATCAGGCCCCATTCGGGGGCGGGCGGGCGAATGCCCGCGCCGACGAAACTTAGGCCGGCCGTGAGAAGGATGCAGAAGCCAACCGTTGTGGAGAGCTGAATCAAGGCCGGGACGATCGAGTTTGGCAGCACATGGAAGACGGCGACTCGCCAAGATGAGTTGCCAAGCGCTCGCGCGGCCTCGACATACCCACGCGTCATCTGCACCACAACTTCGGCGCGCGTTAGTCGAATGAACACAGGCGTATAGACGAGGCCGAGCGTGATGATGATATTCTGCGCGCTGCGACCCGAGAGACTGACAAGAATCATAGCGGTGATGAACACCGGGAATGATTGAAGCAGATCCGACACGCGCATCACCATTTCGGTAAATACGTTGCGCGAGAAGCCGGTCAGAAGCCCAATCGCCGTGCCCAGAATCGCTGAGATGCTGCCGGCCGCCAGCGCGATGAAGAGGTCCGTGCGCGGCGCCGCGATCACGCGTGAAAACACATCCAGGCCGGCATTGTCGGTGCCGAACCAATGCGGCGCGGGCGCGCCCTGGAACAGAGTCGCAATCAGCAGCTTGGGCCAATCCAGGATTGGAGGCGGCGGTTCCGAGAATGCGGCGGTGGTGCTCTGCGGATCATAGGGTACGATCCACGGGCCTATGATCGCCAGTATGAGCGTCGTCGCCACGATGGCAGCCCCGAACCGCGCCAGGCCATCAGCCATCAGCCGCCCGACCAGGCGCTGGCGCTGGCGGCCAGAAACCCTTGTGCCAGTTGCGGCGCTCACGCTCATAGCGTGATCCTCGGATCGACGAGGGCGTGAATGCAATCGACAATCAAGTAGGCGATCAGGGAAACGAATGCGATGACCAGGACCGCCCCCTGAATTGCCGGAAAGTCCAATTGAAGAACGGCGCGCACCGAGTATTCACCGAGCCCGTTGAGAGAGTAGATCACCTCGACTGGCACCGCCCCGCCGATCAGGAAGCCATAGATGAATCCAACCAGCGTGAGTGAGGGGCCGAGCCCTCCGCGCAACGCGTAGCGCCCCACCTGCCAGCGCGTCAGCCCAGCGAGCTGAGCATAAAGCATGTAGTCCGAGGCCAGCACTCGGCCCATGTTCTGGCGAACCATTTTCACAATCGGTCCGGAAATCACGAACACCAGCGTTCCGACCGGCAACATCAGATGCATGGCCGCATCGCCCGCAATCTTGAACTGGCCTTGCATGAGCGCATCAAGCACAATGAATCCCGTGATGTGCGCGGGGGCGTCGAGCATCGGGCTCAATCGGCCGAGCGGCGGCGGCGCATGTGGCAGGCCGGCCTGTTGCAAGACGAAGAAGAAGACGAAGGCAAACATCAGCCCCCACCAGAACTCCGGTTGGGAGCCCGCGAACAAGCCCCAGACGAAGCTCGCCCTTGCCACGACGCCGTTCGGATTTGTTGCGCTGATCATTCCGATCGGGATCGCCAGCGCAAACGCGACAAACATGCTGTAGGTAATCAACTCCAGGGTGACCGGCAGGAACTCCAGCACCTCCTCGAGCACGGGTTTGCTGGTGATCCAGGAGCGGCCAAGACTGCCTTGCAACAGCCCTGGAGCTCCGAGATGCGACGTAAAGCCGAGAAAGTCGCTGAGCTGGCGAAATACCGGAACATCGAGTCCGAGCTGCGTTCGCGCCTGCGCCATGGCTTCAGCACTGGCGTTCGTCCCGACCATCTGCGCCACCGGGTCTGCTGGCAGCCAGCGCATCAGGAAGAACACCAGTATTGTGATGCCAATCGCCTGCGCGATCGCCGCAATGATCCGAAGTCCGATAAATCGCAGCATAGCTTTAGTCAGCCAGCTTCAGGTCATAGAGACGCAGCACGTGTTCGGGGTGGAAGCCGACGCCCCCGAGCTTTTCGGACATCGCCCACTGAAGGTCGTTCTCGCTGATTGGGACCATCGCAACCTGGTCGTACGCGATCTTCTGTATCTGCTTGAGCATATCCGATCGCGCCGGTTCAGCCGTCTCGTTTTTCGCCTTGGTCAGGAACAGCTCGTCGAACTGGGCGTTGCTGTATCCAGCGTAGTTGGCGACGCCACCCTTCTCCTTCGTGATGAAGTAGAGCTGAATGGCAATTGCTGAATCCATGCCGACCGCCTTCGAGAAATCGTTCAGGAACATTTCCAGGTCACGCTTGACCAGGGCACGGTCAAGCAACTGTGCGAGGGGGATCGGATTGAGCACGACCGGTATGCCGATCTGGCGCAACGACGACTGAATAAGAGTCGCCGTGGGTCCAAGGACGCTTTCTGCTTCGATCGGGTAACTCAGCTTAAATGAATCCGCGACAGCCTCGAGACCCTTTCCTTCCGGGTATCCGGCGGCAGCGAGTTCGGCACGGGCGCGGTTCAAGTCCGTGTTGCGTGGATTGGCCGGCGTATACTGATTGGGGTAGATGCTCGGAATAACGCCGTCGAATTTCTTCGACTTTCCGAAATAGACATTCTTGATTATGCTGTCATAGGGCACCGCCAAGGCGATGGCCTCGCGCAGCTTGATGTTTTCCAGGGGGGCCTTCCTCCAGTTCAAGAGCAAGGAGAGCGATGCGTTGGAAGGCACGCTCACGACGCGCACCCCCTTGGCGCCGTTCAGGCTTTCAAATTCGCGCGGCGTGAGACGATCAACCAATTGGGCGTTGCCGCTGCGCAGCAGCACCATGCGCTGGCTGCTCTGGGCGACGCGCTGAACATTGACGCGCTCGATATCGGCCGGACCACGATAGTAACTCGGGTTGGCGCGGACGACGAACTCCTTCTCCTTCTGCCAACGAACCAGGCAGTATGGGCCGAAGCTCGGCGCGCCGACATTGTTGGTGTAGTCATGCGCCCACGGATCCTGCGGCGTGGCGCGCGCCTGCATTTCCGCCTTGCTGTAGATGCCGAGGGAGTTTTGAGTCAGCGCCACCAGCAACAGTTTGTTGGCGACGGATTGGCGAATTTGAATGGTGTAGTCGTCGACCTTGCGCACGCTCGCATCGGTCAGCTTCTTTGCCTCGATCGCTTCCGGCGTATTGCCGAAAACCGCCGGGGTGAAACCAGCGATGCTGCCGGTGCTGGCGACGAACCATGAAATCGCGCCGGCTCCGCTGGTCGACAGAGCCCGTGCGAACGTGTAGATGACGTCGTCGGCCGTGAACGGGTTGCCTTCGCAACTCTTCACGTTGCGGCGAAGGCGAAACGTCCAGGTGAGCGTCTTCTCGTCGTAGTCCCAGGACTCAGCAAGCCTGCCCTCGAACTGCGAGAAGTCGTACGTATCGATGCCGTTCTCCTGTTTGACGCGCTTGTAGTAGACCAGGGGCTCAAGCAGCGTGGCCAGCCCGAACTGACTGGACGCCGACGACGAGGTCGGACCATCAACGTCAAGCCCGCCCGGCACGGCGTCTGTCAGATAAAGCAACTCCTTGGCCTGGACGGGCGCAGCCGCCACAAGCGCGGCGAGGGCAAGCCCTGGCGCCGACATTTTTCGGATGGATGTCTTCGGTTTGTCCACTACTCCGACGGCGCGCATGCCAACCCCCCTTGTTAAGAAGTCTCTGTTCATTGCCAGTCTCCCACTTGCAGGTTCAACTTTCAGGAATGCGGTTCTCAGCTCAGCATCGGCCGCAATGCATGCAGGACGAAACCTTGTGCGTTGACGTTATCCTCCCGCCTTCGTCAGGCGCGGCCTGATTTCCAACCAGCCTCTTGCATCAAACTTCCCATGGTCGCCTACGCGAAGCAGGATCGTCGTGGTGTCCGATTCCACGATTGCAGGTCCAACGACGACTTGGTCCGGAGCGAGATTCGTGAAATTGAACAGCGGCACTGTCTTCCAGCCATCCAGGTAAACCTCACGCTGTCCTGAAGTCGCCGGCTCCCGGTGAGGCCGCTTGCGGGCAGGGGTTGCTCCCAGCATGCCAATGGCCGAGACGCGCACGTTGGTGATGAAGACATCCTGCTGGCGCAGCGCGTAGGTGAATTGATCTTCGTGCATCTTGTGAAAGGCTTCGGCGACCGCAGCCGGATCCTTGATGTCAATATCGTCGAGAGGAACCGAAATCTCGAAGACCTGCTCGCCATAGCGCATGTCCGCGGAAATGCGGGTGGTGACCTCGCCATCGTACCAGCTGAGATTGGCCCGGCCCGCTGCCGTCAATTCGGCGCATGTAGCGACGAGCGCTGCCGTGTCGATGCCGCCGCGCGTTTGGTCGAGGCTGCGCATCAGCTCGACGCGCAGATCGGTGTTCAACATGCCCCAAGCGGACAAGACCGACGCCTCAAGCGGCACCAGAACTTGCGTCATGTCCAATTCGGCCGCAAGCGCCGAGACATGCAGGCCGGCCGCGCCGCCGAACGCTAACAGCGCGAAGCGGCGCGGGTCCACGCCCCGGCGTACTGTCGCCACCCGCAGTCCATCGGCCATGCGCGAGTTGACGATGCGGTGGATGCCCATTGCTGCGGCTTCGATATCAAGGCCGAGCTGCTTGGCCACCGTCTCCACTGCCGCCCGCGCCGCTTTGAGGTCCAAACGCCGCCGACCACCAAGGAATGAATTTGGATCAAGATAACCGAGCACAAGATTGGCGTCTGTCACCGTCGGCTGCATGCCGCCTGTGCCGTAACAGGCAGGGCCAGGTTCCGCGCCTGCGCTCTGCGGCCCAACCTGGAGCAGCCCCGCGCTGCCGACAAACCCGATCGATCCTCCGCCAGCGCCCAGCGTGGTGATCTCAAGGCTTGGCAGCGCAATTCGCGCATTTCCAACACCCCGCGCAGCAGACAGAAACGCCGCACCTTCCTGCACTACGGCGAAATCCGTACTCGTGCCGCCCATGTCGAACGTCACAAGATTGGCGCCGGCGCCCTGTCGCGCCAGCATGACGCCAGCAGCCACGCCGCCCGCCGGGCCTGACAACGCCGTGCCGGCGGCGAGCCGCACTGCCTGCTCAACCGACGCCACGCCGCCATGGCTTAAAATGACGAAAAGCGGGCGCTTGAAACCAGCTTCGCGTAGTCGCCCTTCCAGGCGCAAAAGGTAATTCTGCACGACCGGACCGACCATCGCATTGGCGACAGTGGTCGAAAACCGCTCGAATTCCTTGATGACCGGGAGCACCTCGTGCGAGACTGTAACGAACACGCCAGGCATCCGCTTGCGCACGGCTTCAGCCGCAAAGCTTTCGTGCACCGGGCTTCGCCATGAGTGCAAGAAGCAGATGGCGACAGCTCCGACGTTCGCGGCGATCAGCGCATCGATCGCCACATCGAGTGAAGCATGATCCAGCGGCGTCACGACGCTCCCGTCCGCGCGCAGTCGCTCTATGATCGGCAGCCGCAACTCGCGCGGGATCAGCGGCTGCGGCGGCGGCATGCGCAGATTGTATCGATCGGGCTTCAGGCCTTCTCGCATCTCGATCACGTCACGGTGCCCGGCCGTGGTTAGCAACCCGACGCGCGCGCCACGCCCCTGCAACAGCGCATTCGTCGCGACGGTCGTGCCATGCACGATGTGTGATGTCGCGCCGAGCAATTCGGACAAGGACACGCCGAGCGCTTCAGCCAACAGACCAAGTCCGGTGAGGACGCCGACCGACTGGTCGCTCGGCGTGCTCGCCGACTTCGCCATCGTGATCACGCCTTCATCGTCACAGGCGACGAGATCCGTGAACGTACCGCCGACATCAATGCCAATAGCCCAGGTCATGCACGTTCTCCCCAACCGCCGCCGCCACCAGAAAGGACATGCAGTCGACTTCCAGGAGGGAGGGGAACGCCGGTTATCTTGCTCGGCAAAACGAATGGCTCGGCATTCGGACGATGCAGCACATAATAGTGCGGCAGCCCGTCTTCGCCGCCGTTAATGCCACGGGCGCCGTGACGAACGCCTTCGCCGCCTGTGTTGGCTTGGCCTTCCTCGGCCGTCTCGACCCGCAGCCAGAGTTCACCGCCGTCACCGCCCGTATGCAATCCAGCGCCGCCCGAATTGGCGCGGAACTCGTGTTGTTCGAACAACAAGGGGAATCGCGCCTCGGCTAGTTCGATACTCCCGAACTTGACGCCGCCGGCGGAGTGCCACTCGCCTGCGCCTTGCCAGCCGTTCCCTTCGATGGACGCGCCGCCGCCAGGCCGGGCATGGAACATGTGCCAAATAAAGTTGCGGCCATTGCGCGGGTCGCGGCCGCTGAGCGCCACGCGCATGCGCCGCCCCCAGCCGCCCATCACCCGGTCGGGGCATGCGCCGGTCAGCGCCACGACGATGGCTTCAATAATCTCGTTCGACGGATGCGAAGGGCCCATCGTCACGGCAGCGCCGTCGTTCGGCCAGACCACTGTGCCGCGCTTGGCTTTGACCGTCATGGCGCGGAAGGCGCCGCTGTTTCGCTGGCAGTCAGGGTCCAGCAGGTAGAAGAACGCCATCGTCGCGGCGGAAATCATCGCTGCGTAGGAACTGTTCACGAAGCCCATTGCCTGAGGATCGGACTTTGTAAGGTCCACGATGATCCCATCGCCAGCCACAGTGACTGTCGCGCGCACAGTGATATTCGTTCTGCCAAACCCGTCGTCATCTAGTGCGGACTCGCCGTAATAGACGCCGTCCTTCCAGGTCGAGACGATCGCACGCGCCTGCCGTTCGGCGCCGTCAAGCATGGCCTTCACCGAGTCCATCAGCACCTTGCGGCCAAACTCGACGGCAACAGCGGCGATGCGGCGTTCAGCGAGCCGAGCGGCGCCAATCATCGCAGCCAAGTCGCCGCGGAAATCCGAACCGTGGCGGACATTGGCGACCAGCAGTTCAACCAGGTCGGGCCGGATCTGGCCGTTCTCGTCCGTCATGCGGAGAGGCGGCACGCGCACGCCTTCTTGCCAGATTTCCGTGGCCATCGGATTGTAGGCGCCGTAGGTCGCGCCGCCGATGTCGCTCTGGTGCGCGCGGAGCACTGACCAGAAGATCAAGATTCCGTCCGAGAACACCGGAACGAAAGCAGTCAGGTCAGGCAGGTGGCTGCCGCCGTAATAGGGATCGTTCGACATGTAGACGTCGCCGGGGCGCGGATGCGGAAACGCATCGACGACAGCCCGCAGCGCTGTTGGAAGAGCGCCGACATGCGCTGGGATGTGGTCAGCCTGGGCGACAAGCTGGCACTGGGCGTCCAGCAATCCGATTGAAAAGTCCCGCGCCGTATTCAGGATCTGCGAATAGGATGTCCGCAGCATAGCCTCGCCAACCTCTTCGGCAATGGCGCTAAGGCGGTTTTGCAGGACCGCTGTAGTGATAGGATCGGGAACGCTCATGCATTGGCCTCGTGCTGACGTAGTTTCATTGCGCCGAATCCGACTCCGGCAAGCTGCCCAGCGCCTCAAGGAAGATCCCGGGGGACGCCATCGGGGCCAGGGTCAGGGCCGCCTTCGGTCCAACCGCTTGCCGCGCCAATCCTTCCAGTTCGCGCCGGTCGTGACCTGACGAGAACCAGAGGGTCAGCAGCCCGATGTCTTGCAATTTGGCGCCGACTCCATTTAGCGCGGCGCGCAGATCTGCGAGCGCGCTTTCGAACAGGGCTGGAAGCCCTTGCGGTCCTTCGATCTCGCTGCTGGCGGCCAGATAGGTCTTGTATCGCGTCGCCCGGGCCGCTTTCGATGGCCGGCAAGTGAGCGGATTTGTCGGCGATGTTTGTGCTGCGAGTTCCATCGCGACTTCCATGCCGGGCTTGAACAGCTGATGCACCACGATCACGTTGATGATCGGCGCCGCGCCATGGCCGGATTTGCCGACAAAGGCGTCAATCTCGGCGATGATCGCGCGCTTTTCCAGGGCCGCGCGCGGCGAGATATAGGCCGTCAGGCAGAGTATGTCGCTGCGGCTACAGCCGCCCGCCTTGAGCACCTTGTCCAGCACGCCGAGCGTAATCACAGCCTGGCCGATCGGGTCGTCGGCCGCCAAGCCGCCGGCCTCGTTGTAGGGCCCCTGGCCAGCAGCGAAAAGCACGTCTCCGGCGATGTTCGCATGCGTGAAGGGCGGCCTGACTCCGGACCATTCCTGGATGACGCCGTTGGCGTTGAACGCGCGCTTGCCTGAATGCGCAACCACTTCCAGGTCGAAATTGGGCCGTACGCCACCCTGCCCACCCGTGACAAAGCCGGACGCGGCAGGAAAGTCGCCTTTGGGGAATCGTGCGCGGAAAAGCGGATCACGCACCACGTTCATTTCAGGATAGTCATCGCGCGTCGTGTAGAGCAACCGCGTCCTGAGAATGTCGTGGAATTCCAGCCCCGCAGTTCGCAGCTCGCGCTCGACAGCGTCAAAAACCAGCGCGGATTCCGTCGTTGTGTTGGCGGCTGAATCCAGCTGTTTCGGGTCGGCGCGTTTCGACAGGAACACAAAGCCCGTTGGGTTTTTGGCGGTGGCGCTCATAATGTTCCCTGACTGATGACGCGCCGTCGCAATGACGCAATGTACGCAAGTTTGAGAGCGCCTGGCGCCTGGACCTCAGTTTTTCCCAGGGTCCGACGCGCCATGTCAGCCAACGCTCCCGAAAGCCTCAAGGATGACCGTGCCCGTTTCGCTGTCCGGCATCGGTGCGAGCGTCAGGCCAACATCGGGGCTGAACGCCTGCTTCGCCAACCGCTCGATCTGCGCCCGATCACGCGCCGGCGAGAACCAGACTGTGATCATCTTGATATCCGGCATTCCTGTATCGAGGCCGGCAAGCGCCGTGCGCAGCGCGGACAACGATAGGTCGAAACAGGCTTTCAGGTCCTTGTTCCGTCCGACTTCGCTCCGGGCGAACAGTATGCCTTCATGGCAAGTCGCCTGAGCCGGCCCCGTCGCAACGGTCTTTGTCGACGCGCCGCGCGACGAGCCATTAGCCTGCGGGGTCCGGGCGCAAAGCTCGATCTCGACCTCCATGCCGGGAAAAGCCAATTCCTTCACGGCGATAACAGTGAAGATCGGTAGCGCTCCCTGGCTCCTCGGTCTCAGATAGGCCTCGATTTCAGCCACGACTGCTTCGCGGTGCGCTATGGCAGGCGGCGTGAGATAGGCCGTCAGCGTCAGGATGTCATCGCGTTCGCAGCCGGCGACATCGAGAATCTTGGAGAGAACCGGCAACGTCGCCACCGTCTGGCCGATCGGGTCGGCGGTAGCCAATTCGCCCTTGTCGTTGAAGGCGCCCTGGCCGCTGACAAACAACACGCCGCCGGCAATGTTCGCATGCGAGAAAGGAGGGCGCACCCCGTTCCATTCTTGTATGACGCCGGTCGCGTTGAATGCGCGCTTGTCTGGATGCGCGATCACTTCCAGCTCGAAATGCGGGCGGACGCCGCCACGCCCGCCGGTGATCGTACCCGTCGCAGCGGGAAAGCCACCGTCGGAGAAGCGCGACCGGAACAAGGGACCGCGCACCTGGTTCATCTCGGGATAGTCCGAGCGTAGCGCATAGAAGAGGCGCGTCTTCACGACGTCGCGAAATTCAAGCTGGTTCTTTTGAAGCGTGCGTTCCAGCGCCGCAAAAACTCTCTCCGCCTCAGCCGAAGTGGTTGGGGCGTCACCCAGTTCCGCCGGGTCAACCCGATCGGCGACGAACAAGAATTGAGAGGCCCTGTGCATCAGGCAACAATCGTCCTGTCCAATTATCGTTGCACCAGACTGTCTCCACGAATTGTCGAGCTGTAAAATACCTTAAACTGAACGCGTCCATATCCGATTGGTATGGCAGGAGCGCCTGAAGTCGCCGGGCGTCATGGCGCCTTTGGAACGGTATCGCCTGCGGTCTGAGACATCCGCCACATGGACTTTCATCGCCGGTCGTCAGCGCCAGCCTGAAACGGCCCCTGCATGCCGTCGCGAAAGTCAGAGCTTCAAGGTTCGCAACTCGCGTTTCAGGATCTTTCCAGTCGGGTTTTTCGGCAGATCCGCGACGAACTCGACGAATTTTGGCTTCTTGTATGACGCGATATGGTCCTTGCAGAATTCGATGATCTCATCGGCTTCAGCCGTCTTACCGGCGCGCAGCACGACAAAGGCTTTGACGCTTTCGCCCCATTCCTCGTCTGGTACGCCGATCACGGCGACCTCCGCCACGGCGGTATGATTGGCGATGACCTCCTCGACTTCGCGCGGATAGATATTGGCGCCACCAGATATGATCATGTCCTTCTTTCTGTCCGTGATGAACAGATAGTCTTCCTCGTCGAGGTAGCCGACGTCGCCGGTGTGCAGCCAGCCTTCCTTCAATGTGTTGGCCGAGGCGCCGGGATCGTCCCAGTAGCCCGGCATGACCAGGTCGCCGCGAACGCAGATCTCGCCAAATTGTCCCCTCGGCAGCGGCTTGTCGTCGTCATCGAGGATCCGAACGTCAACCGCCGGGACAACCCGTCCGACCGACGACAGATGGTTCAGACGATCCTCCTTCAGCGCCGCGACGTGTTCTTCGGTGCTCAGGCTGGCGATCGTAAATGGCGACTCGCCTTGGCCATAAATCTGCGCGAACACCGGGCCAAACGTGTCTAGGGCGCGGCGCAGCACGCCCAGATGCATCGGAGCGCCGCCATAGATCACGTTCTTCAGGCTTGACGTGTCGAAGCGCCGAGCGGCTTCGCTTGCTGTCAGGCGATTGATCATGGTTGGCGCCAGGAAGGTGGCGGTCACCCGAAACCTTGCGACCGCGTCGAAAAACAACTCGGGCTCAAAGCGCTTCAGGAAGGCGTTGCCGGCGGCAACCGCCACATGCGGGAACAAGCAGCTTCCAGAGCCGTGGCAAATCGGCGCGGCGTGCAGCATGACATCGGTGTGCACGGTGTTCGGCGCAACCGCGAGCAGGAATTGCTCGATCATGGTGATCAGCACGCGATGGGTCTGGATCGCTCCCTTCGGCCGACCGGTGGTGCCTGATGTGTAAAACAGCCAGGCGCTATCTTCTGGCTGGATGATCGGCTCGATCATGTCACCTGCAGCGGTTTCAACGAGCTGCTCATAAGGCAGGCTGCCGTCATGGCCGCCATTGATGACGACCCATGAACGGACGTTGGGCAGCCGAGACCGGATCTCGGCAAGATGATCGCTGAAATTGGCGCTGAAGATGATCGCAACCGTCCCGGAATGGCCGAGGATGAACTCATGTTCGCTGGCGTGGAGTCTTGGATTCATCGGCACCGCGATCATCCCGGCGCCGATGATGGCCAGATGCGCTTCCAGCCCCTCGAACCGGTTGCTGGTCAGCAGCGCCACCCGGTCGCCCTGCTTGCAAAGCGACAGCAGGGATCGAGACAGTCGCCTGACCCGAGTGGCGCCTTCATCATAAGAAATGGTGCGATCGGACGTCAGCCACAGCGGATTGCGTGGATACCGTCGAGCCGACCTCTGAAGAAAACGACCAACATGCATCGCGCAAAACCCCATTCAAAGAATTGGAAGATTTCGTTGTGGCGCTGGCGGCAGGCCAAGCGAATGCGTTGTCTCAGTCGATGCTCGAAAGCATCGTTCCTTTCCATTCACCTGATCTCACCAATCCTCTCACTTCATCACGAATGACATCAAGCAGACAGTTCGTTGCATTCGTCGTCGGCTTGTTCGACGGAATGGCTATGACGAGTCTGCGTCGTAGCGCCGGACTGACGATAGGAACAGCTTCCAATTTTCCATTGGCGATATCGTAGCGCAGAGCGGAAACCGGCAGTATTGTTTTTCCAATCCCGCGCATCGCAAGATCTCTCAAGACTTGCAGCGAATCCGCCTCGATCTGCACATTCAACCGGATTCCGGTCCGCGCGGCTTCCTGTTCGATCAGACGTCGCGAGTCGTGCATCGGGCTGCACAGGATCAAGGGCTCACGAGCAATTTCCGCAAGGCTTATTGAAGGACGCGACGGGGCCCGCGGCTCTGGAAGTCGGACGAAGCAAAGCTCCTCGGATATCAGCGGATCGATCCGATGCTTGGTTGCGGCGATCGGATTGTAGAGGATGCTGACATCCACTGTGCCCTTTTCCATCCACTCGTTGATGTAGCCGGTTCCCGCTGACAACAGGCGTAGCGAGACATCGGGATACAGATTTACGAATGATTGGACGAGCCGGCCTGTCAGGATCTCGGTGATGGTTGGAGGAAACGCAATGGTGATGCTGCCGAAGACCCGCGGCGCGCTTGCTCTTAGATAAGCCGGCGTTTCGTCGACTTCGCGCAGAATCGCGGTGGCCCGGGCAAGCAACAGTTCGCCGGCGTTGGTCAGGCCCATGCCGCGCTTGTGCCGGAAGAACAGGGCAACGCCCAGTTCGCACTCGAGCAACTTGATCTGACGGCTCAGTGCGGGTTGAGCCACGCGCAGGCGGTTGGCGGCTTCGCTGAGACTGCCAACCTCGGCAATCTTGATGAAGCTGCGCAACTGCCGAACATCCATTTATTGGTCCCTTCCGCGCCTAGCGCGCCGTTCTGATCGCCATCATCCCATTCATGAACAGCGCCCAATTTAACGGACGTCCATCTCTTGCGTCCGTGCTCTACGTGAGCTGGACCGCGTCGCCTCGTCGGTTGCATTCGTCCAAAATCATCTTCGCCAGGAAGATGTCTTGCAGCGCAATGCCGGAGCTGTCGAAAATCGTGATGTCGTCGGTCGATTGGCGGCCAGCCTTATGCCCCCTGGCGACATCGCCGAGCGGGTCCAGCCGGACAGTACCCGCCGCGATATCGGCGGCAACATACTGAAACTCTCCAATGACGACCGACTGGGGAACGAGGTCCGCAAACAGGCGGCCTCGCCGGAGCAGTTCCACCGGCATCTCCTGTTTGCCGCGATTGTCCGCGCCCATGCCCGAAACGTGCGTCCCTGGCCTAACCCAGGCATTTTCGAAAAGGGGCTGCTTGGAGGCTGTGACGGTTACGATAATGTCGCTGTTTTCGCACGCAAATTGTGCTCCAGCCGGAGCAGCGTCGATGCCGGAATCCCGGAGCCTCTTGATCAACGCCTCTGCCCGTTCTGCCGTCCGGTTCACGATGTAGACGCGGCTGATGCGCCGGACCTCACGGACCGCCATCACCTCATGGAAAGCCTGGTCGCCCGCGCCGAAGACCGCGAGCGTCTCGGCGTCCGGTCTTGCCAGCAGTTCGACTGCAAGTGCGTCTGCCGCAGCGGTCCGAAAATAGTTGGCGGCGCTGGTCCGGACGATCGCTTCCATCCGTCCGGTCGCATCATCGAGAAACACCACTGTCGAGCTGCCGCGCGGCAACCCGGCGCTGTCAGCGGAAGGCCAATAGGCGCCAATCTTCAGGCCCGTCAGATTGCTGCTGTTCACGCGCGCCGCCTTGACGGAAAACCGGTGCGCTGCATCCCGTCCTGTTCCTTGCAGGGCAGGAAAGGACAGAGCGCTGTCGTCGGCCGCGGCGATAAGCGCCTCGCGAATTGCAGCGAAAGCCATGGGTCGCGTCACCAGTTCCATGGACTTGTTTTCGGAAACGTACAGCACGGCGTTTTCACTCGCATTGTTTCAGAACGGCGATCAATCGGTCGATTTCCCGCTCATTGCCATCAAATCGGCAGACAAGGCGGATCAGGCGCGGGCCGCGCCGGAGGAACTGAATTCGGTTTTTGATCAGGCAGTCGATCATCATCTCGGGAAGGTCGAGGAACACCTCGTTCGCTTCGACTGGCGCAACCAGGGTGATGTCAGGACAATCCCTGACCTTTGCCGCAATCATTGCTGCCAGCGCATTGGCGCGCCGGGCGGATTTGAGAAAAAGGTCATTTTCGACGTAGGCGAGGAGCTGTGCCGCCGAAAAGCGCATCTTGGACCAGGTATGCCCGCTCCGCCGGATCCGGAACGCCAAATCCTCAACAATGTCGGGGTTGAAGACGACGATGCAGTCCGTGTTGAGCCCGCCGTTCTTGGTGGCGCCGAACGACAGGATGTCGATGCCACTGCGCCACGTCATGGCGGCGGGCGAGCAGTCGAGCGCCGCGAGCGCGTTTGCAAAGCGGGCGCCGTCCATATGGAACCGGAGGCGGTTGGCTCGCGCGACCTCGCCGATCGCGGCAAGCTCATCCAGGCGGTAGAGTGTGCCGAACTCCGTCGCCTGCGTCACTGAGACCGCAGCGGGCTGGGACCTGTTCGTTATGCCAATGCCTGCATTGGCGATCGCATGCGCCAGCGCGTCAGCCTGGAAACGAAAGCCCTCTCCCTGCAGTGGAACCAATTTGGCGCCTCCGGTGAGGAGTTCTGTCGCGCCGGCCTCTGAGGTATGGATATGAGCGGCACTGCAGCAGTATATGGCGCCGTATGGAGGTGTGAGTGCGGACAACGAAAGCGCATTTGCTGCTGTGCCGGTGGCGATCGGAAAAACGGTGACTTTCGTTTCGAACAGCGCGCCGAACCGCTCGTCGAGCCCGCGGCTGAACTCATCGTCGCCATATGATCCCGCCGTGCCGGAATTCGCTTCAACCATCGCCGCAAGGATTTCAGGACTGACCGATGCAACATTGTCGCTGCGAAAATCGATTGGTCGTAGATTGCTGAAGTCAGGGTCGAGGGCCTCGCTCTTTTTGACCTTTGCTTCGACCATCTCAGGAGCCTCCACTGGGCAATGACACGACTACAAGTACTGGTGCCAACTCACATCGTGGCTCTTATTGAACCAAAGGGTGTGTTGTTGCGCGCCTCAAGCTTTCTGCTCAAAAAAGAGAGAGGATAGCACAAGAAAAAATATATAATCCCAATAATGCCGAAGACCCGAAACGGTTCGAACGTTGAGTTGACGACGATTTGACCGGCGCGCGTCAATTCCGTGAAACCGATAATGGCGGTCAGCGACGTTGCCTTTAGAAGCTGAACTAGGAAACCAACAGTCGCCGGCGCCGTCAATTTCGCGGCCTGTGGTCCGATGACCCAGCGAATCTGTTGCAATTTGGACAGGCCGATCGATCCAGCAGCTTCCCACTGGCCCTTGTGAATGGCCTGCAAACCGCCGCGCCATATCTCCCCCAGAAATGCGCCGCCATTCAAGGTCAAAGCGATTGTTGCCGCCCCTAATGGGCTCATGGTTATGCCGATAAGATTAGGCATGAAAAACACGATAAAGAGTTGCAGCAAAAGAGGCGTCCCCTGGAACACCAGCACATAGGCCCAAGCGACAAATCGAAGTATGCGGCTTCTGGTCAAGCTGACGATTGCAACGATTGCCCCCGCGACAGCGGCGCCAGCAAAAGCGATGGCCGTCAGGACAAGCGTCCATCCTGTAGCACGTATAAAGAAGTAGATGTCCGCAACGTCGAGCGACCTTATCAAGCATTTCTCCTAGTTCGCGCGAACGGGAACAGCGCGCTTTCGAGACTTCTCAGAAAAAGCGCCACCGATGTCGACATGGCGAGGTAGATGCCAGCTGCGACGAGGTAGGTTTCGCTCGTCTTGAAATTCTTGTTTTGAAGATCATTCGCCGCCGAAGTCAGCTCTGAAGCAGAGATAGATGAAAGCACACTCGATCCCAGAAGCAAAAGAATAAACTGGCTGACGAGTGATGGGTAGACCGATTGGGTTGCTGGCGGCAATACAACATAAAAGAATGTTTGACTGTTGCTCAGCCCAACGGATTTCGCCGCCTCTGTATACCCCTTCTCGATCGCCTCAATACCGCCACGAAGGATCTCCGTGGCATAGGCGCTTACGTTTATGCTCATCACCAGCATCGCTGCGTGATCCGGCTTCAGGCGCAGGCCTATGCTTGGAAAACCAAAAAAGACAAAAAAGGCCTGAACCAGAAACGGCGTATTTCGGATCAATTCCACGTAACAGGCTATCGCGGTAGATGCAGGCTTGTTCTCAAACGTTCGAACCCAACAAAGAACAATCGCAAACGCAACACCACAGAAGCCGGCAGACGCGGACAGAAAAAGCGTGTTCCATGCTCCCCAGAGCAGCACATCCAGATTTCTCAAGACATCGTCGAACTGCAGCTTCACCACAACTCCAACTCTCGGAGGCCGATGTGACGGCAGCGGATCCCAGGCGGCAATCCGCTACGCATTTCGTTACAGGTTCGGCAGCACGGGCAGCGGAGACTTGACCCACTTTTCATAAAGGGCGTTGAGCTGTCCGTTGATCTTTACGGAATATATGAAGGTATTGAGCCACTGATGCAGCTCAAACGCATCGAGCCGAACAGCCATTCCATTCCCTTGCGTTGACAGCTCCAGCTTCTGTTCGAAATCCGCATTGGGATTGGCTTCCCGGAGACTCGCGACGGTTATGTTGCTCGTCGAGAAGACATCCGCCTGACCGCTGTTTGCCGCCTGAAAGGCTGAAGCTTCGCCGTCGAACTTGAGAATGGTCGCGCCTTTGGGGGGCAATCGGGTGAAATAGGCATCCGACGCGCTCCCGCGGCCAATAGCAATGCGCAGGTTTGCCAGTTGATCCAAAGAGGTCAGGGCGCGAGACTTCGGTCCGGCCACCACGACAGCCGTGCCGGCGTAGGGTGTCGTGAACATGACTTGCTTGGCGCGCTCGGGGGTTATGCCCAAGCTTGCGACCAAAACGTCGATCCGCCCGGACTGCAGATATGGAATGCGGTTTGCGTTCGACACAGGGATGATTTCGGGCTGGACGCCGAGCGCAGCCGCCATCATCTTCGCGAGCTCGATATCAAAGCCGTCCGGCTCTTGATTTCGATTCATGAGGCCAAAGGGTGGAAAATCGACCAGTACGCCGATCTTGATTTTGTTAGCCGAAACCAGGCTCGAAATTGTTTGAGCGGAAAGGCTGCTGATCATTGCGAACAGCAGACACACGGCGAAGGCAAATTTTGAGAGCGGTCTCGCATTCATCGTGTCAATCTCCGATCGAATTGAACTATCATATCATAGCGAGTGGTTCCGGCCGCAAGAAATAGCGATTTTGAAATGGCGCTATAAAATTTCGGCATAACCTCTGAGGTGGCTGCCCGGTTCATTCCCATGCCAAGCGCGCGCAGGGCCATTCGCCGGCAGAAACCATCTTGGAAACCAATTGGATCAACACCTCTTCGCAAATCTGCGTTTCACGACTCTTGATGCGATTGGTGGACGCAACGAACAGCGTTCTTTCGAGCATCGGTTCGTAAATTGGTGCGGCCGTCAACAATCCAGCGTTCAGATCCTTTGCAATATAAGACATGGGGAGGAACGAACTGCAAAGTCCCGATATTACAAGGTCCTTTATGGTAACCAACGCCTCAACTTCAAATTTTACGTTCAGTGGGATGCCAAAGTTATCAATCAATGCACGCATACTGTGGCGTGGGCCCGGCAACACGAGCGGTTCTTTTGATAACTCAGCCAGTGTCAGCGGTTGCGCAATGCTGTACTTTTTCTCGGCGGCTCCGACCAAGAACAACTGCTCGGTCAGTATGTTACGACGCTGAACGCTCTTCATTGGCCTGTGATCATAAAGGATCGCGAGATCAAGATCTCCCCGTTGCATCCAATCCAACAGATGTCCGCCGAATCCCGCCGTATACCTGAATGTCATCAACGGCTGGACTTCCTGCAAGGCGCGCGTTAGCGGGATTGCGATCATCTCCCCGATTGTCGGCGGCATCCCAACCACGACTTTCCCGTCGAGTTGATCTCGATAGGAACTCACCTCTTTGAAGATCGCGTCGATCTCATTGAGGATCACATTTGCTCGCTGAAGCACCCGGGTCCCGATTGGCGTTATGACCATCCCCCGCCCATGGCGAACAAACAGCGGTGCGCCCAGCTCCTCCTCGAGCAATCGAATCTGCCGACTGAGGGCAGGCTGTGCCACGCGGAGTTGATCGGCAGCCTTGTTCAGGCTTCCAAGTTCAGCAACCCGAATGAGTGTCTTTAGCTGCACGATATCCATTCAGAACTCCAGACAAACCAATCAGGTAAGGTCCTCCGCCAGGCTGCACTCAGAGTATGGAGATGATAGGAGCAGGCCCATGCGCCATCCCCTGACAAGGTGGTTCCTCAATGTAATATCTGACCGAGGAATGTCTTCGTTCGCTCGTTCGTCGGGGCCAGGAAAAATGTCTCCGGCGGAGCCTGCTCCACGATCTGTCCTTGGTCCATGAACACCACTCGATCCGCGACGCGTCTGGCGAAGCCCATCTCGTGTGTGACGCAGATCATGGTCATTCCGCTCTCGGCGAGGGCGACCATCACGTCCAACACCTCTTTCACCATTTCCGGATCGAGCGCCGAGGTCGGCTCGTCGAACAACATCAACTTTGGCTTCGTTGACAGGCTCCTTGCTATGGCGACCCTCTGTTGCTGGCCACCTGAAAGGTGACTCGGATACTTGTGAGCTTGTTCTGGAATTTTCACCAATTTCAGATTTTGCATGGCGAGCTCTTCCGCTTCGCGGCGCGGCATGTTCTGAACCTTGCGCAGAGCCAACGTGCAATTCTCAATCACTGTGAGATGTGGAAAGAGGTAGAAGTGCTGAAAGACCATTCCCACCTGGCTACGGATCGCTCGGAGCGTGCGTGCCTGGCCGTCAACGGTAAGTCCTTGCACAACGACCTGTCCACGCTCGTAGTTCTCCAGTCCATTGATGCAGCGGATTAGGGTCGACTTTCCGGATCCTGATGGTCCGCAAATGACGACGCGCTCACCTTTGCGAACCGACAGATCGATGCCCTTCAAGACCTGGAAGGAACCGAAAAACTTATCAACTTTGACAAAGGACACCGCAGTATCCGTGGCGCTATGAGGCCGATTTGGGTCGTCCATTAGCTTTTGCTCCATCGGCTACGTTCGCCCTAAGCTGAGGCCGAGAGTGTCTGACGAATTGCTCTCTTGCGCAATACAGCGGTCGTTTCGAAGTCAGCAGCGTACGTGGTCGGGTTCACGTCGACACCATACACGTCTCGAGCATATTGCATGGTAATTTTACCGTTGCGAACGTCAGATGCCACTGATGCAGGGTCGCGTTCAAGCGGTTCGCCATAACCGCCTGCTCCGCCCGTCACATGCCGGAAGATATCTCCAGCGCTCAATTTGACATTTGCCATTGACGGCAGCGGCACAGAATTCGTCTCGGGGTTGATGTAGTTCCAGGAAGGCGTGCCATCCCGCCCACCCTCAAGTCCCCAGGGCATAATGTCCCGGCGGTCCGAGCGGACTTGAAGGATTGCATCGCCGCGCAACAATCGGATGTCTCGAACCAGCGAAAGTCCGCCGCGATAACGGCCGGCGCCGCCGGTGTCCGGCAGCATGGCGTATTGCTCATAACGCAGCGGGTAGATCGCCTCCACTGTTTCGATCGGGATGTTCGTGCAATTCGCGGCGAGCAGCGGCATGGCGTCTCCATCGGGTCGATGCGGCGAACCGCCCCAGGCCCCGAACACCATGTCGATATGGACATACGCCCCCTTTTCAGGGTCCTTGCCGCCAATGGTTATGAAGGTGTTGCCGCCCTCTGGAGCCGCAGGCGCCACGCCAGGGACCGCTTTCGCCAGGGCACGCAATACAGTGTCGACCACGCGGAAACCGGTCAATCCGCGCGCCGCGCATGCGCCGGGGTGCTCAACGTTGAGAATCGTCCCCTTGGGGGCAATCACTTTTATCGGCCGGAAATAGCCGCCATTGTTTGGAAGATTGGACTCCATCACACACCGCAAGGACAGATAACAGCAGGCCTTGCTAAAGGACTCCGTCGCGTTGAGCGCACCCGCGACTTGCCTGGCCGATCCGGTAAAATCAACAATGACATCACTATCTGCGATCGTCAGCTTGACCTTGATCTTGACGGGATCGCCGCCAAGGCCATCGTCATCGATGTAGTCCTCCGCCTCGAAAATCCCGTTGGGCAGCGCACGGATTTCCGCGCGGGTGAGTCGCTCGGTGTAATCGAGATACGCGTCCACGAACTTCAGGAAGTTGTCGTCGCCGTACTTGTCGGCCAGTTTCAGAAGCTCGCGCTCGCCGTAGTGACAGGCTGCAATTGTCGCACGAAGGTCGCCAAGCACCATGTCTGGTACGCGAACATTTGTCGCCAGTATGTCGAAGATCGCCTGGTTCACCTTTCCGCGTTCATAGAGCTTAACAATCGGAAAGCGAATGCCTTCCTGATAGATTTCCGTCGAATCGCTCGCGTTGCTGCCCGGCACCCTGCCGCCAATGTCGGTGTGGTGCGCGACGGCCGCTGCAAATGCGATCAAGCGATCCGGTTGCGTCTTGGAAAAGATAGGCTTGATGACGAATATGTCCGGCAAGTGCATCCCGCCATCGTATGGATTATTCTGGATAACGATGTCGCCGGGATGCAAATCGCCCTTGAAATGATTGATGACTGCAATCAGCGCATCGGGGACGGCCCCAAGATGCAACGGGATGGTCAATCCTTGCGCGAGAAGTTCTCCCCTCACGTCGCACAGGGCGGTTGAAAAGTCCGCGCCATCCTTGATGACGGTGGAATGCGCCGTCCGGAAGACGGTCAAGGCCATCTCGTCCCCGATTGACGTCAGCGCGTTCTTGAATATCTCGATTTGAACTGGATTGAGGTCAACGGGCTTCATGTTCATCTCTCAATAGACCAGGTCGATCACAATATTGCCGGTCGCGTCGCGATAGAACGAGGACGCTGGCGGAATCACGATTGTGGAATCATAGGCCTCAACGATTGCAGGGCCGGAGCGCGGTGTCGCGGTGACGGCGGATGGAGCCAGGATCGGCGTGGCCAGCACGCCATGTTCCGGGCCGAAATAGGCATTGCGACTTGCCTTCGTCGGCACGGGATCGTTACAGGCGCTTGCCGCCGCCTGCAGCCAGCTGGCGGCGACGCCGCTTTCGATTTCCGCCACGACGCGCAGATTGACCAGCTCGAGCGGCTCATTCTCCGAGCTAAATCCATAGGCAATTTTGTAGGCCTCGCTGAACAGACTCGCGATGCGCTGAATCGACTCCGCATGGAGTTCGCCGGCTGGAATGGCAACACCCAGCGCTGAATTCTGTCCGACATAGCGCAGGTCCACGCTTCGCTTCAGACTGAATTGCTGACCTTCCAACGCCGATTCCTTCACGGCCTCGCGGACAACCGCTTCAAGCTTCCGGAAGGCCTCTTCAAGATCTGCTGGAGGAAAAAGGAAAAGATGTCCTTGGATTGCCTGGCTCGCGTGCTGTTCGATGTTGGCGAGAAGGAGGCCAAATGCACTGAACAATCCAGGAGACGGCGGCACGATCACGCGCCGGATGTCCGTCGCTCTCGCCATGTTGACCGCGTGGATCGGCCCGCTGCCGCCGAACGCGCAAAGTACGAATTCGGCCGGATCCCGTCCTTGCTCGATCGTCACCGACCGCAAGGCGCGGATCATCGTCGCATTGGCGATCGCATGGATACCAAACGCGGCCTCCTCCACCGATGAAAGGTGCAAGGGCGTTGCAACCTGATCGCGGATGGCGGCACGAGAGAGAGAACCATCGATCTTCAGCGAGCCGCCAGCCAAAGCCGAGGGATTGATGTAGCCGAGGACGATGTTCGCATCTGTCACCGTGGGAACGCTGTTGCCGTTTTGATAGGCGACAGGTCCAGGAACCGAGCCCGCGCTTTCTGGGCCAACCTGAATGCCGCCGGCCTTGTCGAAAGACACCAGGCTCCCGCCGCCTGCGCCTACTTCTGAGATATCGATGGACGGCACGCGAATGACGTAGCCCCCGCCGCGGCTCAGCCGGGAGCCTTGCGATACGCCTCCTCCGACTTCGTACTCCGTCGCCTGCTTGACTTGGCCGCTTTCAATCAACGACGCCTTCGCGGTTGTGCCTCCCATATCGAAACTGATAACATTTTCGTAGCCAGCGAGCTTCATCATGCGCTGACATGCGATGACGCCAGCCGCAGGGCCGGACTCGATGATCTGCACCGGAAATCGCGTTGCAGTTTTGGCGGAAATAATGCCGCCGCTGGATTGCATAATCCTGACCGGGGCGTTGACGCCGGCGTCGGCCAATGTGGAGACCAGCAGGTCGACATATGCGCGCACGATCGGCTGGACATAGGCATTCACGATCGCGGTGCTTGTGCGCTCGTATTCCTGCATTTCGGGCAGGATCTCGACAGAAACCGAAATATCAAAACCCGGATGCAGTTCGCGCAACCTGTTCGCCGCCGCAATTTCGTGCGCGGGGTTCTTGTAAGAGTTCAAAAAGGTGATCGTCAGCGCTTCAACGCCTTGCTCGATCAGCCACTTGGCCTCACGTTCCAGTTCAGCGAGATCAATCGGGGTCACGATCGAACCATCGGCCCCCATCCGCTCGGTGACTTCCCGGCGAAGGAAGCGTTCCACGAGGACAGGCGGCTTGTTCCAGTCGAGTTTATACAACACGGGCATACGCAGACGACGCAACTCCAGAACGTCGCGGAATCCCTTGGTAGTGAGCAAACCGACCTTCGCGCCCTTCAGTTCCAGTACGGCGTTGGTGGCGACTGTTGTCCCATGCACGAACTCGGAGATTGTGGAGGCATCGCCCTTCGCCTCCGTCATGGCCAATTCCAGGGCGTTGAGGATCCCTTTCGAGTAAGAGCCGGTTGTCGACGGCACTTTCTTTCGGACAATCGCGCCAGATCGGTCAATCATAACAAGGTCGGTGAAGGTGCCGCCAATATCGGCTCCAACCTTCGCTTTGGCAACTACGGCTGTCATGCCTGGTGCACCCTTTTCCTTTTAGAGGGTCGTTGTTTGAACTCTCTCGACAAGCATGCCTCGTGTTCCAAAATCTGGTTTGCCAGCACCGCTTTCAATGACGGAACTCTTGCGAACCTTTTCTCTCAATGTTCAGAAGAACATGAAAATGGAACGCATCCTTGCTGCAGACGATGGACTGAACGATCCTGTCCAACGACGACCCGATCACTTCGAGGATCACAGAAACATTTTTGAAGGCTGTTCGGCCTGTTCGCCGGAGTTGTCCGAGATGATCTTCTCGGAATGGGCCAGCTGCGTTCCGTGGTCAGAACAGAACACGAAGCCGTTGACATTGTCAGCATGTGAAAAATCGGCGGGCGCTCGCGGACAGTCCAAGCCTACTTTTGTTGCCTTTCTTTATCTCTATGAACGACGCCAGCGAAAGGTAGCCTGCCGCGAACTGATCGACCAATAACAATTTACAAATGGAGAAATCGAAAATTGGAAAGTCATTGCGCGTGTCGCTTTCCCTGGCGCGTCTTCTCGCTCCAGCTTACCTGCAACTGAGCCTTTGGCTCTAGTTGGAGCCAGGGATTTCTCTGGATGGCGCCCATGAGCTTTGTCTGGAAGCGCTCTTCAGTGGCGGTTAGCTCGGCGATTCAAACTGGGTCGCCTCGCGTGGGGTGGCGCAAACCAGTCGAGACTTTGCGTTCGACCTTGATCAGGTCGTGCGTGCCGGGCTATCTTGCAGGAATGCTTTGCGCTTACTGTTGCCCACAGGCGTGATTCCCTGCTGGGACAATTGTTCTCGCGGCGCCGCCCCTAACGCCGTCCTGATCTTCCCGCGCCGGCACGTCGGACAAGTACCTTATTCCTCCTGTCTTTCCCTGATCTCTTTGATGATCTCGACGCCGATCTGATAGAGCGTGTCGTAGCGGTCGAGGGTTTGCCAGAGTTCGGGGAACAGGGCTCCGCGTTTTGGCCGGGCGCCGAGCTTTCGCCATTGCTGGTAGACGCGTTTGAGGATGACGCGCTTGGCGTGGCGGGAGGCGCGGTCGATCTGGTAGCCGAGCCAGAACTCTTCCATGCGCAGGCGCGGCGGCAGCTTGCCGTTGAGCGCGAGGGCGAGGACTTCGGCCGAGACGCGCCGGTTGAGGATCGAAGCGTCTGCGCCTGCCGGATCGAAGCGTTGGTCAAGGCCGGCCTGCCAGATCAGGGCCTCGCGTATCGCGAGTTTCTCTTTGAGTTCCTCCGCCTGCTCGGCGTTGATCGGGCCGTTGAAACGGATTCTTCGGCCGGGCTCGACAACGATGTCGTCAGGATGCGGATAGAACTCGGGCTCAGGCTCGCCCCTGGACTTCGCCGCCGCGATCGCGGCGCGGGCGCGCTCGATGTAGTCCTCGGCGATTTCATGCTCGCGCGCGATCTCCCATCGCTCCTCGCGTTCTATCCGGTTCAGATGCTCGATGCTGTGCTTCTGGGCGAAAGCGTTGCCTTCAAGCGCCAACTTGATCTGTGCCAGATACACGGCCTCGACGGTCGGGATGTCACGCTCCTTGCCGCGCTCGCGCACGGTCATCTTGCGTCGCGCCAGGGAGAGGGCGGATGATCCGAACGATGCCAATGGCAGAACATGACTACAGGAATCGAGCTTGGGCCGCCCCTTTGGATTTCCGGACTGACCCTTGCGAAAGCGGCTTCGTTCGGGCGGGTTCCGATAGCCGACGGCTTGCGGCTCGTTGAAGAAGAGCTCGCGCTTGAACGCTTCGCTCTGTTCGGGCGTCAGGCGGCGTTTCGGGGCTCCGCCGTCTGGGGTATCGTCGCTGGTCATGGCAAGCCTCTCTTTCCGGGTCATGGGTTGATCAACGGGGTCTGGCGCAAGACTTTTCGCTCGGCTTTGTCAGGCGCTTCCAGCTTCGATCGGGATCGCGCGCCGTAACGCGCCTGCGTTGATTCCGGGGCTCGGCGCTTGGGGCGCGGGGTTGGGTCCGATGGGAGGACGGCGCGCCGGCGAACCGGGCAGCGCATCCCTGCGTGATTGGCGTCGCGTCTCCTGTAGCCCGGCGGCCGGGGATCGGACGTTTCGTCGCAGGTCCGCGCCTTGTCTTGGCCCTGAGAGCAAGCAAACACAGGGGCGCGACGGCGGAGCATGGTAAAGCCGGGCCTCTGCCCGCGTGGACGTTACGCCCCACCCGCCGTCGACCCGGTCGGTCCGTCGCCATTGCCGTCTCGTGCGGCGCGGCGGCGGATGGGGACGGGAGCGCGTCCGAGCCAGCAGAGCCGGTCATGTGCCGTGCGGGGATTGCGTCCCGCCAGACGCGCTGATCCCCGCGAGGGCTTGCAAGTCGCGCGAAGAGCGCTTCCGGCGTGCGGAATAGCCGGTAGGCGGAGGAGCGCGGCGGCGGTCGATCGCGGATCGGCCGTAGGAGCGCGGCTTGAGATGGCGGACTCTGGATTGGGGCTGAGCTCATCAGCCGTGCGCACCCTGCCGGCCTGCGCCTCAAGCGGACGAGGCTTTGCGACGGCGCGATGCCTCTTGCCTCCGTCCCGTCGGTCATCGCCTCGAGTCCGCTATGTGCGCGGCGTGTCACGGCTTGGCCCTCGCACTGCGCCGAGCTTGCCGCACCTGGCTTGGGACGCCGGGCGTTCCGGCCGGTACCTTGCGCGCCTCCTGGACCGCATCAAGGTCCTGACCCGTCCCGGCGAGAATCGGCGTCTTGCCCGTCAGCCGCCGCCAGCGCTCCAGGATCACGTCGCAATAGGCCGGGTCATATTCGACGAGGCGGGCGATGCGCCCACAGGCTTCCGCCGCGATCAGCGTCGTGCCCGACCCGCCGAAGGCGTCGAGCACGATGCTGCCCCGGCGCGAGCAATCCTTGATCGCATCGGCGACCAGCGCTGCGGGCTTGACCGTGGGATGCATGGAAAGCGCCTCGGCGCGATCCGCGCCCAGACTGCTGACGCCTGGATAATCCCAGACATTGGTCCGGTAACGCCCGGTGTCGCCCAGGCCGAAGGCGTTGACATGCACCGCCCTCCCGACCTTGAAGACGAAGATGAGCTCATGCTTCGAACGGTAGAACGTGCCCATCCCGCCATTCGTCTTGTTCCAGACGCAGAGGTTCTTCAGTTCGGAAAAGACCGCCTCGCCCGCGTCCAGAACCTCGCGCATGTGCCGCCAGTCCATGCAGACATAGGCGATGGCCCCGTCCCGCGCCGCCGAGGCCATGTTCCCGAGGGTCAGCGTCAGGAAGGCGGTGAACTCAGCCTGGCGCATCTCCCCCGAGGCGAAGGCGAACTCCCTGTGCCGCGTCGCGCCAAGCCCCGAGACATGCCCGTCGATCCGCACGTTGTAGGGCGGATCGGTGAAGATCAGATCGGCCCTCCCTCCCTCCATCAGGCGGGCGACATCGCCTTGCTCCCGCGCGTCCCCGCAGAGCAGCCGGTGCGGTCCGAGCCGCCACAGATCGCCGCGCCGCGTCACGGCCTCAGCGGGAAGGGCAGGGACCTCGTCCAGCCCATCCCCGCCCTCCCCAGCCTCGCGACGCCGTTCCCGCGCCCCGTCCAGCGTCAGATCGATCTCCGCGAGCGAGAAGCCGGTCAGATCCAGATCGAACTCAAGATCGATCAGCCCCTGCAGCTCGATCGCCAGCAGGTCCTGGTCCCAGCCCGCGTTCAGCGCGATCTTGTTGTCCGCCAGCACATAGGCCTGACGCTCCTCAGGGCTGAGCTGCGACAGCCGGATCGTCGGAACTTCGGCCATCCCCAGTTCCTTCGCCGCCATCACCCGGCCATGCCCGGCGATGATCTCGCCCGCATCGCTCACCAAGACCGGGTTCGTAAAGCCGAACCTCGCGATGCTCGCCGCGATCTGGCCGATCTGCCGCTTCGAATGCACCCGCGCGTTGCCCGCATAGGGGCGCAAGGACGCGATCGGGCGCAGTTCGACCCCACCGGCTGCGCCAGGGCCGCCGGCCTCTTGGCGAAGGGCGGGCTTGAGCGGCTTTGCACAGTCGGTTTGGCGTGTCATGGGCATGGCGGCCTCGCTTGCGTTCGTGCTTTGTTCGAGCGCGAGCTGGGCCTTTTGCCCCGGTTCTGTCAATGCGGAGACTTGATCCGCGGCCGGAATGACCACTCCGCTCTGGGCCTCTGAAGCTCGCTCGCCCGGCTTCTACTTTCGTAAGGTCTTCGAAAGGCCTTCGAAAGCCAGTCGATCACAGTCAAAATCAGCGTATCTGCATGCAACCCAAGCAAGGCCGCTTTCGAAGGGTTTCGAGGGAAAGTCGCCAATCGTTCGAAGAATTTTACGAAAGTATATGTGCCTGGATTAACACTGAGCCGGAACGACCCGCGCCGGCCCTCGATATCCGCCGGCCCGGATTGGCCAGCCGGAGCTGGCTCGGCCGCGAAAATCTGCGCCGGACAGCCGAATCACCGCGCCGCCGACACCGCGATCACCACACCCCCGGCCTCGCAGAACCGCGGCTTCGGTTCCAGCAAACCCGAGCCCTGCCCGAAGACCGATCCATGGCCAGCGCCGTCATCCCGGCTGCTATAGCGCTCTGGAGGGCGCGCAGCCGGGATGACGGCTCCGTCGAGCTACCCCACCGGGGACGCCACCGACGTCACCAAAGGGGCGCGCGGCAACCGCTGTCCGGCGTGGTCAACTCGTCCTGGATCCTTGCGGTCACGCCAGTCGCCGGGCGCGGAAAAGATCGGCTGGGCCAAGGCCGATCCCGCACCCCGGGACGCCCTTCGACATGCTGAGTGCGAACCGCTGGAGGGATTGCCCGCCCGGACGGCGGAGCGGGGGCAAAGGAAGGCCTCGGCGTTGCCCCAGGTCAGCATCGCCCTTGGCCCGGTCAGGGCGCCCTACCGATCGATCGCGCCTTCGCCGCCCCACGCCAATCCGATCCCGCCAGGCGGTAATCGCATTCCGGGTGTCAGCACTTCAAGCCCGGCAATCGCCATTCCAATCCCGCCGCCCGGCATTCCAAAACCGGCGTTCGACAAACCGATCCCGCCAATCGACAATCCGATTCCGCAAAGCGACAATCCGATACCGCAAAGCGACAATTCAATCCCACCAAACGACAAGGAAATTCCCTGTTCCGCCTAATGCGGTCCCTGTTCCGCGCCGCAGGGAAATCAACCCCAAGCCATTGGGAAGGCGCGCGAAATCACCTCCCCGCTGCGCCAAATCGGCATGCTTCCAGGAATTTCCCTGTTATTTCCCTGTTTGCAGGGAAATATGGCGCCAGACCGGTTCGAACGAGACTGACCCGCCCACCATTTTCCAAAACACTCGCATGACGAACCGCAGCTCCGATTGGACGCTGGGTGCCTTCAATCCGTCGATGGCGCATTGCCAAAAGCTGGCTCCTTCGCTCACCACAGGCTGTTGTGGATACCATCAATCCTCGCGCGACCAATGGCATTAATGCGGCATCCACCCTTCTTTGGAATTTTTGCTGGGTGAACTTCACCGCGTCGTCGCCGCTAAACAAAGCGCCGCGCGAGATCTCTCCCGCGCGGCGTTTCGACTGGTGTGCAAAATGCCGAAGTTTTATTTGACGCCGTAGAAGGCGCGAACGAATTCGAGCTGATGATCAACTCTATCCTTGTTCACCTTGGCGATCGTTCCTTCATGGCCATTTGCAAAATGACGCATCACATCAGTGTTGATGTCGTAGCGCGGCCAAACGTTCTTTCCGTTATAGTTCGGGTTGCCCGTTTTGGCGAAGCTCGTCCAGCTCTTAGCAAATTGTTTAGCCATCGATTGATCAGCGTTGCCGTTCGGCGCTGTCGCCGGGAACCAATATTTGCTCCAAGTGCTCTTTTCCTTGGCGTCGACACGGCCCTGAGTAATCTCTTGGCAGGGATTGGCGGGCTTCGCCTTGCGCGGCGCTAGATTGACGGTGTCGAGCGCGCCAAACACATAAGGCAATTCGAATGTATGGGCCGGGCCTATATAGCTCGCTTTCAGCGTCGGCGTGACGAACGTTACATAGTAAGCATACGCCGGAGCGTGCTTATTGGCGCTGTCAGCAAGAAGCTTCACGGCTCCCGTATACCAACCATCCGCCATGATTTGTGGCGAGAGCGCCTGATCGCACTGATATTTGAAATCCTTATAGAGCTTAGCTATTTTTTGTGAGTCTTGCTTCATAGCCTTGAGATATGTCTCGACCGGCGGTGCGCTGAGCGCAAAAAAGCTCGCATCCCATGACATCGTTCCAATCATGAACGGAACTTTATGTTGCTTGCCTTGTGCAAAAAGTGGGATGGCATCGTCAAGAAT
>JAIYCE010000107.1 GCA_027488155.1 Hyphomicrobiales bacterium | reverse complement strand
TCACATCACCATGGGCGAAGCCCGTAAGCGCGACCGCGCGCCCGAGCCTTCGCGAGGTTCTCACATCACCATGGGCGAAGCCCGTAAGCGCGACCGCGCGCCCGAGCCTTCGCGAGGTCCTCACATCACAATGGGCGAAGCCCTTAAGCGCGACCGCGCGCCCGAGCCTTCGCGAGGTCTTCAAAAATAACGTCTTCAACAGGCCACACTGTTGCGCTATTGCATCAGGGGCAGTCCGGCACCCGACTCGCCCGACATGATTGGCGCAAATATGCAAACCCATCCGGCTTCGGAACTTGCTTTTCCCGAACCCGTCGAACCGCCAGGTGGGCGGCGGCGGCGGCTGGCTTTTTGGGCTGGCGCAGCGACTGTCGTTTTGGCGCTTGGGTCCGCGCTGGCGACGTTTCTGGTGCTCGCGGGGCTAACCCCAATCGCGCCGACGCATGACACCGTCTTTCTGCTTTTCCTGATTAACGGGCTTCTCATCCTCATCATGATCGGCTTTGTCGCCGTCGAGGGGATCAGGCTCCTTCGGGCGCGCCGGGCTGGGCAGGCAGCTGCGGGATTGCATGTTCGCATCGTCGGGCTTTTTGCCTTTGTCGCGACGTTGCCAGCCTTGCTTGTGGCGGCGCTTGGCTGGATCACGCTCGAGCGCGGGATCGACATTTCCTTCTCGCGGACCATTCAACAATTGCTGACGACCTCGGTCGATGTCGCTACGTCTTATCGCGAGCTGCAATGCCGGACGATGGGTCGTGAAATCAATGTGATGGCGTCTGACATTAGCCGCGCACGACAAGCAGCCCCCCAAGCGAATGCGTTCTTTCAAGATTTCATGCGTTCGCGCGCACTCTTTCTCGGATTCCCTGTCGCCATTCTTCTCAGAAGCGATCTGCAAATCGTTGAGCGCATCGAGTTGAAGCCGGTCGAAGGGCTGAGTCTGCCATCGCCCGAGGACATGAACGCCGCTGCCGATACGGAAGCATGGTGCCTCATTCCGCAATCGGGCAACGTATTCCGCGCTCTGATCAAGGTGCCGTCCACCGAAGATCTTTATCTGTTCACTGCACGCCCCGTTGATCCCAAAGCTCTTGAGTTTCCGATTCAGGCAGAGCGTGCCGCGGCCTTTTACGGCTATCTCGCTGAACGCAAGCTCGATGTGCAGGTAGCCTTCGCCTCTATGTATGCGTTGATCTCGCTCATTCTTCTTTTGTCGGCGACATGGTTTGGTCTCAGCTTCGCCAACCGTCTCGTTGCGCCAATCCGCCGCCTTATCCACGCCACCGACCAAGTCGCGTTGGGTAATTTTTACGTGCAAGTGCCAGTCGGCACCAAGGAAGGCGATCTCGGCCATCTTTCCGAAACCTTCAACAAGATGACCGCGGAGCTTCGCCGCCAGACCGATCGTTTAACCGCTGCAAGCGAGTTGATTGACCGCCGCCGTCGTTTCACGGAGGCCGTCTTGTCAGGCGTCTCAGCGGGCGTCATCGGCGTCGATGCGAAAGGGCGCATTACGGTTGTCAATCCATCAGCCGACAAATTGCTAGGCGGCTCGCGCGAAAGCATCCTCGGCAAACCGATCCTTGAGGTTATGCCCGATCTTGCGCCTTGGTTTGCGCGCGATCTCGAGCGTACGCGCGGGCAGGGGACGCTCGTTGTAGGGTCCGGCGATAGCGAGCGTGTATTGACTGTGCGTGTGACGACCGAAAACGCGACGGATGGTGAGCAAGGTTCAATCGTAACGCTAGACGACATTTCCGAATTGGTGACCGCGCAGCGGACATCGGCGTGGGCCGATGTCGCCCGTCGCATTGCGCATGAAATCAAAAATCCGCTGACGCCAATTCAATTGTCGGCAGAACGACTCAAGAGAAAGTATGGCCGCCTCATCACGACCGACAAGGAAGTTTTCGATCAATGCACGGACACCATCGTGAGACAGGTCGACGACATCAAGCGTATGGTCGATGAATTCTCATCTTTTGCACGCATGCCAAAGCCGCGCCCTGAAGATGACGATGTGAGCGAAATGGTGAAACAAGTCATCTTCTTGATGCGTGTTGGCCATCCTGAATTACAAATTTCCGATCATCTGCCGAGCCATGCCATCTTTGCCAAATTCGATCGACGCCTCCTTTCGCAGGCGCTGACAAATATCGTAAAAAATGCGACTGAAGCGGTTGGCGCCATCGACCAAGAGACACGTGGCGGCCCGGGCCGGATCGATGTGACACTGACCGAAGATGGCTCAGGAATCGTCTCGGTGAGTGTTCTCGATAATGGCAAGGGCTTCCCGCAGGAGAACCGCGCGCGCCTTCTGGAACCTTACATGACGACGCGCGAGGGGGGCACGGGACTTGGTCTCGCGATTGTTGGAAAAATTCTGGAAGATCATGGCGGCGGCCTTGAGTTACTCGATCCGCCCGATGGCAGCCGTGGCGCCATAGTTCGCCTTTGGTTTCCGCGCGACGGTGCCGCAGATACGCCGCATTCAGAGCTGACTGACAATCTCCACCGCAATGGGAGTATCGTATGAGCGCCGACATTTTGATCGTCGACGATGAGGCCGATATTCGCGACCTCGTTGCCGGTATTCTTGAAGACGAGGGACATCGCACGCGGACCGCAGCGCATTCCGATGCGGCACTCGAGGCTATTGCGCAGCGTCGTCCCCAACTTGTTTTTCTTGATATCTGGATTCAAGGCAGCAAACTTGATGGTTTGCAATTGCTCGATGTCATCAAGGAGCAAAATCCCGATCTTCCGGTTGTGATGATCTCCGGACACGGCAATATTGAAACTGCCGTTTCTGCCATCAAGCGCGGTGCTTATGATTTCATCGAGAAGCCCTTTAAGGCGGATCGTCTCGTGCTTGTGGCCGAACGTGCGCTTGAAACATCGCGGTTGAAGCGTGAAGTAAAAGAATTACGTCAGCGTACGCCAGATGCTTCCCGTATCATCGGCCAGTCGGGATCGGTCAATCAATTACGGCAAACGATAGAGCGTGTTTCGGGAACCAATGCACGCATCATGATTTCGGGTGCGTCGGGTTCAGGCAAGGAATTGACGGCACGGACCATTCATTCGCTGTCGCCGCGTGCCACCGGTCCTTTCATTGTCCTCAACGCGGCGATGATGGAACCTGACACAGTCGAGTCCGAACTCTTTGGTGTGGAGGGTGACGGCAAGATGCGCCGGATCGGCGCGCTTGAGGAGGCGCATGGCGGCACACTCTATATCGACGAAGTCGGCGACATGCCAAAGGAGACGCAAGGAAAAATCCTGCGCGTCCTCGTCGATCAAAATTTTCAACGTGTCGGCGGTACGACGCGAGTTCATGTTGATGTTCGCATTATCTCATCGACTGCGCGTGACCTTGCTGGTGATATCTCAACTGGTCGGTTCCGTGAGGACCTGCTGCATCGGCTCTCTGTTGTGCCAATCCGCGTCCCTTCGCTGGCCGAACGTCGTGAGGATATTCCTGTTCTTATCGATTACTTCATGGAGCAGATTTCAGCTTCGACAGGTTTACCGAAGCGCATCATAGGCGACGACGCGATGGCGATCCTGCAAACCCATGATTGGCCGGGCAATATTCGCCAATTGCGCAACAATATCGAACGGCTTTTGATTTTGGCCGGTGGCGAGCCGGATGGTGTGCTTACCGCCGATCTTCTGCCGCCTGATGTCGGCTCAATGGTGCCTGCAACACCTAATGGTGCGGGCGGCGAAAAACTCATGTCGATGCCGTTACGCGAAGCGCGTGAAATCTTCGAGCGCGAATATCTGGTCGCGCAGATTAATCGTTTCTCAGGCAATATTTCGCGTACTGCCGAGTTTATCGGTATGGAACGCTCGGCGCTGCACCGCAAGCTGCGCTCGCTCAACATCGGCTAAGGGGAAATTCGATGAGTCGCATCGCGTATGTAAATGGTCGCTACGTTCCGCATCGCGAAGCCGTGGTACATGTGGAAGATCGTGGTTATCAATTTGCCGATGGCGTCTATGAAGTGTGCGAGATCTTCCATGGCGTGATGATGGACGAGGAGCGCCATCTCGAGCGCCTCGAGCGGTCCTTGCGCGAATTGCGCATAGCGATGCCGGTGACACGCGAAGCGCTTGAGGCAATTATGCGCGAGGTGGTGGCCCGCAATCGCATCCACAATGGCATCGTCTATTTGCAGGTGACGCGCGGTGTCGCGCGCCGCGACCATCCTTTCCCGAAAACACCGGTGCGTCCTGCTCTCGTCATCACAGCCAAAAGCCACAATCTAGAGGCAATGGACGCGATGGCGGAGAAGGGCGTCGCCGTTATCGAGGCTGAAGACGATCGCTGGTCGCGGGTCGATATCAAGTCAGTCTCGCTTTTACCCAACGTGCTTGCCAAGCAGGAAGCCGTCGAAGCGGGTGCACGCGAAGCCTGGCTCGTCGACGAGGAAGGCTTCGTTACCGAAGGTTCGTCGACCAATGCGTGGATCATCACCAAGGAGGGCGTGCTTGTGACGCGTCCGGCTGAGTTTGGCATTCTTCGCGGCATTACGCGCACAACACTCATCGACGTTATCGAAGCGCACCAAATGCGCTATGAGGAACGGCCCTTCACAATTGCGGAAGCACAGGACGCGGCAGAGGCGTTTATCACATCGGCGACAAGTCTTGTCCTGCCCGTCGTGACCGTTGCCGGTAAGACCCTCGGCGATGGAAAGCCCGGGCCTGTTGCAACAGCTTTGCGCAAAGCGCTGCGTGAGGAAGTGTTGCGCACCGCCCACGCCGACGGTGAATTCGACCCCGTCTGAAAAGACAGGGTCCAATTTGTCGCGGTCGCTTGCGTCAGGTGAAGAATTGAGGGCCTAATAGGGAATGGCAACGTCGGCGCCTAGACCGGCGGGAACCGCCTAGGGTTTTTGAACCCTCGGGGGATAACGAGAAGGGGATAACGATGGCTGTTGAACGGGCGCAGAACCTGCAGGACACTTTTCTCAATTATGTCCGCAAGAATAAGATTCCGCTGACCATCTTCCTTGTGAATGGCGTGAAGTTGCAGGGCGTCGTGACCTGGTTCGACAATTTCTGCGTACTGCTGCGCCGCGATGGACATTCGCAACTCGTCTATAAGCATGCCATCTCGACCATCATGCCCGGCCAGCCTGTTGCGCTGTTCGAAGGTGGCGAGGAGGGCGCAGCCGCGCCCGTGAAGGACTGAGTGTCCGGGCCCGGGAAGGCTCAGGACCGCATTGGCGCTTCGGGGAAGGACCCCGAAAAGACGATTGCCGCGGGAACGCGCACGCTGGTCATAGGCCCCTATTTGACCAAACGGGCCGCCGCGCAACGCGAAGCGCGCAGCGAAAAAGATGCTCCCATCAATCTGCGCGAACCGCAGGCGCGGCTTGAGGAAGCGGTCGGTTTGGCCGCTGCGATCGATCTTGATGTGGTGACAGCCTCGATCGTGTCGATCGCAGCGCCACGTCCAGCCACGTTTCTCGGTAAAGGGAAGGTGGAAGAAATCGCCGGTTTCGTAAAAGCCGAAGACATAAATCTCGTAATGATGGATTGCGCTCTCTCACCCGTGCAGCAGCGTAACCTTGAGAAGGAATGGCGGGCTAAGGTCATCGACCGCACCGGCCTGATCCTCGAAATCTTTGGCCGCCGGGCGCGCACCAAGGAAGGTGCGCTGCAGGTCGAGCTCGCCCATCTCGCCTATCAGAAGAGCCGTCTCGTCCGCTCTTGGACCCATCTTGAACGCCAGCGTGGCGGCTTCGGCTTTTTGGGCGGCCCCGGAGAGACGCAGATCGAGGCCGACCGGCGTGTGATTCAGGAGCGCATGGTCCGCATCGAAGAAGACCTCGAACAGGTCAAACGCACGCGCGGACTGCACCGCGAGAGCCGTCGCAAAGTGCCGTATCCGATGGTGGCGCTGGTCGGTTACACAAATGCCGGCAAATCGACCCTGTTCAACCGGCTGACAGCGGCTGAAGTGATGGCGGAAGATTTACTCTTTGCCACGCTAGACCCGACCGCGCGGGTGATGAAGTTGCCACATGGTGCCAATGTCATCCTGTCCGATACGGTGGGCTTCATCTCCGACCTGCCGACGATGCTGGTCGCCGCATTCCGCGCCACGCTCGAAGACGTTATCGCTGCGGACGTGATCCTCCATGTGCGCGACGTCTCGCATGGCGATACCGAAGCCCAAGCGTCAGACGTTACCTCAATCCTGCGCGATCTCGGTGTCGACCCGAATGATCGCCGCCGCCTCGTAGAAGTCTGGAACAAGGTCGACCGTCTGCCGGAGTTTGAAGCGGAGCGGCTTCTGAACGTTTCTGCCAATCGGCCCGAGGATGAGCGCCCGGTATTGGTCTCGGCCGTTACAGGCGAGGGGCTCGAGCGGCTCAAGAACTTAATCGAAGAACGCCTCACCCGAGACCGCCCGCGCTTCCGTGTCACGCTCGGACCGGCCGAAGGGGCGGCGCTTAACTGGTTGTATGAGGAAGCCGAAGTTCTCGAGCGCCGCGAAGCCGAGGACGGTACAATCGACGTCGTCATTCGCATTGCCGCCGAAAAAGAGCCGCGGCTGCGCCAGCGGGTCAAAGTCGCGAAGAAGATTTCGTAATCGATCAGGCTTTGGCGGATTTATCGGCCGCCCGCGCCTCGTTCCACAACGCATCCATCCTTTCGAGGCCGGCGTCCTTGAGCGGAACACCATTCTCCGATAGCCGCTTTTCGATATGTGCAAACCGGCGCATGAACTTATTATTTCCTTTATTTAGAACTACTTCTGGATCGATCTTCAAATGACGCGCAAGATTGGCCATCACGAACAAAAGATCCCCGAACTCCTCCTCTATGGCAGCCGGTTCTTTTTCTGAATATGCTTGTTCAAGTTCTTGAATTTCTTCCCTTATTTTTTCAAATACGAACCGCGTCTGGGGCCAATCGAACCCGACATCGGCGGCTTTGGCTTGCAATTTTACGGCCCGGGTCAGGGCAGGGAGGTTCACCGGGACGGAGCCTAGATGCCCTTTCGCTTCGGTCTCCGGTAAACCCTGCGCCAATCGGAACGCCGCACGCTCGGCTTTCTCTTGCGCTTTGATTTGACCCCACAGCGCCTTGACCTCCTCCGGCTTGAGGTCACGCGTCTGCCCGAACACATGAGGATGGCGCCGGATCAGCTTGGATGTAATGGCTTCGACCACGCCGCCGAAATCGAACAGTCCTTGCTCTTCCGCGAGCCGCGCATGGAAAACGACCTGAAGCAGCAAATCGCCTAATTCGTCGCGAAGATCGGCGAAATCATTGCGCGCGATAGCGTCGGCGACCTCATAGGCTTCCTCGACCGTGTAGGGCGCAATGGTCGAGAAATTCTGTTCGAGATCCCACGGACAACCGGTCTCTGGCGTTCTCAACGCGGCCATGATGGCGATCAGCATGGCGATATCGGCGGAGGGGGAGGGTGTGAAATTTTGGTCCATGCCCCCTTTTGCACTCTACCACCGCTGCCGCCAAGGATAGGCACTCGCCAACTCACCGACTTTTCGTCATTCTAACGCCATGACGACTAAGACACCTCGCGTCGATGTCTGGATCATGCCCACCGGCACGATTGACCCTGTCATACATCGGCGCCTCTATGCACGCCTCGACGACCGCGAACGTGCAGCACACGATAGACACGCCAAAGAACACGATCGGCTGCTTTATGCAGCAGCCCATGCTCTCAAGCGCCATGCGCTGCTCACCCAATTTGACGGTGCGCCCACATCATGGACCTTCACCGAAAACGCTTACGGTAAACCGCGCCTGTCCAATCCACCTGACGGGACCGACCCACGTTTCAACCTGACCCATACACCGGGTCTGGTCGCTGTGGCGGTGTCCAATGGATTGGACCTCGGCCTCGATGCCGAAGCACTCGACCCGTCCCATGCGACACTCGACACGGCTTCGGCCTTTGCACATCCGTCTGAACTGCGGGCGCTCGATCCCGATAGCCCGGATTATGTCCGCAAGTTCTACCGGCTTTGGACACGCAAAGAAGCGCTTGCCAAAGCAACCGGGCTCGGGCTTTCGCTCGAGGTCAGAACGCTCATCTTCGCCGATGAAATCGATAGCCAATGGCATCTGCATGAATGGGACGAAGGCGACAGCCATCGCATAGCATTAATCGCTGCACTAGAATTCGGTGTGCCGGAGATCGTGACGCATCGGATCGATGCCAACGATATACGTTGATTCAAGACTGAAACGATACAGCATAAGACATTGTTTTATCTGGCTCTAGAGAATAAAAGTTCCATAATATGTCTTATGCGCATTGTGGATATAGGCTTCAACTCTTCAATTGATTGCTCTGGTGTTCGCGTCTAACGCAGCGTTCCGTTAGCCCTCCACAGACTGTCGACCGCTGCAGCGAGACCAGCCTACCCGATCACCATCCCGTCATAAGCGGGTTCGACGCCATCCGGCAGACTCGCGCCTAACGCGCCATAATCGAGGTCGGTATGAAGATTAGTCAGCACGGCGCGCCGGGGCTTCATCCGGTCGATCCAGCCAAGCGCGTCCGACAGTGAGAAATGTGATGGATGCGGCGTTGGCCGCAGCGCATCGATGATCCACACATCCAGACCTTCGAGGAACGGTAGCACGGCATCCGGAATGGACTTTACATCGGGCGTATAGGCTATCCCGCCGAAGCGGAAGCCGAGTGCATCAATCTCACCATGATCGAGCGTGAAAGCATCGACAGACAGATCGCCCCCCGGCCCTTCGATGGCGATTGGATGACCCGGCACAATTCTGAACTCGCGCGCGATCGGCGGATAAGAGCTGCCCGCCGGCGTCGTGAAACAATAGCCGAACTTCCGATGCATCTGGTCTGATGTGATCTGATCCATATAAACCGGCAGGATCCGGCGCATGTGCAGCACGATGGGCCTGATATCGTCGAGACCATGCGTATGGTCCGCATGTTCATGGGTGATCAACGCCGCGTCGAGCCGTGTGACATCGGCGGCCAGCAACTGATCGCGCAAATCTGGTCCCGTATCGACGAGAACGGATGTTGTCCCGCCCTTCCCAATCTGCTCGACAAGGATAGAACAGCGCCGGCGACGATTCTTCGGCTCATTTGGATCGCACGCCCCCCAACCCGATCCGACACGCGGCACGCCGCCCGAAGAGCCGCAACCGAGGATCGTGACGCGCGGATTCACGCCAGCCCCTCCGGCCGTTTAGCCTTGCTGAACACGCGGAAGAAATTGTCGGTCGTGACGCGTGCCATTTCTGCGGGGCTGACGCCTTTAACACTCGCCAGCACCTTTGCTGTCTCGGCGACATAGGCCGGTTCATTGCGCTTGCCGCGGTAAGGCGGCGGCGCCAGATACGGCGCATCTGTCTCAACCAGCAATCGGTCCATCGGCACATCGTGCGCAATCGCGCGGATCTCTTCTGAATTCTTGAACGTGAGAATGCCGGAGAATGAGACTATCAGGCCAAGTTCAACTCCGACACGCGCCAATTCCGGACCCGACGAAAAGCAATGCAGCACCGCAGGGAAAGCACCCTTCCCCATCTCCTCGCGCAGAATAGCGATCATATCGTCATCAGAATCGCGCGCGTGAATGACCAGCGGCAGTCCCGTTTCACGTGCCGCAGCAATATGCGTCCGGAACACACGGCCTGCCACGTCGCGCGGGCTTTTATCGTAATGGTAATCGAGACCGGCTTCGCCAATCGCGACGCATTTAGGATGCTGCGCGAGTGCGACGAGATCGGCAACACTTGTATCCGGCTCCTCATGCGCGTTGTGCGGATGGGTGCCGACCGAGCACCAAATGTCTGGATCGCTTTCGGCAATCGCGACAACCTGCGGAAACTTTTTGATCCGTGTCGAAATTGTGACCATTGTTTTCACGCCGGCCGCGCGCGCACGTTCAAGCAGTGCGGTTCGATCCGCATCGAAATCAGCAAAATCGAGATGGCAGTGAGAATCGACGTACATGCTCAGAGCGTCTGCGTGGGTTTGGAGGACGACAGC
>JAIYCE010000085.1 GCA_027488155.1 Hyphomicrobiales bacterium | reverse complement strand
GTTCTATCGCTCACGGACGATAAGAAGGTTGAAGTAGGTAGCATTGTGACGGAAGAACAGGAGAGCGGTCTTGTCGTGATAGAAATTTGTCTTAAGGCTGGCGAACTTGTTATCGTCGAAGGACAGCAGCGCATACGCCCGGGCATGGCGGTGACGCCGGTGCCGCAAGCCAATCCTAAATCCTGACCCGAGCGTTTTATGCGCTTGTCCATTAACGTTTCGGGATCGTTCAAATGATTTCAGCTTTATTCGTCGATCGGCCGCGTTTGGCCTTTGTCATTTCCATCGTGATCACCATTGCGGGCCTACTCGCGATGAAAGTAATCCCGGTATCGCAATTTCCCGACATCGTGCCGCCGCAAGTGCAGGTCTCGGCACGTTATTCAGCCGCATCCGCCGACGTTGTCGAGCAGACGGTCGCGCAATTGATCGAAAGTCAGGTCAATGGCGTCGACAAGATGATCTATATGAAGTCGACGTCTGGCAATGACGGCTCCTACACGCTGAACGTCTCCTTTGCCGTCGGCAGTGATCCCGATCTCAACACCGTCAATGTGCTCAACCGCGTTCAATTGGCGATGCCGAAATTGCCGGCGGAAGTAACGCGCTCGGGCGTAACGGTAGCAAAAAAATCATCGGCGCTTCTTCAGGTCGCCGTACTTTACTCGCCAAAGGGTACCTACGACTCGCTTTTCCTATCGAACTACGCGACGATCAATTTGCTCGATTCTTTAGCGCGCGTGCCTGGCGTCGGTTCGGCAAGTCTTTTTGGTGCGCTCACTTATGCGATGCGGATCAATGTTGATCTTGAGCGCCTTGCTGCGCTTAACATGACGCCGAGCGATGTGATTAAGGCGTTGCAATCGCAGAACGTCCAAGCGGCGGCAGGCCGTATCGGTGCTGCGCCACTGACCGGTGATACGCAGTTCCAGCTAACAATCACAACGCTTGGCCGCTTATCGACCGTCGAAGAATTCAAAAACATCATCGTACGCGCCAATCCAGATGGCGGTACAATTCGTGTCAAGGATATCGCTTCGGTTGAGGTTGGATCGCAATTCTCCGATTCCTATTCTCAACTCGGCGGCAAGCCCGCGGCCGGTATCGGCATCTATCAGGCGCCCGGTGCCAATGCTGTGGCGGTGGCCGATGGTGTGCGCGCCGAACTCCAGAAACTGCAAAAGAATTTCCCTGAAGACCTCGCAGTCAAAATCACCTTCGACACGACTGTGTTCGTGAAAGACACAATCAGTGAGGTTGTGCATACGTTGGTCGAGGCGTTCGTTCTCGTTGGCATCGTCGTCTTTTTCTTCCTTGGCAGCTGGCGTGCGACGCTCGTGCCGATCATCGCCGTTCCCGTGTCGCTCATCGGCACATTCGCGGTCATGCATGCCTTGGGCTTCTCCGCCAATACGGTCTCGCTTTTGGCCCTCGTGCTGGCCATCGGTATCGTCGTGGACGATGCAATTGTCGTCGTCGAAAATGTCGAGCGCATTATGCATGATGAGCCGCATCTAACGACCGCCGAGGCAACGAAAAAGGCGATGGGTGAAATTACCGCTCCCATCATTGCCATCACGCTCGTGCTTTTATCGGTGTTCGTGCCGACAGCGTTCATCCCGGGCATCACCGGCCAGCTCTACCAGCAATTTGCCGTTGCTGTGTCGGTGTCGATGGTCATCTCTGCCATCAATGCGCTCTCGCTCTCGCCCGCTTTGTGCGCGCTTTTGTTGAAACATGGCGGGCATCAGACGGGCATCATTCGCTGGTTTCAGGCCGGCGTCGATAAGACGCGCGATCTCTACGTTGTAGGCGCAAGTGCGCTGGTGCGCCGTGGGCTTTTCACGCTTGTCGGTCTGGCGGGTGCAATGCTGCTGGCCGGTTTCCTGACGACAAAAGTGCCCACGGGCTTTCTGCCGGAAGAAGATCAGGGTGTCTTCTTTGCTGAATTGCAGTTACCTGCCGGATCTTCGCTCAACCGCACCGCAGAGGTGGTTGGCAAGATGCGCACGATCATTGCCACCGAACCCTCCATCACCGACGTCTTCGACGTGGTGGGCTATTCGATGATTGACGGGTTGGCGCTTTCTAACAAGGCGTTGTTCGTTATCACGCTGAAACCCTATGAGGAGCGCAAAGACAAGAGCAAGTCCGCGCAAGCCATTATCGCGCGTTTACAGCAAAAATTCTTAGCCATGCCGAGCGGGTTGGCTTTCGCATTCAACTTACCGCCCATCATAGGCTTGGGAACGGGGTCGGGTTTCGAATATCAATTGCTCGATTTGCAGGGGACCGATGTGAACACGTTGGCTGCTGTCGGGCGCACATTGTCCTTCACCGCCAATCAATTGCCGCAGCTAGAAGGTGTACGCACGAGCTTCATGGTGTCCACACCGCAATTGAAGCTCAATCTCGATCGCGAAAAACTCCAGATTCTGGGCGTTCCCGTGTCGGATGTGTTTGAAGCGATGCAGGCCGCGCTCGGTGGTTACTACGTCAACGATTTCAATCTGTATGGCCGGACATGGCCAGTTATGTTGCAGGCGCGCGATGATCAGCGCATGAGCGTCGATGACATCTACCGCATCCAGTTGCGCAACCAGAAAGGCGACATGGTGCCTCTGCGTGCCGTGGCCGATGTCGAGCTTGTTGTCGCTCCGGCCTATCTGGTACGCTACAACAATCAGCGTTCGCTGACGATTTCTGGCGGGCCAGCATCGGGTTATTCTTCCGGCACGGCTCTGTTGGTGATGGAAAAGCTATCGGAAGCGAAATTGCCGCCCGGCTTTGGCTATGCCTGGACGGGTACAGCCTTGCAGGAAGTGCAAGCGGCGGGACAGACGGGCTTCATCTTCGCGCTCTCCATTCTGTTCGCTTATCTCTTCCTTGTCGCGCTCTATGAAAGTTGGACACTGCCGGTTGGTGTCATGCTCTCGGTCAGCGTGGCTGTGGCAGGTGCGATGGGCTTCCTGCTCCTCGTAGGACTCGATAACAATCTCTATGCACAGATCGGCCTCGTCGTTTTGGTAGCGCTTGCGGCCAAAAATGCGATTTTGATTTTCGAATTCGCCATGGAGCAGCGCAACCATGGCCGCACGTCGGTTGATGCTGCACTGGAAGCTGCAAAACTCCGCTTCCGCGCCGTGATGATGACGAGCTTTGCCTTCATCCTTGGCCTTGTGCCGTTGGTGATCGCTGCCGGTGCCGGTGCCGCATCGCGCAAGGCCGTTGGATCGGCTGTGTTCGGTGGCATGTTGGCGGCTTCCATTCTCGGCATTTTCTTGATCCCGGGCCTCTATCGGTTGTTGCAGGATCTGCGTGAGAAGGCGCATCGTACCGTTGGCAGGCCGCTGCCGGGAACGGGTGAGGGGACGTCTTCGCCCGCAACTCATTGAACCGAGTCTGGCTCCGCGCGCCGTGTTGCCGAAAGGGTGTTCAATGCGCGTGGCGATGATCGTGATAACTGGGCTTTGCGCGGCAGCCGGTGCTGTCGCGCAGGAACGTTTCGCGCCACCAACCATCGAAGGCTTTAATCCAGCGTCGCCGTCAATCGTGTCGGGGAGTGGTGGGGCACCGCGCGCCGTGAAACCCAGCGTTAAATCGCCCTCGCAAAAAGCCAAGCGTTCGCAATCGCGGCGCAGCCAGCCCACTCCGGGCAGCCTTTATGGTGGCGATGCGGCGATGAACCCGCTTCCTGGCCAGATCACTGCACCGATGCCCAACCCGCGCGATTTTAAGGTGCCGCCGTCGGTGCCGCCCGCGTCTCCGCTCGCTTCGCCCCCACCGGGGCAATCATGCGATCCTTATGGTCCGGGCCATTGCGGCATGAAATGGCGGTGAGTGATTTGCCGTTTTCAGAACAATCTTCGTCATTGCGAGGAAGGCGAAGCGCGACGACGCAATCCATGGTAGGCATCAAGCATGATGCAAGATGGATTGGTGCGTCGCGATGCCCCCCGCAATGACGAGATGATTTTACTTCTTTTCCAACCGCGCGATCAGGCTTGACGTATCCCAACGGCCGCCGCCCATTTCCTGAACGTCTGAATAGAATTGGTCCACCAAAGCCGTGACTGGCAAATGCGAGCCATTGCGACGACCTTCGTCAAGCACAATGCCGAGATCCTTGCGCATCCAATTCACCGCGAAGCCGAAATCGAACTTGTTCGCGTTCATCGTCTTATAGCGGTTTTCCATCTGCCAGCTTTGTGCAGCGCCCTTGGAGATGGCTTCGATGACGGCTTCGGCATCGAGACCCGAGCGCTTGGCGAAGTGGATCGCTTCGGCGAGGCCCTGGACCACACCCGCGATGCAGATTTGGTTGCACATTTTTGTGAGCTGGCCTGCGCCGGACGGGCCGAGGAGTTTGCAGGCTTTTGCAAAGCTCATGATGACGGGTTCGGCGCGTGAGTAAGGGGCCTGATCGCCGCCGCACATAACAGTGAGTTGGCCATTCTCCGCACCCGCCTGACCGCCCGAGACAGGCGCGTCGACGAAGTCGAAACCGAGTTCCTTGGCTTTAGCAAAGAGCTCGCGCGCCACTTCCGCCGAGGCGGTCGTGTGGTCGACGAAGAGTGTACCTTTGCCCATGCCGTGGAAGGCACCGTCCTTGCCGATCGTCACTTCGCGCAGATCATTGTCGTTGCCGACGCAGCAGAAGACGATCTCCTGGCCCTCAGCCGCTTCCTTCGGTGTTTTGGCTGCCTTGCCGCCATGGGCCTTCACCCATTCTTCGGCCTTGGCGTAGGTGCGGTTGTAAACGGTGACTTCATGGCCCTTTTGCGCCAAATGGCGGGCCATTGGGCCTCCCATCACGCCGAGACCGAGAAAAGCGACTTTAGCCATGGACAACTCCTCAGAAGCGGGGGACTTCGCCCCCTGTTTGGCTCAGGCGTGGTGCAGATGGCGCGTCAGGCGCCGTTCGGCCATGTCCCATACCCGGCGGATCGTTTCGACGATCAGCAAATAGAGCGCTGCGGCAAAGAAATAAACAGACAGGTCGAAAGATCGTGCAAAAGCCAGCCGTGTTGCGCCCATCAGGTCGTAAAGCGTGACCAGTGAAGCGACGGCGGATGATTTGACCATGATGACGAGTTCATTCCCGAGTGGACGCAGCGCCACCATTAAGGCTTGCGGCAGGATGACCTTCAGGAACAAGGGGAAACGGTGCATCCCGAGAGATTCGGCTGCCTCCCATTGCCCCTTTGCGACCGATTGAATGGCGCCACGGAAAACTTCGGCCTGATAGGCCGCTGTATTGAGTGTAAAGGTGAAGGCTGCGCAGAAGAACGCATCGCGGAAGAAGGTCCACAGCCCGAGCGTTTCGAGCGTGGGACGAAATTGCCCACCGCCATAATAAACGAGGAACACTTGCGCTAAGAGCGGCGTGCCGCGAAAGAAGGTTGTGTATCCCGTCACAATCATGCCGATGGGCTTCGGCCCATAAAGGCGGACAATGGCGAGAGCGAGACCGAAAATCGCACCAAGCCCGACTGAGATCGTCACAAGCTGCAACGTAAGGCCGAGCCCGGTGAACATGCGGCAGCCATAATTCTGGATCGCTTCGACGCCGAGCCAGTAGCCGGGATATTCGCACCACTTCATCGCCGCCCTCCCGCCGCAAATCCGCGGCTGAAACGGCGTTCCAAAGCGCTTAATCCGGCGGCAGAGGAGACAGAGAACAGCAGATAGATGAGGCAGGCCACACCGAAAAACAGGAATGGCTCTTTCGTAACCACATTGGCGCGTCCGGTCCAAAACATGAGATCGGGTAATGCAATCACGGAGACGAGCGAGGTCTCTTTCAGCAGCACCATCCAATTATTGCCCAAGCCCGGCAGCGCGACCCGGAACAATTGCGGTAAAATCACGAAGCGAAATGTCTGCGGTTTCGAAAGCCCGAGGGCAAACGCCCCTTCGCGCTGCCCGCGTGAAATCGAATTAAGCGCGCCAACCCAGACTTCGCTTGAGAAAGCAGCAAGCACCAAGCCCAGCGCAATCATGCCGGCGACGAAGGCTGGCATATCGAGGCGTCCGGGCAGGCCAAACGCAGCCCACGTTTTTTGGATACCGATCTGCAATCCAAAATAGACGAGATAAAGTGTGAGCAGCTCCGGCAAACCGCGAAAGATCGTCGTGTAGATTGTCGCAATGCCACGCAAAATCTTGCTATTTGCGCGATGCATCAGCGCGATGACAAGGCCAAAAGCTAGCCCAAAGGGCAGCGTAGCGAGTGCCAGTGAAATTGTAATTGCTGCGCCAGCGGCGAGTTCATCGCCCCAGCCCTTGTCGCCCCATGACAATAAAAGGAGAAGTTGCTCCATTACGCGCTCATATCGGCTTGAAGCGTCAGGACGGCCCTTCACGGGGCCGTCCGCACTTCATGCTATCGCGATTAATCAGCGAGAATGGAAATCGTGAACCATTTGTCGGCAACCTTTTTGTGCGTGCCGTCCTTGATGGATTCCTCAATCGCTTTCGAGAGCATATCGCGCAGTGCCGTGTCTTCCTTGCGGACCGCCATCGCCACACCCGGGCCGTGGATGGCAGGATCGCGCTTGATGTCGGCGACAAACTTGCAGCAATCCTTGCCTTGTCCGCTCACAAAATCGTTCAATGCGAGCTTGTCTGCGATCACGTAATCGAGACGGCCATTCTTCAGATCGAGATTGGCTTCTTCCTGTGTCGGATAGAGCTTGATGTTCGAGTCCTTATAATATTTCTCGAGATAGTTCGCATGGATGGTCGAACCCTGCGCGCCGATATTTTTGCCTTTTAAGGCTGCGGGAGAAATGTCGGGGCTGGTCACCGATTTGCCGGCGATGAATGAGATCGGGGTACGCGAATAGACGGTGGTGAAATCAACGCGCTTTTTGCGCTCGTCGGTGGCATTCATGCCAGCGGCGATAACGTCATACTTCTTCGTCAGAAGTGCAGGGATGATCCCATCCCAATCCTGCGCCACCCATGTGCACTTGACCTTCATCTTCGCGCACAGCGCGTTGACGTAATCGATCTCGAAGCCCTCGAGCTCGCCCTTAGCGTTGAGATTGTTGAAGGGCGGATAGGCGCCCTCAGTACCAATCTTGATTTCAGTGATCTGTTGAGCGTGGGCCAGCGCGGCCGAACCTGCCAAGAGGGCGACGGTCGCAAAGGTACGGAACAATGTTTTCATCTTGGTTCTCCTCCTATTGGGGGGCTTTGTCAGCCTCAGTCCAGAATTTGACACTGGCCCCGTTCCGGGCGCAATGGGACCAAGCGGCCTATCCCCCATCCGTCGTGGTTCAGCCCGTGTCCGAGCCGTGCTAAGGAACCCCCCGGTTCGGGCTCGCCCGACCGGAGGACTGCAATCGGAAAGGCCCGTTCCATGAAGGATATTCTCGAAAAGCTCGACGATCGCCGCGCCGAGGCGCGCTTGGGCGGAGGCACCAAGCGGATCGAGGCCCAACATGCCCGCGGCAAGCTGACCGCCCGCGAGCGCATCGAGTTGCTCCTCGACAACGGCTCTTTCGAAGAATTCGACATGTTCGTCCAGCACCGCTGCGGCGATTTCGGCATGGAGGCCAGCAAGGTTCCAGGCGATGGCGTTGTCACCGGCTGGGGCACCATCAATGGCCGGACGGTTTTCATTTTTGCGAAGGACTTTACCGTCTTCGGCGGCTCCCTCTCCGAGACGCATGCCCAGAAGATCACCAAGATCCAGGACATGGCGCTGAAGATGCGCGCCCCGATCCTCGGCCTGTTCGATGCTGGCGGCGCGCGCATTCAGGAGGGCGTGGCCGCACTCGGTGGCTATGGCGAAGTGTTCAAGCGCAATGTGCTCTCCTCAGGCGTCATCCCGCAGATTTCTGTCATCATGGGCCCCTGCGCTGGCGGCGACGTTTACTCACCCGCGATGACCGATTTTATCTTTATGGTCCGCGACACCTCCTACATGTTCGTGACCGGCCCCGACGTGGTGAAGACTGTCACCAATGAAACGGTCACGGCCGAAGAACTTGGCGGCGCGAAAGTCCACACCACGAAATCCTCCGTCGCCGACGGCGCATGGGACAATGATCTCGAGGCGCTTTTGCAAATCCGCCGCCTGATCGATTTCCTGCCGGCTAACAATCAATCGGGCGTACCCCATTGGCCGAGTTTCGATGTCGCCGATCGGGCCGATCATTCGCTCGATACCATCGTGCCGGATAATCCGAATAAGCCTTACGACATGAAGGAATTGATCCTGAAGACTGTCGATGAAGGTGACTTCTTCGAGATTCAGGAAGGTTACGCCAAAAACATCATCACCGGCTTCGGCCGGATCGAAGGGCGTTCGGTCGGTATTGTCGCCAACCAGCCTATGGTGCTTGCGGGCGTGCTCGATTCCGATGCCTCGCGCAAGGCCGCGCGCTTCGTTCGCTTCTGCGATGCGTTCAGTATTCCGATTGTTACCTTTGTGGACGTGCCGGGTTTCCTGCCGGGCACGGCGCAGGAATATGGCGGTCTCATCAAGCATGGCGCGAAATTATTGTTCGCCTACTCGCAGGCGACCGTGCCGCTTGTTACCGTCATCACGCGCAAGGCCTTTGGCGGCGCTTATGACGTGATGGCCTCGAAGCATATTGGCGCAGACGTCAATTATGCGTGGCCGACGGCGCAGATCGCCGTGATGGGTGCTAAGGGCGCAGTCGAAATCATTTTCCGGGCTGACATGAAGGACGCCGAGAAAATCGCCGCCCGCACTAAGGAATATGAAGAGCGCTTCCTCTCGCCCTTCGTCGCGGCTGAGCGTGGCTATATTGACGAGGTCATCATGCCGCACTCCACGCGCCGTCGCGTCGCTCGTGCGCTCGCTATGCTGGCCGACAAAAAGGCCGACGAGCCGTGGAAAAAGCACGACAATCTACCACTGTGATGGGGATTGATTGAATTAAATGAAGAGGGCGCTTTCGGGCGCCCTTTTCTTTCGGCGCGCTATACTTCTGTAAGCCGAAATCCTGTGCCTAAAGACGGTATCAGGCGCTCAAGGATGACCTGGGACAAGCATCCGCGTTGCATGTTTAAAATTGTATCGATTGAAGTCGTCGCATGATGACGGAAGCACTCACCTTTTACGAACCGGTTGAAGACTGGCACTCAAAGGCGGCCAAACGCCGACCATGCACGCAACAAAATATCTATGATTTAGAATTCGAAACGTAAGCCGCACCAAAAGAAAGGCCGTCCAAAGGCGGCCTCTCCAATGATGATGGCAGATAACACTGCGTTTTATCATGCTCGATATTGGACAGCTGACAGATCCGCTGTGACAAGCATGGCATTTACGACGTTGCGATTGAGCGCACCATTGGTGAACAAAGCGTCGAGATTGGTGCCATTCTTCTGCAACAAGATCTGGCATTCGTAGTTGGTGGTTTCACCGACCTTATTGTCGTAGTCGAATTGCAACAGAACATTCCCGTTACGATCTTTTGTTGCTGTGACTAAGAGCTGGGAAGAAGTCGTCACCGACCCTGGAACATAATCCAGCCAAATCTTGTCTTGCGTCAGATTGAAGTCGGTGATCGTGTCGTAACGAATATTTCTGCCGTCTTGAACAGAATTGGCATCACCTTTGAGAAACAGAAAATAATCCGCCCCGTCGCCACCGGTGAGCGTATCGATCCCTGAACCGCCACGCAGCGTATCATTTCCACGGCCGCCACTGAGGATATCGTCCCCGTCATTTGCAACGGGAGCGCCTAAGCTATTCGACGCGCGCGCAATCATGCCGCCATCGATCCAGTCATTGGCAGTGCTACCAAAAACAGTATCGTTGCCAGTGCCGCCGAACAGCAGATTATCATCATCAGTTGTGCCTGTGCTGTCTTCGTCGCCATAGATGAGATCACCGCCGGCGCCACCATAAATGGTGTCTTTGCCTTTGCCGCCATACAATGTATCGTTGCCGCTGTCAGCATCGCCCGTACGTGTGCGGGTATCGCCGAACATCAGATCGTTACCGTCTTGCCCCCACAGGATGTCATTGCCGGCATTGCCAGACATAAAATCATGACCTGCGCCACCAAGCACAGAATCGAAACCTGCGCCGCCATAGAGGAAGTCGCTACCAGCGTTGCCTTTGAGTGTGTCGTTGCCGTCGCCGCCATTCATCACGTCTCGCCGGGCGCTGCCCTTGAAGGTTTGGTTGATATTGCCAGTTCCCAAAACATAGGCGCCGTTTCGAGGCGCGTTGTAGGTGGTCGCTGCGGTCTCAACTGTCCAATCGGAACCATTATCGATGCTTGAGGTGAGTGCGAAAAGATTGGTCCTTAGATTGCCACTTCCAATTGTTGAAAATTTTACGGATGATCTAGTCATGACAAGCTCCTTAAACAGAAATAATGAATGTCCAAAACATTGAAATACAAACTCTCAAGTGCAGAGAGGAAACCATGCGGCTTGTTGCATGTCACGAGAGAAAAAGTTGATTGCAGGTCTCCGTCGCGCGTGGCACCAAGCCGTTAAACATCGACAGCCTTGATATGCTTGCGATTATGAGGTCTTAACCACAATCGACGATCGGCTTGGCGACCTTGGGTCCAGACGTCCCAGTGTGGCACACCAATCTCGATCTGTGTCCGGATCAAGCCTGCCTTGCCCTTCCTCTGATCATGAGGCTAATTTGCAAGGCCCCGGGGGAGAGACTTGAGATGCGTATGTTTGAAAGCGTGCTGATTGCCAATCGGGGTGAGATCGCCTGCCGGATCATCCGCACAGCCAAGCGCATGGGTTTGCGGACCATCGCCGTCTATTCGGATGCCGATCGCGATGCTTTATTTGTGCGCATGGCCGATGAGGCTTACCGGATCGGCCCGGCTGCGGCACGGGAATCCTATTTGCTTGGCGATGTCATTTTGGATGTCGCAAAGAAGGCAAAAGCCAAGGCTATCCATCCGGGCTATGGTTTTTTGTCTGAAAATGCCGATTTTGCCGAAGCCTGCGGCAAGGCCAAGATTGCCTTTATCGGCCCGCCGCCCTCAGCCATCCGCGCCATGGGTTTGAAGGACGCCGCCAAGGCGCTTCTTGAGAAGGCTGGCGTGCCGGTCGTGCTGGGCTATCATGGGGCCAAGCAGGACACGGCTTTCCTCCGCCAGCGTGCGTCCAATATTGGTTATCCCGTTTTGATTAAGGCTGTCGCAGGCGGCGGCGGCAAAGGGATGCGGCGGGTTGATCGCCAGATTGATTTTGATGAGGCGCTCGCCTCTGCCCAGCGCGAAGCGAAGAATGCCTTTGGCGATCCGCGCGTACTGGTCGAAAAATATGTCACCGCGCCGCGCCATATTGAGATGCAGATTTTCGCCGATCGGTTCGGCAATGTTGTCCATCTCTTCGAACGTGATTGTTCGTTGCAGCGCCGCCATCAAAAAGTCATCGAGGAAGCGCCTGCGCCCGGCATGACGCCCGAGATGCGCGCCGCGATGGGCAAAGCCGCCACAGATGCAGCTCGCGCTGTCGGCTATGTTGGGGCGGGCACGGTCGAATTCATCGTCGATGGTTCGGAAGGTCTGCGCCCGGATGGCTTCTTCTTCATGGAGATGAACACCCGACTTCAGGTCGAGCATCCTGTGACCGAAGCAATTACCGGGCTCGATCTCGTCGAATTGCAATTGCGCGTGGCCGCAGGCGAGCGTCTGCCCTTCAAGCAGCATGATCTGAAGATGAACGGCCATGCCGTCGAAGCGCGGCTTTATGCTGAGGATCCGGCGAAAGGGTTTCTGCCATCCACCGGCAAGCTTGTGGCGCTGTCCTTCCCGCAAGATGATGGTTTGCGCGTCGACACAGGCGTTGTGCAAGGCGATAGCGTCACGCCCTATTATGATCCGATGATCGCCAAATTGATCGTGCATAAGGCAACACGCGAAGAGGCGTTGGCCGGTCTCGCCGATGCGTTGCAGGCAACGCGCGTTGCAGGTCCGCACAGCAATCTTGCGTTTCTCGAAGCTTTGTGTCGCGCACCGGATTTCATCGCAGGCGCGTTCGATACCGGCTTCATCGATCGTAATCTCGAAACGCTGGGCGCCGTGCCTGCCGCGACCGATCGGATTGCCGCTGCTACCGCGCTGCATGCTTTGCTCGATCCGCCTTCTGCATTGGCTTCGTCGCCTTGGGATATGCGCGATGGATTCCAACTGTCCGGCACGCGGCTTCTGTCTTGGCCGGTGATGCTCAATGGCGAGGCCGACACCATTCGCGTCGCGTGGGATGGGCAGGGCCTTCTGGTCGACGGTTTCGATCCGGAAGCGAATGTCGCTCTCGTCCGCGACGGTGCGTCGTTCTATGCCTTGCACAAAGGCCGCCAGACCGTTCTCGGTCCACGCGAGCCGGGGGCTGCGGGGCATGAGGGGGGCGATGGCGATGGTGCAATCAAAGCGCCGATGCATGGCAAGATCGTCGCCATCGATGTGAAGCCCGGCCAGACTGTCACGCGCGGAACGCGCGTTGCGATTGTCGAAGCCATGAAGATGGAACACGCACTCGTTGCTAAACGTGATGGCGTTGTCGGCGACATCGCGCTCAAGCCGGGCGATCAGGTGGCCGAAGGCGGCGTGATCCTAACGATCGGCGATCCAGACTGATTTCCACAGAAGGTGCGGCCTTGCCCCATGGCGAAGCCGCCTCCGCCGCCCTAAACCGGCGCCATGGCGGATTTACACCTCATCAAGCTTTGCGTCGGCGCGGATTCCATCGAGGATCTCACAGGATGGATCGCCGGGCGCCTCGCCGCGCAGAAGAAGGCCGGGATCAAGCCCGAACAGTTCCACACCACCCGCATGGTCCCCAAGCGGGTCGATGAACTGATTCCCGGCGGCTCGCTCTATTGGGTCATCAAAGGGCAGGTCGCCTGCCGCCAGACATTGCTCGAGATCCGCCCCTTTACCGATAGCGATGGCATCGGGCGCTGCCATTTGGTGCTGGAGCCCAAGGTCCACCCGGTCGCCCCGCGCCCCTGCCGCCCATTTCAGGGGTGGCGTTACCTCACCGATGTCCCGGCCGATCTTGGGAAGGCCGGTGGCGATATTGCTGCCATGCCGGAAGAATTGCGGCGTGAACTGCGCGATCTTGGCCTCCTCTGACCGGGCGACAGAAGCGTCCCTTTCTGATAGGGAAGGCGGCATGATTGGGAATCGCCTGTTTCTCGCCGCTTTCGCCCTGGTTTCCTTGGGAACCGTCGCGCTCGCGCAGGATTCCTGTAGGCCCGTCGAAACCGCGCCCGGCATCAAATCGGTTCCAGCCGGTTGCAACAAGGTGCGCCAGGCGCGAACAGGCCAGGCGGCCCCAGTGCCGCCGTCTGCGCCCGCCGCAAAGCCGTCCGCTTTGTTTCCGGGCACAGCCCCCGGTTCCATCGCGAAATTCGGCGATACGGAAGTGCGCGTTGGTGGTTCTGTGCGTTACGAATATGGCTATGGGCGCTGAGAGAGCGCGAAGATGGCAGGCGATCTGAAATCGCGCGATCAGGCCGGCATTGTCTCAGGCAGTGGTGCCTCTGCCGTGTCTGCATTTCTTGATCAGGTGAAGGCCATGCCTGCGGTGGCGGCGGATTCGCGTGGCAAGCTTGTCATTGCGCTCGATGCCACAATGAGCCGCCAACCGACCTGGGATCTCGCCTGTTCATTGCAAGCCGACATGTTTCGCACGGCAGCCTCGATCGGCGGTCTTGCGATTCAGCTGGTTTATTTTCGGGGCCTCGCCGAATGCCGCGCCTCGCGCTACGTGCCCGATGGCGCAGCGCTGAGCGCAATGATGAACAAGATCCGTTGCGAAGGCGGGCAGACGCAAATTGGCCGCGTGCTAGATCATTTACACAGTGCAGCACGAAATGATGGTGTGCGCGCCTTCGTCTATGTCGGCGATGCGGTGGAAGAGAGCGCTGACAAATTATTGGCGCGTGCCGGTGAAATCGGTCTGCTGGGCTTGCGCGGTTTTATCTTTCAGGAAGGCCACGATCCCGAGGCTGAGCGCGTCTTCCGCGATATGGCCCGCCTGACGGGCGGCGCTTATGCGCGTTTCGATCATGCAGCACCTGCGACATTGGCTGAATTGCTGCGCGCTGCAGCGGCCTATGCTGCGGGAGGGCGCGATGCGTTGATGAAACTCGCGCGAAGCGGCGGGACAAGCGCCGCGCTTCTGCAACAATTGCGGTAAACCATGACAGCTCTGATCGGCTTGGCCGTCCTTCTCATTCTGGTTGCGCTCGGCAAAGGCTGGGTGAAACTTGATCCAAAAACGCTTTTGCCCACGATGCATAAGGTGGGTGGCATCATCGCGCTCGGCGTTGCGGCGATCCTTGCTATGCGTGGACGTTTTGACATGGCTTTGGCGCTAGGCGGTCTCGGCACTTGGCTTCTCGACATTGATTGGCGTCGTTATCTGCCAATGGGACGTGCTGGCGCAGGCGGTGCGGCGCCCGGGCGGGTTTCGAAAGTGCGTTCGCGGTTGATTGAGATGACTCTCGATCACGATACAGGCGTGATGTCGGGGATGATTTTGGCGGGTCCCGACGCGGGTCGGCCCTTTGAGACGATGAGCGAACAGGAACTGGGCACGCTCGCGCAGGCTTGCGCGGCTGAAGACCAGGATGGGCTCAGATTGTTAGAGGCTTATCTTGACCGCCGGTTTCCCGGCTGGCGTGAGACAGCGGATCCGAACGTCCACGCGCGGTCCGGACAAGGACATTCCGGTGAACAGGGGGGCCGGAGCCGCGGGACGATAACCGAGCAGGAAGCTTATGAGATCTTGGGTCTTCAACCGGGAGCGAGCGAAGATGACATCCGACAGTCGCATCGGTCGCTGATGAAGAAGTTTCACCCCGACCAGGGCGGAACCACTTGGCTTGCCACCCGCCTGAACGAAGCTCGCGATGTCCTGTTGGGATCCCATCGGTCGCGGTCCTGATCAGATCTGTTTCACGAAGCAGTCGTAGCCGCTCTTTTTCAGCGACTTGCAGGCCTTCTCGGCGGCGTCCTTCGTCTTGAATCCGGCAAAACGCGCGCGATAGGCTTTCTCGCTCGCCCGTTCGACATTCGGTACAGCGCCCTTCAGCACTTTGGCGGCGTCGCTACGCGCTTCGTTGAGGATGGTTTTGGCACCCGTTTCCGTCTTTGCCGTGCCGATCTGGACCGACCAGCCCGGCGGAACCGGTGCCTGTTTTGGGGCGATTGAAGCGGTGCGGACAACTGGCTGCGCACCAACCTTCCAACTACCGGGCGTCGTAGTCGCGGCATTGTTGGCTTTGGTCTGTGGTGTGGTTGTCGGGGCAACCGGCACTGAAGCGGCGACGCGGGCTGGTGTAGGCGCAGGCGCAACGGCCTTCGTCTGCACAGGCGCTGGTGCGGCGGCGGCCGAGGTCGAGGCGGGCTGTTTCGGCTGCAACGCGGCGGTCGTCTTCGGGGCCGGTGCCTGATCCTCTTCACTCGCGGCGGAGGCCGTGTCTTGTGATTCGATGATGGCGGGTGCCGTTCGGTTGCCGGCATAGGCACGATCGAGGTGCCGATCGATCAGCTCCGCCATATAGCGATCCCGCGAGGCGCCCGACCGACCGCCGAGCACGACCGCCATTAGCTGACGGCCATCGGCTTTCACCGACGTCAGCAGGTTGAAACCCGACAACCGCGTATAGCCGGTCTTGATCCCGTCAACGCCCTCGATCCGACCCAGAAGCTTGTTGTGGTTGCCATAGAAGGCGCCGTCGTAAGAGAAATTGCGCGTGGCGAAGAAGCCGTAATATCTCGGGAAGCGGTCTTGGATGGCGCGCCCCATCGTGATGAGATCGCGGGCGGTGGTAACCTGGCCTGTGTCAGGTAAGCCCGACGCATTGCGGAAGGTCGTCCGGCTCATGCCGATCGAACGCGCCTTGCGTGTCATCATGGCGGCGAAGTTCTGCTCCGTGCCGCCGATGTTCTCGGCGACCACAACAGCAACGTCATTGGCTGATTTCGTGACGAGCGCCTTGATGGCGTCCTCGACCTCAATCGTTTCGCCCGGCTGGAGGCTCAGTTTTGAGGGCGCTTGGCGGGCGGCCCAAGCAGACACTTTCAGCGGTGAATTGAGCGAATAGCGGCCCTTTTCCAGCTGTTCAAACAGCATGTAGAGGGTCATGACCTTGGTGATTGAGGCCGGATAGCGGCTGGCGTCCGGGTTTTCGGCAAACAGGACTTTGCCGGTTTTGGTATCGACAACCATCGCCGCCGTGGGCGGATTATAGCCGCCGCCCTTGCGGACGAGCTTTCGCTTGGCCTCAGCGGGACCGGCCCAAGCGAGGGAAGCGACAATGACACCAACAATTGCGACCGAAACGCGCCCGCGACCAACGCCAAACCACATGAACCCAGCCCTTGTACCATAGCGTAGCCGGCATCCCCGGGCGGGTGCGGCTATCCAGCCCAGATCTGTGACCTGGCTGGCACACCCTGAAACCCTATGGGTTTGAGGTTACGGGCTGGTTAAGGAACTGGGGCAAAGGCACGTAAAGCTTGAAGGAAGTGCGTCGGCCAAAGGTCGAAAACGAATAATGGTGCATCGCACAAAAATCTCTTGACCTTTTTGTGCAGTGCACACATATTGCAGGTCATGGGAACGGCGCGTCAGCGCGCTGGCTCCCTCGAGAATTTTGCAGATTGAGAAGCGCATCGCGCAGGAGAGCAACATGAACGCCCAATTCGAAGATTTCCAAAAGCTCGGCAAAGAGAATTTCGAGCTCGCACTGAAGACCCTCGACACCCATTCGAAGGGCATGCAGGCCATTGCGACGGAAGTCGCCGACTACACCAAGAAGAGCTTCGAGCATTCGTCCGCCACCGCTGAAAAGCTGTTCGGCGTGAAGACCTTCGACAAGGCCATCGAAATCCAGCAGACCTATGTCAAGGAAGCTTACGAAGGCTACGTCGCCTATGCGACGAAGCTCGGCGAACTCGTCAACTCGCTCGCCAAGGATTCGGCCAAGCCGTACGAAGCGATTGTTGCGAAAGTCGCCACTGTCGCCAAGTAAGCTGGCTTTACATTTAACTTACCTCGCGATTTCCTCCCGAGATCGCAAGAACTGGCCCGGCCTCAAGCCGGGCCTTTTTGTGTTTAAGGCCCCTGCATGCAGGTCACAAGAGCGACTTTTTCTGTGCTGCCGTAGCGCGAGGTCGAACCGGCATCGGCCTTGCAGGCAAAAGGAAGACGGGACAACACGCTTCTTCATGCCTTGGCACTGGCAGAAGGGGCCGCGCATAGCTAGATTCAGACCCGGACGCATTTTCGCCGCACCGGTGCGTCAGGGACTGACGCAGGGAAGCGGCCAGTGCGGTCCGGCGCGGAATGGACGACAGACGGACCATGGAAATGAATGCGCGTTTGACGGGCACCACTGCCCTTCAGGCCCAGACAGAACCGGAGCCAAAACAAGGCCCGGTCATTGCAATGGCTCCGCGCCGCCGCGGCGAGGGCGACGATTCCCCCGGGATCGCCGTGATCCCACAAACGCGGCCAAAAACCAAAAAGCCAAGCCTCTACCGCGTGCTGCTCTTGAACGACGATTACACGCCGATGGAATTCGTCATCCATGTGCTGCAGCGCTTCTTCAACAAATCGATCGAAGATGCCACGCGCATCATGCTGCATGTCCACCAGCATGGGGTCGGCGAGTGTGGCGTTTTCACCTATGAGATCGCCGAGACGAAAGTCACTTTGGTGATGGACTTTGCCCGCAAGCACCAGCATCCTCTGCAGTGCGTCATGGAAAAGAAGTGAAAGGCAGCCCTGGAATGCCATCCTTTTCGCGCAGTCTCGAACAGGCCCTTCACAAGGCGCTCGCGCTTGCCAATGAGCGCCACCATGAATACGCGACGCTCGAGCATCTTTTGCTTGCTCTCCTCGACGATCAGGATGCTGCCGCCGTCATGCGTGCATGCAACGTCGATCTCGATATTTTGCGCCGCAATCTCGTCGAATATGTCGACGATGAATTGACCGGGCTTGTCTCGGAATCGGGCGAAGATGCAAAGCCAACCGCCGGTTTCCAGCGTGTCGTCCAGCGTGCCGTCATTCATGTGCAGAGTTCGGGCCGCGAAGAAGTGACGGGCGCCAATGTGCTGGTTGCGATTTTTGCGGAACGCGAAAGCCATGCCGCCTATTTCCTGCAGGAGCAGGACATGACGCGCTACGACGCGGTCAACTACATTTCGCACGGTATCGCCAAGCGCCCCGGCATGAGCGAAACCCGCTCCCCGCGTGGCGCAGAGGAGAGCGAGCAGGGCGAACGTCGAAGCAGCGAGGGGGAAGAACCGTCGGGTGCGCCTAAGAAAAAGGGCGAGGCGCTTGACGCTTACTGCATCAACCTCAACAAGAAGGCGCGCGACGGTAAGATCGATCCTTTGATCGGCCGCGAGGCTGAAGTGCTGCGCACTATTCAAGTGCTCTGCCGCCGCCAGAAGAACAATCCGCTCCTCGTCGGCGAACCCGGCGTTGGCAAGACGGCGATTGCCGAAGGACTTGCGCGGAAGATCGTTACCGGCGATGTGCCAGATGTGTTGGCGGGCGCGACAGTGTTCTCGCTCGACATGGGCGCATTACTGGCGGGGACACGCTATCGCGGTGATTTCGAAGAACGCCTCAAGCAGGTGATGAAGGAAATCGAACAGCATCCGAATGCGATCATGTTCATCGATGAAATCCACACCGTGATTGGTGCAGGTGCTACCTCTGGCGGGGCGATGGATGCGTCGAATTTGCTCAAGCCTGCGCTGGCGCAAGGCACGCTGCGCTGCATCGGCTCGACCACCTACAAGGAATATCGCCAGTATTTCGAGAAGGATCGTGCGCTCGTCCGCCGTTTCCAGAAGATCGATGTAAACGAGCCGTCGCTGCCCGATGCGATTGAGATTCTTAAAGGCCTCAAGCCCTATTTCGAGGATTTCCATCGCATACGTTTTACCAACGAAGCTATCAAGGCGGCGGTGGAATTGTCGGCGCGCTACATCCATGACCGCAAATTGCCGGACAAGGCCATCGACGTGATCGACGAAACCGGCGCGTCACAGATGCTTCTGCCGGACAATCGCCGTAAGAAGCAGATCGGCATCAAGGAAATCGAAGCGACTATCGCGACGATGGCGCGCATTCCGCCGAAGACGATCTCGAAGGACGACGCCGAAGTGCTGAAAGCCCTCGACGAGACGCTGAAGCGTGTTGTTTACGGGCAGAATGCCGCCATCGGGGCGCTCGTCTCATCGATCAAGCTGGCGCGCGCAGGTCTGCGCGACCCTGAAAAGCCGATTGGCAATTACTTGTTTGCTGGCCCCACTGGTGTCGGTAAGACGGAAGTCGCACGTCAGCTCGCCACCGCGCTTGGCGTGGAGCTCATCCGTTTCGACATGTCGGAGTATATGGAGCGCCATACCGTCTCGCGTTTGATTGGCGCGCCTCCCGGCTATGTCGGTTTCGATCAGGGCGGTCTTCTCACTGATCAGATCGATCAGCATCCGCATTCTGTGCTGCTGCTCGATGAAATCGAGAAAGCGCATCCTGATTTATTCAACATCCTGTTGCAGGTCATGGATCACGGCAAGCTTACCGATCACAATGGTAAGACGGTCGATTTCCGCAATGTCATTTTGGTGATGACGACGAATGCCGGTGCCGCTGATCTTGCCAAGCCCGCCTTCGGCTTCACACGGACGAAACGGGAAGGCGACGATCAGGAAGCGATCAGCAAATTATTTGCGCCTGAATTCCGCAATCGCCTCGATTCGATTATCTCCTTTGGCCATTTGCCGCGCGAGGTAATTGCCCGTGTCGTCGACAAATTCGTCCTGCAGTTGGAGGCTCAGCTCGCCGACCGCAATGTTACGATCGAATTGTCGGACGAGGCGCGCGAATGGCTGATCGATCACGGCTATGATGAAACCATGGGTGCCCGCCCGATGGCCCGCCTGATCCAGCAGACCATCAAGACTCCCTTGGCCGACGAAGTGTTGTTCGGCAAGTTGAAGAATGGAGGCGCTGTCCGCGTTATCGTTTCTGAAACAGAGGGCAAGAAGGCGCTTGGTTTCGAATATCCAGAAGGCAAGCCAATTCCGAAGCCCGAGAAAGAAGCGAGCGTTAAGCCACGGAAAAAACGTGCCGCGCCCCGCAAGGCAACAAAGGCTTTGGTGAAAACCGCGACTAGCGGTAAGGGCGAGGACAAGAAACCGGGGCCGCGCGTACGCACGGTGCCTAAGGTCCCGCTCACACGCGAGTGAACGTGACAGACGGGATGCGGTTGGGGGCTGATCGCGTTGGCAAGTTGGTTTGAGAAGAGACGGATCCGGCGCCGTAAGCGCGAGCGGATGGAAGAAATCATCGCATGGATGGTTGTTCCAGCGCTTGTGATCGGCATGCTTTGGGCCGGGCTTGAAGTGATGAAGCATATTTCCGGTACGCCATTGATGGGCCTCCTCACTGGTGTGCAGGGCAAAGACCCGTAACGCGCCGTGGACGAGGCTGCGCCCGGATCGGCATTACTCACGCGTGCGCGCTGGTGGTCCCTCTTCGGAAAAGGCGCGTTTGACGCGCTGTCCTTTCCCGCTTGGATGATCGCGCTTGCTTTGTTCGGCGTCGGTTCATTGGCACGCGATGTCGGCCATCCCATCGGTGCTGCGATGGCTTCGACCCTTTTCGTTTGGGCTGGGCCTGCGCAAGTCATCTTCTATGGCGGGCTTGCGGCCAATGTGCCGCTACCAACCATTGCGCTGGCAATCTGCCTTTCATCTTTGCGCTTTCTTCCTATGACGATGGCGTTTTTGCCGTTGCTGCGCGGGCCGACAACCACACGTTTTACGGAACTTCTGGCAGCCCATTACATCTCGATCACGGTATGGACCGAGAGTTTGCGCCGCTTGCCCACCATGCCACGTATCGAACGTGTGCCTTATTATTTTGGTTTTGCGAATGCGTGCATCATTCTCTCAGCGCTCTCGACAGGAATCGGTTATCTCCTGGTGGGTGCTGTTCCCGGGCCGCTCGCCGCTGGCCTTTTGGCCGTCACGCCGATCTTTTTCACCATCTCGCTGACGGCTGGCGCGCGCATTCCTGCCGATTGGATCGCGCTGGGGCTTGGGTTTTTACTCGAGCCCATCGCGCTCGTTCTGCTTGGTCCCGGATTAGATTTGATGGGCGTGGGGCTCGTCGGCGGCACGGTCGCGTTTCTAGTTGGCGGGGCCATCGAAAGGCGGCGCGCATGAGCGACTTTTTGCTGCCTTATGTGCTGATGATTGTGGTCGCATTTTTACCAACGGAGATGTGGCGCTCTCTCGCGGTCTATCTTTCGCGCGATCTCAACGAAGGTTCGCAGATCATTGTCTGGATCCGCGCCGTTGCCACAGCCTTGCTCACTGGCATTGTTGCAAAATTGATGTTGTCGCCGACGGGTGAACTCGCATTGGTTCCGCTCTGGGGGCGGGCAGGGGCGATTGCCGTTGCCTTTGCAGCGTTCTTTATCTTGCGTCGCAATGTGATCGGTGCAGTGCTGACGGGCGAAGCCGTTTTGATAAGCGCGGCCTATTTTAGTGGTGCCCATTTCAATTTCTGAAGTGCCAGCATCGCACCACCGCCGAGCAATCCCCAGAACGCGCCGCCAATGCCGTAAAATGTCAGGCCCGACGCACTCAAAAGAAACGTGATCAGCGCTGCTTCGCGGCGTTCCGCATCCTGCATTGCTCCCATCAAAGACGCGCCGAGTGCGCCCAAGAGTGCAAGGCCTGCAACAGCCTCTATCAGAATGGGTGGCGATGCCGCGATGAAGGCCGTCGCCGCACCCGCCGCCAAACCGAAAATCACATAGAGGACGCCCGATACAATAGCCGCCCAATAGCGCCGTTTTGGATCGGGGTCGGCGTCGGAATTGGAACACAAGGCGGCAGTGATCGCCGCAAGATTGACGGCGTGGCCACCGAAGAGATTGGCCAAGAAAGAGAAATAACCAGTCATGCGCAAAAGCGGTCCCATGGGCGGGTGAAAACCATTGGCGTTAAGCACTGCCATGCCGGGAATGTTTTGCGATGCCATGGTCACAAGGAAAAGCGGCAACCCGATACCTATGGCGGCGCTCAGCGTGAAGTGCGGCATCACGAATTGGAGGTGAGGCAGCAAGGTTTCTGCCGAAGGGGCAGCGCCCTTCATCGTCATGGCAACGACAATGACGGTGACAATCAGCGCCGCAGGCATCGCCCATAGCTTCCTGAAGCGCCCGACGATCGCCCATGTCACGATGATGGCAAAAGCGGCGATCGGCATTTGGCCGAGCGCACGGACAGGTGCGAAACACAGATTAAGCAAAATCCCCGCGAGCATAGCATTGGCAATCGCCCCCGGGATGGAAGCAACGAGGCGGCCTATGCGTTCGACAGACCCGGCTAGAACGATCAGCACGGCTGCCACGATGAACGCACCGACCGCTTCCGGATAGCCGCCGGCAGGTGCTGCCATGCTGGCAAGCAAAGCCGCTCCCGGCGTCGACCACGCAATACTGATTGGTATTTTGCGCGCAAAGCTCAGCAAAATGCCGCATAGCCCCATTGCGACACCGACGGCGATCAAGCCCGATGTCGCCTGTGCCTGCGTCGCGCCCATGGCAAGCAGACCTTTCACAACGACGGCGAACGAGCTTGCAAAACCGACGAAGGATGCAATCGCACCTGCGGCCCAAGCCTGCGGCGAGGGGCCGAACCGCGTGGGAGCCGCCGCTTCCATCAGAAAGCGGCGCGGATTTGTGCGGCAAATGTCTTGAGATCGTCCGCAGGTGCCATCGCGCCCGTATGCGGACGCAGCGCAACCCCGTCCCAGCGCGGCAGAATGTGGAAATGGATGTGGAACACGATCTGGCCACCTGCTTGCTCGGAGAATTGCTGGATCGTCAAACCTTCGGCCTTCATGCCTGCCTTGACCGCCTTCGCCACTTTCTGTGCACCGGCGATCAGGTTTTTGAGATCGTCGGGTGCAATGTCGAGAATGTTGCGCGCCTTCGCCTTCGGTATGACGAGTACATGCCCATCCGCGCGGGGCATAATGTCCATGAAGGCGAGAACATGATCGTCCTCGTAAACTTTCTCGCAGGGAAGTTCGCCGCGTAGGATCTTGGCGAAGATGTTGTTGTCGTCATAAGCGGTCATGGAATCGGATCTCCTCCGGTGTCGCCCTTGCGAAAGGGCATATGCTCTTCATATTCATCATGCAACGCCGCCACATAGGCGCGTTCGCGTTTGAGATAGTCGTCCACGGCACGCCGCAGTGAGGGATCGGCAAGATCATGCGCTGAATGGGTGGTCACGGGCCTATAGCCGCGGAGCAATTTATGCTCGCCCTGTGCACCTGCTTCCACAACCACCAATCCGCGCGCCAGCGCGAAATCGATCGCGCGATAATAGCAGACCTCGAAATGGAGGAAGGGGTGCTGTTCGATCGCGCCCCAATTGCGACCGTAGAGTGTTTGCGCTCCAATGAAATTGATCGCGCCGGCGATATAGCGGCCCTCGCGCTTTGCCATCACAAGTGCAATGCGGTCCGCCATGCTAGCCCCGACAAGTGAAAAGAAGCGCCGGTTGAGATAGGGGCGGCCCCATTTGCGTGCGCCCGTATCCATATAGAATTCGAAAAACGCATCCCAATGTGCGTCCGTGATGGCAGCGCCCGTCAGCGTTTCAATTGTGATGCCATTGGCGAGAGCGTCGCGTCTTTCGCGGCGGATGGTCTTGCGCTTGGAGGACGAAAGCGCGGCAAGGAAAGTATCGAAATCAGCATAGCTTTCATTGATGAAATGGAATTGCTGATCTGTCCGATGAAGAAACCCGTTAACCTCGCATTCAATTGCTTCTTTCTCCGGCAAAAACGTCGCGTGAATTGAGGACGCGCCCGTGTCTTCGCGCAGACGCCGCAAGCCGTCGCGCAGCAGAGCGCGTGTGTTCTCATCGCCAGCGAGAATGCGCGGCCCCGTCGCAGGCGTGAAGGGTATGCTCACCTGTAATTTCGGATAGTAATGCCCGCCGGCCCTTGCATAGGCGTCGGCCCACCCATGGTCGAATACATATTCGCCTTGCGAATGCGTCTTCAGCCAGCAGGCGACGCCGCCGAGAAATGCACCCTCGTTCTCAGCCACGAGATGGCATGGCGTCCAACCTGTACGCGGCGATGTGGACCCAGATTGCTCGAGTGCAAGCAGAAATTCGTGCCGTGTGAAGGGATTGTCGGGATCGCTTTCCTGCGCCTGAGCAGCCGCGCGCGCAGCCGCGTTCCAAGCGGTCGCATCGATTTCGGTGAAGCTTTCGACGACGCGGACGCGCATGACACCCTCAGGGCACAAAGCCCTCAAACACCATCTGATCGGCCCAGCGTTCGGCCATGCCGCGCTGCTCGGGCGTGCGCACGGTCCATGACATGACAGGGACACCCATGCCCATGCGGGCAAGGAAGGGTGCGGCGGTGGCGAGATCTTTAACCTGCCAAGATACAAAATCAGGTCGCGTCTCAGGCCAGTGCAACAGATTGGCCATGATGTGTTTGCGCTCGGGCGTCAGCCCATCCCAAGATTTGTCGACATAATCATGCTCGCCGACGATGCCGCGCGGGCGGTCAGGCGTGAGATCAATGAGCGCTTTCACGATGAAGGGATCGAAACTCTTGACGGCAACAGGGCCATTGTAATCGCGCAACACCGCGGCGGTGCGCTGTGTCAGTCTGAGATCGTGATCAAACGCGCTTTTGATTTCGAGCACGAGTGGCACGCGCCCACCAATCATATCGAGGAAACGCGTGAGCGTTGGAATGCGCTCGACGGTTGATTTCATGGAGACCGCGGCCAGTTCATCCGCGGTCTTGTCAATCACCTTGCCTGTCGCGTCGGTTAAGCGGTCGAGCGTGAAATCGTGGAACACGACAGCATCGCCATCGGCGGTCAGTTGCACGTCGCATTCGATGCCGAACCCGCCGAGAATGGCGGCGTCCGCGGCTGCCACCGTATTCTCTATCAGCGTGGTGCGGTCATGCAGGCCGCGATGAGCGATAGGGCGTTCGGTCAACCAAGCGGGCGCGGCCATCAGGCGACCTCAAACATGGCTTCGACTTCGGCCACCGCATCCATCGGCAATTCGGCCACACCGATCGTCGTACGCGCATGGCGTCCCGCTTCGCCGAGCGCTTCGACCATCAGATCGGAAGCGCCATTCATGATGCCGGGCAATGCGGCGAATGTCGGCACGCAATTGAAGAAGCCACCAAGGCGCACACACCGGCGGATCATGTCGAGCGAACCGGTTGCAGCTTTTGCTTGGGCCAAGAGATTGATCGCACAAAGCCGTGCCGCCTTGGTCGCCTCCTCAGGCGTCACTTCGGCGCCAACCTTGCCCTTATGTTCGGGCGCAAGCTTGCCATCTTGGCCAAAGCAAAGCTGGCCCGAGATAATGAGCAGAGACCCAGTCCGCACGGCGGGAACGTAATTGGCGACCGGTGCGGCCGCTTGCGGCAGAATGATACCCATCTCTTTTAGGCGTGCTTCGACTGACATGCTGGCTTCTCCCTTCAGGCGTAGAACTGCAAAAATGCGGGAACGCTTTTTCAATGCTTTGTCGCCCATCGTTCAGTCTCCGGCAAGCCAAAGAGATGGGCACCTGGCCCGCTGGAAGAGAGCGCCTGAACGCCCTAAACTGAGACATTCCGGAGGATGCCCCATGCGCCGTGCCTGCCTGGCCGTCACTATCTCATTGACCCTTGCGGCCCCCGCCATGGCGGAGGCACCCGCGATGGCTTCCTACCGGGCGGTTTACGATCTTGTGCTGAAAGCGGCATCGGGCGAACGCGGGTTGGAAAACGGTCGTGGCCGGATCGTCCTCGAATTTACCGGCAATGAGTGCGAGGGGTATGCGCTCTCGTTCCGGCAGGTCACCGATCTATCAGGCGGCGAGATTGGCCGCAAAATCAGCGATTTGCGCTCCACCACCTATGAGGATGGCGACGGCAAGACGTTCCGTTTCAAGTCCGAGACGCGGCAGGGCCCCGGACAAGGTGAGACGACCGATGGTGTGGCCGAGCGTATGGGCGGCAAATTGTCCATTACCATACGCAAGCCCAAACCCGACAAGCTCACCCTCAGCGGCGATATCGCGTTTCCGACGCAGCATCTGAAGGAATTGGTCGTGGAGGCGCGTGCCGGGAGCCGAACTTACAATCGGCGTGTCTATGACGGTTCGGACGACAGCAACGAAGCCTATGACACATTCGCCATCATCGGCGCACAGAAGAAAGATAATTCAGCGCTCGAAGGCGATATCGTCAAAGCGGGATGGGACAAGCTCGCCCGCTGGCCGGTGTCCATCAGCTTTTTCGAACCCGGCGAAGCGGACAGGCCCGCTTACGTCATCTCTTACGAATTGTTCGACAATGGTTTCGGGCGTGCGCTGAAAATCGATTACGGCACGTTCGCCTTCAACGGTACGCTGACGAAACTTGAATTGATGCCGTCCAATCCGTGCAAAAAATAGAGGCGATCAATCGCTCGCCTCATCCTCCTCTTCGTCATCGTCGGGCGCGCGCATGATGAGGGCGCGGGTCACTGCCTGCCCACCGAATTTGGCACGCAGCCGATCCATCGCCTCTTCAAGCTCGGCTCCGCGCTTGGCTTTCGTGTCGACAAGATCGCCTTGGTCCGCGTCGTCTGAATCGTATAGGTCGGACACGCCGATGCCCAAAAGGCGAAATCGCGTGCCATCCAATTCACGCAATAAAAGCTCGCGGCCAATCTCATAGAGTTTAGCTGCCCGCCGCGTCGGTTCGGGTAATGTCTGGTTGCGTGTGCGGCTTTTGAAATCCTTGGTCTTTAACTTTAGAACGACGGTGCGGCCTGCAATCTCAGATTGGCGCAAGCGGCGCCCGACTTTTTCGCACAGTTCCATCAGCACCGGCAGCAAGGTGTCCTCGTCGGCGATGTCGGTCGCAAATGTTGTTTCAGCCGAAACGCTTTTGGCATCGCGCTCCGGCTCAACACGTCGGTCGTCGATGCCATGGGCGAGCCGCCACAGGCGGAATCCGTCCTCGCCGAATTGGCGGGCGAGGAAACTCTGCTCGACGCGCTGAATATCGGCGATGGTACGATAGCCCATGGCAGAGAAGCGTTCGGCACTGACCTTGCCAATGCCCGGCAGCGCGCCCACAGCAAGTGGCGCAAGCCGCGCCATCACTTCCTTGCGGCCAATGATGGAAAATCCGCGCGGCTTCTCGGCATCCGAAGCCAGCTTTGCGAGAAATTTTGCATAAGACAGACCCACCGAAACGGACACGCCAATCTCGGCCTCCACCCGCTTGGCAAAACGCGCCAAAACAAAAGCAGGCGGTGCACCATGCAGCTTCTCGGTGCCGGAAAGATCGAGGAAGGCCTCATCAATGGAGACGGGTTCCACGAGTGGAGTCAGATCGAGCATCATGGTGCGAATCTGATGGCCAACCTCGGCATATTTCGCCATGTCTGGGCGGACGACGACCGCATGCGGGCAAAGCTCAAGCGCCTTGAACATCGGCATAGCTGAACGCACGCCATGAATGCGCGCGACATAACACGCTGTCGAGACGACGCCACGCGTGCCGCCCCCAATAATCACGGGCTTGTCGGCAAGCGCGGGATTGTCGCGCTTCTCGACCGCGGCGTAGAAAGCATCGCAATCAATATGGGCGAGCGACAATTCATCCCGCTCGGGATGATCGAGTAGGCGCGGCGAAAAGCAGGTCGGGCACCGCCGCCGCGGTCCGGGATCGGCCCATGTCAGACAATCGCGGCAGAGCGCGGCCATGCTCAGCCTTCGCGTAGACCGTCATGGCCGGCAGGTCTCAGACGATTAGCCGCCTTGCCGATGGTTGCGGGATCGAGCGCTTCATGAGCGGCAAAGGCCATCAGGCGGCTTTCGTCGGCCAGAACGAAATCCAGCACCGCGAGCAGGAAAGCAGGGTCTGAAGCGGCTTGACGGATGGTTTCCGGGCTCAGACCGGTCTCGGCGAGAAACTGGCCCAGCGCGTCGGCATCGCCCACGAGATGCATCAGGGCCTTGATCGCGATGTCTTCCGCATCGGCCCGGCCGTTCTGGCCGCGTTCGGACCTCATCATGATTGCCTCCGTTTTTTCCAAGCCGGGTTTGTGTTTCGGAAAGGAGTTCGGCGTTATAACCAATTGCCGGACCGGTCGCGAGTGGCTGGGAACGGGCGTGAACAAGCGTATCAGGGTATTCGCATGGCGAAATCGGTGCTTATCGTCGAAGACAATGAGTTGAACATGAAATTGTTCAACGATCTGCTGGAGGCGCATGGTTATCGCACCCTGAAGACCGCTTCGGGTGTCGAAGCGATCGAATTGGCACGCCAACACCGGCCCGACCTCATCCTCATGGACATCCAATTGCCGGAAGTCTCGGGCGAGGACGTGACAGCGTGGATCAAGTCCGATGACGAGATCCGGCATATCCCGATCATTGCCATCACGGCGTTTGCCATGAAGGGCGATGAGGAGCGCATCCGCTCCAAGGGTTGCGAAGCCTATTTGTCAAAGCCGATTTCCGTCTCGAAATTCGTCGAAACGGTGAGGACTTATATCGGCGATACCTGAATGAGGATTGCGTGACCGCCCGGATTTTGGTTGTCGACGATCATATTGCGAATGTGAAATTGCTGGAAGCGCGATTGGGAGCCGAGTATTTCGAGGTCCTCACCGCGTTGAATGGGGCCGATGCCCTCACTTTCGCTGAAAAAAACCAATGCGATCTCGTCATCAGCGATGTGATGATGCCGGGCATGGATGGCTATGAATTGTGCCGCCTGTTGAAGGCCGGTGCGACCACCGCGCATCTACCCGTCGTCCTGGTTACTGCGCTCGATCAACCGGCCGATCGCGTGCGCGGGCTCGATGCTGGCGCCGATGATTTCCTCACGAAGCCAATCGACGAAACGGCTCTGTTCGCACGCGTACGCAGCCTGTTGCGCCTGAAGGCCGTGACCGACGAATTACGCGCCCGGCTTGTTACATCGCGTGGGCTTGGAACCGCCGATCCCTTTGCACAAGCCGCGCGCGATGATGGTAAAGGCGGGCGCATTTTGCTCGTCGACGATCGCGCACCGGCACTTGAAAGACTGCGCCAAACGTTGGCACCCCACCATGTGGTGAGCGTCGAGCGTGATCCGCAAAAGGCGGTTTTTACCGCTGCCCAGAACGATTACGACATGGTGATCGCCAGTCTCGATTTCAAAGATGCCGATGGCTTGCGTCTGCTCAGTCAAGTGCGTTCGCTTGAGCGCACCCGCCAGCTCGCACTGCTCGCCATTGCCGAGCCGCATGATAGGGGCCGCATTCTGCGCGCGCTCGACCTTGGCGTGAACGATTATCTCATGCGCCCGATTGACCGGAATGAGTTGCTGGCGCGTGTACGCACTCAATTGCGCCGTAAGCGCTATTCCGACCGTCTGCGCGACACGTTGCAGACGAGTCTCGAATTGTCTGTACGCGATCCTCTAACCGGACTTTCGAACCGTCGCTATTTCGATGCACATGCCGCGACGCTGCTCACCGAAGCCGTGCGCCAGCGCCGCCCGCTTGCTCTGATGATGCTCGATCTCGACCGCTTCAAATCGATCAACGATACCTATGGTCATCAGGGCGGCGATGCCGTGTTAAGCGAATTTGCTCAACGCATTTCATCCGCTATTCGTGGCGAACATCTGGTCGCGCGGCTCGGCGGCGAGGAATTTGCCGTCCTCATGCAGGACACCGGCATCGAGGCCGTCGAGCGCGCTGCCGAACGGATCCGTCAACTCGTTGCCGCCGTGCCGATGCAAGTGCCGCAGACAGGTCGCGCCGTCCCCGTCACGGTCTCGATAGGCATTGCTGAGCTGATCCCGGGCGAGACGATGGACGGGCTGATCGCGCGCGCGGATGCCGCCCTTTACGCGGCCAAGAGCATGGGGCGGGACCGAGTGGTCCGCGCCGCCGATTCCCGTGTGGACACGCCGTCTGCGGCCCGACAGATCGCCTAAGGGGCGTTTACACCGCTGAGGCCCGCACCTAGAGTGAGGGCCTCAGTTCAGATCCCTCACGGAGTTGCTCAGGTCCGCCGCATCTCCTGGGTCCGTGGGGTTGGGCCGGTCGCGCCTTGGCAGGAAGCCTCTTCCGCCTCGGAGCGGCCGGCCTTTTCATGTCAGGGGCTGTTCTCGGCCCACCGGGCGACGGCCAACAAAAAACCGCCCCGGAGGGCGGTTTCGAATGCATTCAAGTGCTTGAAATGCTTACTTGATCTTCGATTCGCGAAATTCGACGTGCTTCTTCGCGACCGGGTCGTACTTCTTCTTTACGAGCTTATCGGTCATCGTGCGGGAGTTCTTCTTCGTCACGTAGAAGAAACCGGTGTCGGCCGAGGACACGAGCTTGATCTTAATGGTTGTGGCCTTCGCCATGGCGGTGGTCCTCTCGCCGGGATGGCGGCCGGGCCGCGTCCCTTAGGGGTCAAAAAGAAGGGGGCCGGCGTCGCCGCCGGCCGTCATGGCGCGGAAACTACTCAGCCCCGCTCGAAAGTCAATGGGAAAGGGGTAGGGTACCGGTGAATCCCTGTCTTGGGTCGTCCCGGCCGCGTCAGCCGGTTGGCAGCGGCTGTCGTCAGGGCTCACAACTCTTCGCGCTGAAACTCTTTCCGCACTTCGTAATAGAACGGCACCGGCAGGCGGTGGTTCATCCCTGCATCGATCCGCTGCTGCAATTCATCGATCACCACTGTGGTGATCGTCGGCAGATCGAGCGTCTTGGCTTCCTCAATCGGAATCCAGACGAGCTCCACCAATTCCGAGTCGGCTCCGACAATGCCCTCGACCTTGTGGGCAATCGCGGTGGCATCGACCGCGAAGAAGCGCGCATCAAAACGTTTGGGCCGTTTCGGTGGCGTGATCGCGCGCGCGATGAAATGCAAAGCCTCAAGATCGGGGAACACGCCCGCCTCTCTGAATGCAGCCCACGGCCCGTCAGGCACCACATCGGGCGCGCCATATTCGCGTGTGCCGATCATCAATCCGGTTTCCTCGAAGGTTTCGCGAATGGCGGCAAGCCCAAGGGCGCGTGCACGCGATAGGGTGGGGCGCTGTACCCGCTTCAGCAGCTTTTCTTCGACGACAGGGTGAAGCGCGCCCGAAGCGCTCATCTTGCGGTCATCACTCTCGATGCGTCCGCCCGGAAAAACGAATTTGCCCGGCATGAATTTGTGGCCGGGATGACGCTTGCCCATCAGCACTTTCGGCTTCGCGCCGTCGCGGTCAATCAGGATCAGAGTCGCGGCATCTTTCGGCTTGATCGTCGGCCAGCGCCGTTCGCGCTCGGCATCCGTCATGCGCTTAGTCAATTCTGTAGCAGCACTCATCCTTCGCGCGTCCCGGTCTCATGCGCATTTTCCTCATGCGCCTTGCCGCCAAAGCCATGCATCCGCATCGCCCATTGCAGGCCGACAATCGCGCCTTTGACGGGTTGGATCAGGGCCAGCGACAGCACAACCGTTAGAGCCGGCCACAAGATCGCATGCACCACAATCGGCCATTCGGAATGTTGTTCGGCAGACATTAGGCCCGCCACAACAAGATGGCCCACAAGAAAGATGACGACGTAAGCGGGCAGATCGTCGGCGCGATGATGATGAAATTCCTCGCCGCAGATCGCGCAGCGATCGACGGTCTTCAAGTATTTTTGGAAGAGTTTGCCCTGTCCGCAATGCGGACAGCGACCGCGAAAACCCCGCTTCATCGCCTCCCAGCGATCGCGTTTTTCCGGTGCCACGCCATCGGCGGTGAATTCATAGGCGCTCATCGCTTTTTGCTCCTCGCTTTGGCCGGTCCCGGCCTGCGGCTTCCCTTGTCCGCACCGCGTGGCTCGCGCCCACGCTTGCCGCGGGGCGTGCCTTTGCGGCCTTCCGATAGAATTTCAAAACGTAACGCGCCGGCAATCGGTGCCGCCTCGACGAGTTTCACCGTGACGGGATCGCCCAAGCGGAACGTCTCGCCTGTGCGCTCGCCGATCAACGAATGGGTCGGCTCATCGTAACGGTAGAAATCTGCACCGATGGTTGAGGCGGGAACAAAACCGTCAGCGCCTGTGTCTCTCAATTTTACGAATAGGCCCGATTTCGTGACGCCTGCAACCTTGCCTTCGAATGACGCGCCAATCTTGTCGACAAGATGGTGCGCAATCAAACGGTCGATGGTTTCGCGCTCGGCTGCCATGGCACGCCGCTCGGCGGCCGAAATCTTGGCGGCGATTTCCGGCAATTCCGGCAACACAGAGTCAGGCAACCCATCTGGCCCGAGCTTGAGTGCGCGGATGATCGCGCGATGCACGATCAAATCGGCATAGCGCCGGATGGGCGAGGTGAAATGCGCATAGCGGCGCAAATTCAAACCGAAATGCCCGAGATTGTCGGCAGCATATTGCGCTTGTGCCTGCGAGCGCAGCACGATCTCGTTGACGAACAGCTGATGCTCGGAGCCTTCTACCTTCGCCAGAATACGATTGAACAATTCTGGCGTCAGTGCGCCTTGCGAACCGATCTTGATGCCAATGGAGGCTAACACTTCGGATAGCACCCGCATCTTTTCGACGGATGGTTCGTCATGTACGCGGTAAAGAAGCGCACTACGATGTTTTTCGAGTGTCTCAGCAGCGGCGACATTCGCCAGAATCATGAATTCTTCGATCAGGCGATGCGCATCGAGCCGTTCAGGCACCAATACGCGGTCCACAGTGCCATCGGGCTTCAGAATAATTTTGCGCTCGGGCAGATCGAGATCAAGCGGCTGACGGATGTCACGCGCGCGTCGCGCTGCATGGTAAGCCTCCCACAAAGGCTTCAGCACGCTGTCGAGCAACGGCGCTGTCACATCGTCCGTACGTCCTTCGATGGCCGCTTGCGCTTGTGGATAAGCAAGCTTGGCTGCCGAACGCATCATCACGCGATGAAAGCTATGTGAAATCTTTTTGCCTTCGGCATTGAGGATCATCCGTACGGCGAGTGCAGGGCGATCTTCCAATGGTCGCAGCGAACATAGATTGTTCGAAATGCGTTCTGGCAGCATCGGCACGACGCGATCGGGGAAATAGACCGAATTACCGCGCGTCACAGCCTCGCGGTCGAGCGAAGAGCCCGGCCGCACATAAGCTGCCACATCGGCAATCGCGACATTGACGATAAAGCCGCCCTTGTTTTCGGGATTATCGTCGAGCGCGGCGTGGACCGCGTCATCGTGGTCCTTCGCATCCGCCGGATCGATCGTGATGAGCGGCAACGTGCGCCAATCCTCGCGCCCTTGCATTGTCGCAGGCTGTGCGCTTTCGGCTTCTTTGATCACAGCCGCCGAAAACTCGTTCGGAATGTTGTGCGCGTAAATCGCGATCAGGCTGATGGCCTTTTCCGATTTGACCGAACCCAGCCGCTCTTTAACGCGCGCCATTTCCAAACCGAAACGGCTGCGTGAAGCAGGAACAACCGAGACGAGATCGCCATCCTTCGCGCCATTCTCATCGCCGGGACGGATCGACAATTCGCGCCCCTGCGCTTTCTTGTCGATCGGCACGATGCGGCCACCGCCATCCTTGCTTGTACGAAACACGCCGAGCACTTGCTGGTCGGTTTTGTCGAGCAGCTTGATGATGCGGGCTGCGTATTCGCCCTGCTTGTCTTGCTCCACGCGCAAAAGGACTCGATCGCCGTATCCGGGAATTTTCAAGCCCGGCTTCGGGCGCTTCGGCAAGAACACATGAATGCGCGGCGCTTTGCCGAAGGACGGCTCGTCCCATTCGACAGGGACGGCGAGAAGGTCGCCATCGCGGTCGCGCAGCGTGATTTCTGCGAGCACGACGGGCGGCAGTGTGCCGGGCTTGTTGAGCGCTTTGCCCTTGCGGCCGAGAAGGCCAGCATCTTCCATCTCGCGCAGCAATCGCTTCAACGCGAGCCGTGCGCCACCCTTGATGCCAAAGGCGCGCGCAATTTCGCGCTTCCCAACCTCGCCAGGTTCGGAGCGGATGAAATCGAGAATGGCCTCCTTGGTGGGGAGGCCTTCAGCGCCTTGCATGTCGTGCGGAGCCTTCGCCATGGCTCACCGGGCAGGGAATAGGATCATTGCCCTTATGTGGCATGCCCGGGGTCGAATTGCCATGGAGGGAGGCGCGGGCGAGCTATTCGCTCGCCGCTGCCTTCTTCGAAGCCGGTTTCTTGGCTGCGCCAGTCGCCGTCTTTTTGGTTGCCGGCTTTTTAGCGGTTGTCTCGGCCTTCTTGGCGGGGGCTTTCTTCGCCGCCGCCTTTTTGGCCGGGGCCTTTTTCGTGGGGGCCTTTTTGGCGCCACTCTTCTTCTTGCCGGATGCCTCGGCGCGCGCTGCGAGCAGCGGGATCGCGTCTTCGAGCGTCACTGTTTCTGGCGAAATCGACTTCGGCAGCGTGGCATTGACTGAGCCATGCTTCACATAGGGGCCATACTTGCCGGCATGGACGGTGACGGGGCCGCCATCGGGGTGTTCGCCGAGCGCACGGCCCGCAGGCGCGCCGCGCCCGCCGCCGCCTCGGCCCGCACCGGTTTCCTTGGCGATGATCAGGTCGATCGCTCGGTTGGGACCGATGGTGAGGACGTCATCATCCTTGGCAAGGCTTGCATAGACCTTGGCGTGCTGGACGTAAGGTCCGAACCGTCCGATCCCCGCTTTGATGGGGTCGCCCGTTTCGGGATGCTTCGCCACCTCGCGCGGCAAAGAGAGCAGCGCGAGTGCCATCTCAAGATCGACCTGATCGGGCACAACACCTTTCGGCAAGGACGACATTTTGCGTTCTTTGCCATCGCCGCGCTGCACATAGGGGCCATAACGGCCATCGCGCACGCTGATTTCGGCGTTGGTCTCGGGATCTTCGCCGAGCACGCGCGGACCCTCGGCCTCTGTCGCCGAAAGCTGGCGCGTGAAATTGCATTCCGGATAATTCGAGCATCCGATGAATGCGCCGAATTTGCCCAGCTTCAGCGAGAGTTGGCCGGCATTGCATTTTGGGCAACCGCGCGGATCGCCGCCATCGGCTTTCTGCGGGAAAACGTGCGGGCCCATGATCTCGTTAAGAGAATCGAGGACCTGCGTCGTCCGCAATTCCTTGGTACCGTCGATCGATGCTGAGAATTCTTCCCAAAAGCGGCGCAGCAGTGTCTTCCAATCGATTTCGCTGTTGGAGACGCGGTCAAGGTCTTCTTCGAGCGCTGCCGTGAAATCGAACTCCACATAGCGTGTGAAAAAGCTTTCAAGGAACGCCGTTACCAACATGCCCTTGTCCGAGGGCACGAGTTTCTTCTTGTCGAGCCGCACATAATCGCGGTCGCGCAGCACGGCCAAGATCGAGGCATAAGTCGATGGACGGCCGATGCCGAGTTCTTCCATTTTTTTGACGAGTGAGGCTTCCGAATAGCGCGGCGGCGGTTCGGTGAAATGCTGTGTCACGTCGAGCTTTTCACGGGAAACAGGTTCGCCCTGTTTCATCGGCGGCAGGCGGCCTTCCTCGTCATCTTCGCCGACGACTGGATCGTCACGGTCTTCCTGATAAAGCCGCAAGAAGCCGTCGAACTTCACCACTTGCCCCGTTGCACGCAAATCGAGCGTGCGTGCACCGGCCTTGGCTTCGATGTCGACTGTGGTGCGCTCGAGTTCGGCCGATTCCATCTGGCTCGCAAGCGTGCGGATCCAAATCAGCTCATAAAGCTTGGCCTGTTCGGAATCGACATAGCGGGCGACCTCGCGCGGCAAACGGCCAAGATCGGTCGGCCGGATTGCCTCATGCGCCTCCTGCGCATTCTTGGCTTTCGACTGATAGCGACGCGGTGCCTGCGGCACATAGGCATCGCCATATTCCTTGCCGATCACCCGGCGCGCCGAGGCAATCGCTTCCGGGGCCATGTCGACGCCATCGGTCCGCATATAAGTGATAAGGCCGACCGTTTCGCCGCCAAGCTCGACGCCTTCATATAGGCGCTGGGCGAGCTGCATGGTCCGGGCCGGCGCATAGCCGAGCTTGCGGCTGGCCTCCTGCTGGAGCGTCGATGTGGTGAAGGGCGGGGAGGGGTGGCGCTTGGTCGGTTTGGCCTCGACCGAACGGACCCTGTAGGCCGCCTCCAGAAGCGACTTCTTGAATCCTTCCGCCTCTGCTCCCGTGCCGATGTCGAGCCGGGTGATCTTCTTGCCATCGGCGCCGACAAGGCGCGCTGTGAAGGCCGCACCTGCCGCCGTCTTCATATGGGCAATGATCGACCAATACTCGCGCGCCACGAAGGTCTCGATCTCGCGCTCGCGGTCGCAGACCAGACGCAAAGCGACGGATTGGACGCGACCGGCGGACCGGGCACCCGGGAGTTTGCGCCACAGGACCGGGGACAGGTTGAAGCCGACCAGGTAGTCGAGAGCCCGTCGCGCCAGATAGGCATCGACCAGCGCCTGATCGATCTGACGGGGGCGGGCCATCGCTTCCTTGATGGCATCTTTGGTGATGGCGTTGAAAGTCACGCGCTCGACGGGGGTATCCTTGATGGCACGTCGCGCCTTGAGTGCTTCGAGAATGTGCCACGAGATGGCTTCCCCTTCGCGATCAGGGTCGGTCGCGAGGATCAGGCGGTCAGCGGATTTGACGGACGCGGCGATCTCGGAGACGCGCTTGGAAGCCTTCGGGTCGACCTCCCACTTCATCGCGAAATCGTCGGCGGGGTCGACCGAGCCATCCTTGGCCGGAAGGTCGCGAATATGTCCGAACGAGGCCACGACCTCATAGTCGGAGCCTAGATATTTATTGATCGTCTTGGCCTTGGCCGGAGATTCGACGATCACGAGCTTCATGGAAAAACCTCAAGAATGGGTCGGCACAGGCCTAGCTGAACAGGGCCTCGCCTTTCGGAAGTCGCGATCAATGGCGGAGGTCAGGGGCGGCTGTCAAATGGGGGGTAGGGCTTGGAGCACGATAGAGCAGCGTTTGCGATAACCCATTTAGGGCTTACAAACAGCGTGAAGATAGGGGTAATCAATTCAATAAAAATACATATAAATCAATTAATTATGGTTATTATTTGATTCAAATAAGGAGCTGACTTCCGGGGCGGTTCAAAATTTTTTCTTCAAGCAGTACGTCACAGAGCCAATTGTCTCCGATATGACGATGCGGTAGGTCCAATGTAGCGTAGCCGGGTACAAATCCGATGCTCAAGACGATCAACCCATCTCGCCTGAACCGCCTCCTCGTCGAATTGGATGAGGTTCATCTTGCGCGTTCAATCAGCAAGGATGGGATCGTTTATCCGGTTGGGACCCGTGGCGTGATTGTCTGGTGTCATCCAGACGGCTTGGCGTTTGAGTTCGAGTTTCTGTCCCCGCAACCGGCGGTTGTGACAGTTTTGGGCCAAGACCTTCACTGACTATTTTGCGCTTCACCATCGATGACAACAAGATAACGCGCTACCTGCTGAACTCTTCGGGCTCAACCGAGGCGCGGGGGCAAGCGGCTTTCTTTCAAGCTTTAGGGTTTTCGGTTGCTGATCCCTAAGGCTTAAGGCGAGCATTGATTGCTCACGCCGTTTCAGCGTCCCGACTTACCGATGAAATCCACCGCCATGGCTATGGCCGAAAAATCATCTTTGAGTGTGCCTTACCACAGACCCCAAAGGGAGGTGCATATTGTGTTCGCACCGTGTGGATTGAAGCCGACGGCGCCTTTCGTTTCGTCACAGCCTATCCGCGTGAGCGGCCGATGCTGTGAAATGACGGGGTGCCTCCCGCCAACCTGTCCTTGCCGCCTCACGCGATTCCACCTATAGCCCTCACTTTAATGAGCGCTTCTGGCACCCCCCTTTTTCCGCACCGCCATCTTCTTGGCATCGAGGGCCTATCGCCCGGCGATATCGAGGTCCTTTTGGGTCTTTCGGAGGAGGCCGTCGCCGTCTCTCGTCAGGTCGAGAAGAAGAAGGCGACCCTGCGGGGCCGGACACAGATCAACCTGTTCTTCGAAGCATCCACCCGCACACAGGCTTCCTTTGAGCTTGCTGGCAAGCGGCTCGGGGCCGACGTCATGAATATGTCGGTCAGCTCATCCTCGATCAAAAAGGGCGAGACCCTGATCGACACGGCTATGACTTTGAATGCGATGCGGCCCGATTTGATTGTCGTCCGCCATCATGCAGCAGGCGCGGTCAATCTCCTTGCCCGCAAAGTCGATTGCTCGGTCATCAATGCGGGCGATGGCGCTCATGAGCATCCGACCCAAGCGCTGCTCGACGCGCTCACCATCCGTCGTAACAAGGGCAAGATCCGCGGCCTCGTCGTCGCCATCTGCGGCGACATCCTGCATTCCCGCGTCGCTCGCTCGAACATCATTCTGCTCAACGCCTTGGGTGCTGAGGTCCGTGTCGTCGGTCCGGCCACCCTAATCCCGCCGGGCATTGAACGTATGGGCGTCACAGTCTTCACCAATATGAAGGAAGGCCTGCGTGACGCCGACATCGTGATGATGCTGCGCCTCCAGCGCGAGCGCATGCATGGCGCCTTCGTTCCCTCCGTACGCGAGTATTTCCGCCGCTACGGGCTGGATGCAGAAAAACTCGCTTTCGCCAAACCCGACGCGCTCGTGATGCATCCCGGGCCGATGAACCGCGGCGTCGAGATCGCCTCCGATATTGCCGATGGCGCCCAGTCCTTGATCCGCGAACAGGTCGAGATGGGTGTCGCCGTCCGCATGGCCGTTCTCGAAGCGCTCGCCTCCCATTTGCCGAACGGATGATCCGATGACCTCGCTCCTCATCCGCAATGCCCGCCTGATCGATCCCGCCACAGGCGGAGAAACGAAGGGCGATTGTCTCATCGAGCATGGCCGCATCGCCAAACTCGGGATCGTCGCAGCCAAAGCCGATCGCACAATCGACGCCCAAGGCCGCGTGCTTGCACCGGGACTTATCGACATGCGCGCCTTTATTGGCGAGCCGGGGGCCGAATATCGCGAGACGCTCGCTTCTGCATCGCAGGCTGCTGCGATCGGTGGTGTCACAAGTGTGCTCTGTATGCCTGAAACAAATCCGCCCGTTGACGATCCGGCGGTGGTCGATTTTATCATGCGTCGCGCCCGCGACACGGCGAAGGTCCGCATCCTGCCGACAGCGGCTTTGACGAAGGGACTTGAAGGCAAGGAAATTGCCGAATTGTCGCTGCTCTCCGATGCGGGTGCAGTGGCCTTCACGGATGGTTCGCATTCGATCCGTAATGCGCAAGTGTTCCGCCGCCTGCTTGTGTATGCCAAGGAATTGGGCGTGCTCATCATGCATTTTCCGCGCGACCGCGATCTTGCGGGCGAGGGCGTGATGAATGAAGGCGAATTGTCGACGCGCCTCGGTCTCATCGGAATTCCGCGCGAAGCTGAAACGATTATGCTCGAACGCGATCTACGTCTCGTGCGTCTGACGGGTGCGCGCTACCACGCCGCCATGATTTCCTGCGAAGAATCCGTGCGCCTGATCGAGCAGGCGAAGAAGGATGGCTTATCCGTCTCCTGCGGCGTGTCGATCAATCATCTCACGCTGAACGAAAACGACATTGGCGATTACCGTACGTTCCTCAAACTCAATCCCCCTTTGCGGCATGAGGATGAGCGTGTTGTGCTTGTCGATGCGCTCGCGCGCGGCGTGATCGATGTGATCGTATCGGATCACGATCCGCAGGACGTCGAAGTTAAGCGCCAACCCTTCGCAGAAGCTGCACCGGGCGCAATCGGCCTTGAGACGATGCTCGCCGCTGGCTTGCGCCTCGTTCACAATGGCGATGTAACGCTGCCGCGCCTTTTGCAAGCCATGAGCACGACGCCCGCGACGCTGTTGAAACTCGAACAGGGACAGCTCGCTGAAGGTGCACCTGCCGACCTTATCCTATTCGATCCCGACGAGCCTTTCGTGCTCGATGCCGAAAGCCTTCATTCGAAATGCCACAACACGCCGTTCGAGGGTGCAAGGCTGCAAGGCCGTGTACACGTCACGATTGTCGGCGGTGAAATCATCTACTCTCAAGATACTGTCTGATTGGACGGTGTGACGGATCGCTCCGTCCCGTTTCCAATGAAGGAGTGAAGGTCGCGCCAATGTCGCTGTCCATTCTCATCGCTGCTACCGTCTTCGGTTATCTCATGGGCTCGATTCCTTTCGGACTTGTTCTCACCAAAATGGCGGGTACGCAGGACATCCGCACGATCGGGTCGGGCAATATCGGCGCGACCAATGTGCTACGCACGGGCAACAAGAAGCTCGCGGCTCTGACCCTTTTGGGCGATGCCCTCAAAGGCACCGTCGCGGTCATATTCGCCAAGGCCTTCGGCGGCTATGAGGCGGGACTCGTGGCAGGTCTCTTCGCTTTTCTTGGGCATTTGTTTCCGGTGTGGTTGAAGTTCAAAGGCGGCAAAGGCGTCGCCACCTATATCGGCGTTTTGCTCGGGCTCGCTTGGCCGGCGGCACTCGGTTTTTGTGGCATTTGGCTCGGTGTCGCCTATCTCACGCGCTATTCGTCCTTGTCGGCGCTGGTAGCGAGCGCTTGCACGCCGATTGGTCTTTACGCGGCGGGCGATCATGCAGCGGCGATGCTCTTCGTCGTTCTCACTGTGCTTCTCTTTTGGAAGCATGCGCAAAACATTCAGCGTCTGCGCGCTGGCACGGAAGGCAAGATCGGCAGCTCATGACGGAGACGGGACGCGCCACGGGTCAGCGTCTCACCGATGAGCAACGGATCGATTGGCTGCGCCTGATCCGTTCTGAAAGTGTCGGGCCTCTCACCTTCCGCTCCCTCGTAAATCGTTTTGGCGGTGCGTCGAACGCACTCGAAGCATTGCCGGCTCTGCTCGCCGAACGCGGTAAGACGATCCGCATTCCCGCGCGCGGCGAAATCGAGCGTGAGATCCAACGCGCAACGAAATTGGGTGCGGTCTTTGTCGCGATGGGCGAACCGGACTATCCCCGCCGTCTCGCTGCAATCCCTGCAGCACCGCCCGTCATCTGTATGCAGGGGCGGACTGAATTGGCATCTCGTCCATCGCTCGCCATGGTGGGTGCGCGCAACGCATCGGCGACTGGCCTTCTGATGGCCGAGCGCCTCTCAGCCGATTTGGGTCGCGCAGGTTTCATCATTGTTTCGGGTTTGGCCCGTGGCATCGATACGAAAGCCCACATCGCCGCGCTTCCGACCGGTACGATCGCCGTTTTCGCAGGCGGTCTCGATCACATCTATCCCTCTGAGAATCGTGCCCTTGCCGAGCGCCTGGCGGTGGAAGGATGCCTCATCTCCGAAATGCCTTTGGGTTGGGAGCCGCGCAGCCGCGATTTCCCACGCCGCAACCGCATCGTCTCCGGCCTTGCGCTGGGCGTCGTCGTTGTGGAAGCGGCGCGCCGCTCAGGCTCTCTCATCACAACGCGTTTTGCCTTGGAACAGGGGCGTGAAGTGTTTGCCGTGCCGGGTTCTCCGCTCGACCCGCGCGCTGAAGGCGCAAACGATCTCTTGCGCGACGGCGCGAACCTCGCCACCTCAGCGGAAGATATCGTGCGTGTTGTCGAGCCACTGATCGGGCGCGAGCCGCCGCCTGAAGGCGTCGATGAAGATCCTTATAGCCGCGAGCCGCAGCCGCTCTGGGATGAACTCGAATTGTTTGCTGGCGATGAACCGGCTTTTGCCGAAAAGGAAGCCACGCTTCTCGACGTGCCCGCCCAAGACGAACCGCCGCCGGAGAGGAGAGATCCGGCGGCGGTTCTGACGGCGCTCATGGGGCCGTCGCCCGTACCCGTCGACGCACTCGTCCGCTTGTCTGGACTGAGTCCGGCGACCGTCAACGCTACCCTCGTCGACCTCGATCTCGCGGGGCGGATCGAAAGGCACGGATCGGGTTTGGTCTCATTGCGGTGATTAGGGTTTGTTTGCGAGCGTCTCCTGCTCGCGCTTGATTTCGTAGATCGCCATATCGAGGAAATAGCCGATCAGCCCGAGCCCCGAATCTTTTGCTTCTTGTGTCAGCGCTTCAAGTTCGGGCCCGAGATGGGCAAGCGCGGCAACCCGCTTCGCGCGGCGCGCGGTAGCTGCAGCCGATTGCGCGGTAACGCGGGAAAAGGCGGGCGTAGTGGGCGGCGATGAAATGATTTTGGCGGTCTGCATGCGAAGGGCCCTTCCAAGGCAGGGATGGGGACACGCAACGCAACAATACAACCGTAAACTGTCTCCCGATTATTATTAGACACAAAATTGTATTTTTCAACCCGTTTAGCTTGGGCCGATTAATACAACCTATGATTGTATAAGGGAGTGAATTCAGATCGCGAGGGCGAGTACAATCGGCATGGACGCCATGGCGATCAGCGTTTGCACCGTGATCATTTCCGCCATCAAAGGCGCATCGCCGCCCATTTGTCGGGCAAGCACATAACCGCCCGACGCTGTCGGCACCGAGGCACAAATCGCAACGACGGCAATCGCTGTTGCATCGAGCCCGAAGAGGTGGCCGAGCGTCACAGCCATCAGTGGCATAAGCGCCAATTTCAGCACTGAAGACACATACACGCTGAGATGCGGCTTCGCGATTTTTCCGATTTCCAGCCCCGCTCCGACGCAGAGAAGTCCGCCCGCAAGCGAGGCACGACCGATCATCTCCGCTGTTGTCATGATGGGACCTGTCGGCTTCCATCCAGAGAGGTTGATGGCAATACCGATGGCGCAGGACCAGATGAACGGATTTTTGATCAGTGTGATAATGAAAGCTCGTGGCGAGAGTTTCGCCGGTGCTGCATAACGCGACAGAACGAATAGAGCGAGTACGTTAAGCAGCGGGATCATCGCCGCAATGGCAACGGCGCAGAGTGTGGTTCCCGCCTTGCCGAAAAGGCTTGCCGTCATCGACAATGCGACAAAAGTGTTCCAACGCGTTGCGCCTTGAAACAACGATGTGAAGGACGGCCCGCTCATCGCAAGCCAACGCTGTACCGGCTGGCGGAACAGGATCAGGAGCGCGCTCATCATCAGAATCGCACCGACCAGCGACGCGCCCATAGCCGCAAAAGGCACCGACTGCAGATCCGAGCGCACGAGCGTTTCGATGATCACCGCTGGAAAGAGAATGAAATAGGTGACCTTCTCGAAACCATCCCATTGCCCTGCGCTGATAATGCCGCGCGCTTTCGTACCCCAGCCGACCACAATGATCAGGAACACCGGCACCAGCGCGGCCAGCACGTCATGCATTGTCATCGGGGGACTCCAACTGGCGGGTTCGGTGAAGCGTCGCGACGCGATCGATCACCCCTTGCAGAATGAAGGCGGCCGCCATTTTGTCGACGAGTTCGCTACGCCGTGCACGCGAGGCATCGGCTTCGAGCAACGTGCGGGTGACGGCTGCGGTGGAAAGCCGCTCGTCCCAGAAGAATTGCGGCAGATCGGTCTTCTGCGCGAGGTTGCGCGAGAAGGATTTCGTGGCCTGAACGCGCGGACCCTCACTGCCATCCATGTTAAGCGGAAGACCGATGACAAGGACGGCCACGCCGTGCTTTTCAGCGAGTTTCAGAAGGGCCTCAACGTCGGTCGTGAATTTTGTCCGGCGGATTGTTTCGAGAGGTGAGGCGATCCGACGCTCCACATCCGAAATGGCTAGGCCGATTGTCTTGGTGCCCAGATCAAGGCCCATCAGCCGCGCTCCGCGCGGCAGGTCGGCAATCTCATCGAGGGTGATCGTCGGCACAGCCATGATCGCGCTCTACGCGGTTTACGCCGCTTCGGGAAGAGCCGTGCCATCATGCCCCTCCCGTTCTGACCCGTTACGCCCTAGAAAGTGGAGAGATCAACGCGCCCCGCCGAGGAGACTTTGAGATGCAGATCGTCTGGTACGGACATTCGACCTTCAAACTGATGTTCGACGGCAAGACCGTCCTGATCGACCCGTTCTTTACCGGCAACCCCGCCTTTGACGGCGAGCCGGCGAAGGCGTGGGCCGGAACCACCCATATTCTGGTGACGCACGGCCATGGCGACCATGTCGGCGATGCCGTGGCGATCTCGAGGGCCACGGGAGCGCCGGTCGCCACCAATTACGACCTCTGCATGTGGATGGCGGCCAAGGGGCTTGAGAAGTTTGAGCCGATGAACACGGGCGGCACGGTCGATATGGGCGGTTTCACTGTCACTTTAGTCCGGGCGGACCACTCATCCTCGGTCTTCGAGGATGGCCACGGGACGGATCTCGGCTCTGCCAACGGCCTGATCGTCAAGGCCAAGGGCCAGCCGACGGTCTATGCCATGGGCGACACCGACATTTTCAGCGACATGGCGCTCCTCAACGAGATCCACAAACCCGACGTGCTTCTAGTCCCGATCGGCGACCGTTTCACGATGGGACCCGAGGTCGCGGCCATGGCGGTGACCCGTTATTTTACCGCCAAAGCCGTGATTCCGTGCCATTACGCCACCTTCCCGCTGCTCGTACCCAATGCCGATGGTTTCGTTACCGCGCTGGGCGGTAAAGTGCAGGCGGTGGTGCCGCAAAAAGGTATGCCGGTCACGCTTTGACCCGCCGACGGGGGCCAAAAGGCCCCCGCACTCGCCATTTCCGCGCGGCTTTGCTATAGGCCGCGCGACCCCAACAGATCGGATGATCCCAGTATGTCCGTCGATTCCGCCACGGTGCGGCGCATTGCGCATCTCGCGCGCATCTCAGTCAACGAAGACGAGATCGCGCCCTTGCAGAATGAATTGAATGCCATCCTCGCCTTCGTCGAGCAGTTGAACGAAGTCGACGTGGCGAATGTCGAACCGATGACCTCCGTCACGCCGATGCAATTGCGCCAGCGCGAGGACAAGGTCACCGATGGCCACTACCCGGACAAGATCGTCGCCAATGCGCCGCTTACGGAAGATCAGTTCTTCCTTGTGCCGAAGGTCGTGGAGTAAACGCGATGACCGATCTCACCCAGATGACTTTGGCTGAAGCGCGCGATGCGGTAGCGGCCAAAAAGATATCCTCGACTGAAATCACCAAGGCGTTTGTCGACGCTGTCGAGAAGGCGCGTCCGCTCAACGCCTATGTCCTCGAGACGCCGGAAAAGGCGCTCGCCATGGCAAATGCTTCTGACGAGCGTATCGCGAAAGGCACGGCGGGACCGCTCGAAGGTTTGCCGCTTGGCATCAAGGATCTCTATGCCACTGAAGGGACACGCACGACTGCGTGCTCAAAAATTCTTGGCAATTTCATCCCGCCTTATGAATCGACCGTGACGACGCAGCTCTGGCGCGAGGGCGCTGTGATGCTTGGCAAACTGAACAATGACGAATTTGCGATGGGCTCGTCGAACGAGACTTCGGCTTTTGGTCCTGTTGTTTCTCCGTGGCAGCGGAAGGGCTCCGACGCGAAGCTCGTTCCCGGCGGTTCGTCGGGCGGTTCGTCTGCGGCTGTTGCGGCCAATCTCTGTTTAGGCGCAACGGCAACAGATACGGGCGGTTCGATTCGCCAGCCTGCAGCTTTTACCGGCACGGTCGGCATCAAGCCGACTTATGGCCGTTGCTCGCGTTGGGGCATCGTCGCATTTGCGTCCTCGCTCGACCAAGCAGGTCCAATTGCCAAAACCGTGCGCGACAACGCTATTCTATTGCGCTCAATGGCTGGTTTCGACCCAAAGGATTCAACCTCTGCGGATCGCTCGGTGCCTGATTACGAAAAGGCCATCGGCGCGTCCGTAAAGGGCATGAAGATCGGCATTCCGAAGGAATATCGCGTCGATGGCATGTCGGCGGAAATCGAAGCGCTCTGGCAGAAGGGCGCGGATATGTTGCGTGCTGCGGGTGCAGAGATTGTCGAAGTCTCGCTGCCGCATACGAAATATGCTTTGCCTGCTTACTATATCGTTGCGCCGGCTGAAGCCTCGTCGAACCTCGCCCGTTATGATGGCGTGCGCTACGGTGTCCGCGTCCCCGGTAAGG